>JANXLY010000184.1 GCA_025354885.1 Acidobacteriota bacterium | reverse complement strand
CTTCTTTACCTTTGGGCTATATCGGGGCTGCATTATTTGCCGCTGGAATCTTGTTTCTCAGTTTTGCTGGAAACAAGGAAAATCAATTTCGCCTCCGTGCACTGGCCATCGCTTTTGGCGCCGCATTCGTTCTTGCTCTTGCAGCTGCACTGCTGCAACTTCACCCCTACGGGCGCTCTCGTCAAACGGCAATCCTTACCCTGTTTACTGCCCCCGGCATCGGCTTTGGCTGCGAATGGCTTTTTCGCCGTTTCCCGGTAGTATCCATTCCCACGGCTTTTCTATTTGCTGCTGCCTGCTACTTCTTCGCTACTGCCGACTTCAGCAATATTCCGAAAGACCGGCAACAATTGCCCAACATGGCGCAGGCCATCCATCAATTAAAGGCGCAACTTCCAGCTGATGCCCTGATCCTTGCGGATGACGAGACGACGTGGATGCTCCACTATTACCTTGGGGATCGGCAGCAGAGCATGCCCCGCCATTACGCAAATGGCATGCAGGAAAGTCAAATTTCTACTTACCGTAGCTTCTCATTTCGCTGGGACCACGGCTCTCTCGAAGGGATCCATCGCGATCTTGCTTCTCTACGTACGGCACTCCAGGTGTCCTTAGAGCAGCCTGTCTGGGTACTCGACGGTGGATTCTACATGCTGCCCGGCACCATCCCCTCCTCGCAAATGCTCTCGAACACGCTTCTGCTCTTGTCTCCTGATACTTTGTAGTCGCGGTATGCGACCATCGACTTCGGGGCACAGCCAGAGCATCGATTCCATGCCAGTTTTTTTCACATCGCGCCGCTTCGAGATCGTGCCCGTTCTCGTTGTACTCGCCGCTCTTGTAATGCGACTTGTTGTAGCAGCCCAAACCTCTCTCAACCCTGACGAAGCTTTGATCTTCTTCATCGCCCAAGCTTCGGATTGGTACGCACGGAGCCTGCGATTCCATCATCCGCCGCTGTTTTACTTTTTGCTCCACTACATTCAATGGATCTCGGACTCTGAGCTTGCCCTCAGGCTTTTGCCCATAATTGCGGGCAGCTTGTTCCCCTGGGTGATCTGGAAATGGCTTGCGCGCCAAGGCTTTGCTCATGCGGCCCTGGTAGCATTGCTGCTCCTTGAATTTAGCCCAACGCTCCTTTCCCTTGGCGCCCAAGTTCGCGGCTATACCCTCGCCCTGCTGCTCAGCTCGCTTGCGCTGCTTTTTCTCGAAGCCGCTCTCGAGACCCGATCCTTACCCAGGCTGGTGCTCGCAATGCTATGCCTGTACCTGGGCATCCTGACAGAATTTTCCGTTGCCTTTGTCGCAGGAGCGCTCGGCGTTTACGCGATGCTTCGCCTGGTGCAGGAGCATCGCCCCATGAGTTTCTCTCTCGTTTGGGTTCTCTCTCAACTTGGGGCGCCAGGCGTTTATGCGCTTCTGTACAAGACTTCGATCGCAACACTTGTATCGGACCCGGGCACGGTTCAGCACGTTACTGGTTACCTGCGGCACAGTTTTCCCCAGCCTTCTGCGAACCGGCTTTATTTTGCGGTGGCTGGTGCAGCAAAACAGTTTTCCTATGCCCTTTCTTCGATGGCGGTGGGAGTGGTCGGCGTCGCGCTCTTCATGGCTGGAATGATTTTTCTTTGGCGCAAAGAAGATGCAATGCGCTACCGCATCCTTGCGGTCGCCCTGCTTTCAGCCTTTGTCTTCGCACTGACTGCCGCGTTGCTCCAAGTCCATCCCTACGGGCGCTCGCGTCATACGGTCGTACTGGCACTCTTCGTTATTACAGGTCTTGGATTCGGCTGCGAATGGCTCTTCCGCCTCTTTCCTCGTAACGAGATTCCAACGACAATTTTCCTCGTTACTGCCTGTTATTTCGCTGCGACTCCCGACTGGCAGAACATGCCGAAAGACGCGCAAAAGCTGAGTGGCATGTTGCAGGCAATTGAGCAACTCCAAAGCAGGGTTCCACCCAACGCCATCATTTTCACAGATCGCGAAACGATGTGGATGCTTTGCTACTACTTAGCCAAGCCGCGCGGCTGCATGACCATTGCTCCGAATAGGGAATTCAAAGAGGTCCAAATTGGATCCCATCGGACCTTCTCCTCCAACAGGGGCCTGGGAAGCCCGGAGCAAAGTAACGCCGACCTTCGCTTGCTGCGGCTTCGGCGACAATTGAGTCCGCTCCAACCGATTTGGGTGGTCGATGGCGGCTTTGAAATGCTGAGTGCTGCTTCCTGGCCGTCTGCAGAACTCCATTCGAACACGCTGCTGTTGATGCCCGTGTCTCTACCGCACTAAGGTATCGGCGATATCGAGACTATTCCGGTTTGTGGCGCGGCATCTGGCGGGCTTTCTCTCGTTCGGCCTTGGGGAGGCTGCGGTTGAGGGAAGCGCCAAACCCAGTGGTCTGGTAGTAGACGTAATCCTTCCAAGGGTCGCGTCCTTCAATGCGGGGGTCTCCAGTTTGACGAAGGTAAGACTGGAGGCGGGTCCAGAGCTGTTTCTTAGCTGGAGCGTGAGCTGGATTAGCCGCCACGTTTTGCATTTGGAAGGGGTCGGATTTCAAATCGTAAAGCTCTTCGGCAGGGCGTCGATCGTAGGCAAGTTGATACTGGCGCGCGTAGGATTTCTGATTTGCCGGTTCGGTCATGAAGTTGGCAGTGGGGCCAACATCGACGTCACCATGGGGAGTGCGGTTGGAGGAGATGAAAGCGCCGCCGGTGGGCCAGCGGTCAGGTTTGAAGTTACGCAGGTAGAGATATTGCCCGGTGCGGATTGCTCGAACCGGATAAGTTGCCCCGTTGGGGCGGCACATGGTGTGGCGCTCGATTCCGGTAAAAGCGGCGTCGCGAGCCGGATCTTCTTTTTGGAAAAGAGGAAGAAGGCTGCGGCCCGAGATGGAGGAGGGTGCCGGCAGTCCGGCAGCTTCGAGGAAGGTAGGCGCAAAATCGGTGTGATGTACGAAAGAGTCTACAGTGCGGCCAGCTGAAATTTTTGAGCCCCAGCGGATCGAGAGCGGCATGCGGACACCCCAGTCATAGAGGTTCGACTTGGCGCGGGGGAAGGGCATGCCGTTGTCGCTTGTGACGACAACGAGAGTGTTGTCGAGTTCGCCTTTGCGTTCGAGTGCTGTGAGCATGCGACCAAGGTGAGTGTCGAACCATTCGACTTCAGCGCAATAGTCGAGGATGTCGCCACGAACGATTTCTGTGTCCGGCAAGAAGGGTGGGACGCTGACGTCTTCGAGGCGCTTGCCGAGGCGGCGGCCATAGCCATCCGAATAGGCGCGATGGGGCTCTGCGCCGCCATACCAGAAGAAAAAGGGCTGGTTGGCCTTGCGGGTGGCGAGAAAGTCTTCGAAATTGGCGGCGTAGTCGCGGTCATCGATACCGGGTGCGGGAGGCGAGAGGCGACGCGTGTTGAATTCGACGCCTGAGGCTGAGCGGGTCTGGCCAGCGGCAGTCCAGTTACCGGGGCCCCAAACTTTTCCGGTTGAGCCAACGCGATAGCCGGCATCTTCAAGGAGGTGTGTGAAGACAGGGTATTCGGGCCGAAGGGTGCCATAAAGGGCGCCTCCTTCCTGGACCTGCCACATCTGGCGACCCGTCAGAACAGCACTTCGGGAGGGAGTGCAGGACGGAGAACCGCAATAAGATTGGGTGAAGCGCACGCCTTGACCTTCGACGCGGTTGATGGCGGGTAGCTGGAGGGCGTTGTTGCGGGTTTCGAATGCGCCGGGCCAGGAGCGGTCGTCGGCAATCGCGAACAGTATGTTGGGGCGGGAGTTTTGGGCTCGTAGTCCAGTGACCGAGGAAAGCAGGGCTGGTGAGATCTGGGACAGGAATTTGCGGCGCGTAGGCATGTGGTTAGAAGTTCACTTTTAGGGCTAACTGCATGATGCGGGCGGCAGCAGTAGCTGAGATCTGGCCAGCAGTGGGGTTGCCGATCGAAGAGTTAGGCACGGCGAAATTGGCGTGGTTCATGGCGTTGAACATTTCCCAACGGAAGCTGGCCTTGAAGCGATCCGAGAACTGAAAATTGCGGTGGACGCCAAGGTCGACGTTGAAGTTGGCGGGACCTATGAGGATTCCCTGAGCCGAGTTGCCGTAGGTGAACTGGGCGGGGGTGGCAAATGCGGAGAGGTCGAACCAGCGGTCGATGGTGCGTCCGGAACCGGAGAGGTTTCCGTCTCGGAGACGATCCGGGCGCGCACCGCCACCGCCGGCGGAGTTGGAGACGGCAGCAGCCAGACCTGCGGTAAAGTGCTCGCCGGTGGAGAGGGACCAAATGCCTGACAGGTTCCACGGGCCGACCAGGTGTGAAAGCAGTCCGGAATTGAGCCACTGACGACCTTTGCCGAAGGGCAACTCGAAGACATGATTCAGAACGAAGATGTGGCGGCGATCATCGGGGGTGCTGCCCCACTCGCAGCGATAGCAGCGGTTGTCCTGGGGCGGCCCGTTACCGCCGCCGTTGATGTTGGCGGCGTTTGCCATGTAGTGGGACCAGGTATAGGCGGCAGAGAGAGTGAGGCCGCGCTTGTAGCGTCTTTCAATTTTGCTTTGGAGGGAGTGGTACTTGGCAGCACCGTAGTTCGTGCGGTAGGTAATATCGGTGACGTTCGGATTGATGGAGAAAAAGGGACGCCTCAGGTTTTGAGCACCAGCGCCAGGGATGGATTGATTGAGATTGACGTTGGCGATGAGGCCAAGGGTTCGTGTGCCGATGTAGGAGAGGTCGACGAGCAGGCCGGAAACAATTTCGCGCTGGAGTCCGATGGACCATTGCATGGCACGCGTGGATTGCAGGTCATAATCCCAGGCGTTGGGGTTGCCCGCTGATAGAGCAACGGGATCGTTGATATTGGGTGGAACGGGAGCAACCAGGCCATTACGCAGGAAGGTGGCCGGGCGGGCATTTTGATCGGTGGCGACAACCTGAGAGTAGAAGTTGGGCAGGTTCTTATAAAGTTGTCCGCCGCCCTGTCCTGCCTCGACGTAAGAGATACCGGCACCGGCGCGGAGGACGGTGCGGCGGTCGCTGGTGACCATGTAAGTGACGCCCAGGCGGGGGGAAATATTGTTGGTGTCGATGTTGCGGAGGCGGCGGGAGGCACCGTTGCGACCGGCCAATTCGAGGCTGGCCTTATCCACGCGGTAGTTGGACCAGCGATCCTGCACTTCGTAGGGCGGAGTGAGAAGTTCGTAGCGAAGTCCATAGTTCAACGTAAGGCGATTATTGACGCGCCAGGTGTCATCCACAAAGGCGGCAAGATTCCAGAAACGCATGCCGAAGGTGCCGGCAAGGATGTTGCGGGTGATTCCGCTGGTGGCTCCGAGTGCCCAATCGGCAAGGGAAGTTGTGGCTGCGGTGCTGCCAATTTGCCGCGTGAACTGTCCGTTAAAGGCAAAACTACCGCGGGTGGGAAAGGCGGAGAAGCCGTTGAAACGGTTGCGGACATACATGCCGCCCATTTTGATGGTGTGAGAATTCTTGACGACGGTGAGGATGTCTTCGTACTGGAACGAGATGGTGTGGCTGGTCTCGGGATAGGTGGAATTGTCGCCAAGGACCTGATAGCCGGTAATGGAAAGCGCAGGCAGGCCGCCAGACTTGTCATTCACATTGATGCCGGGGATACCGACTGCGGCTGCACTATTTACAGAGTTGCCAAGCGGCAAAATATCCTGATTCCAGCGGACAGCGCCAATGCGAAGCTCATTGACAATGTTGGCGCCGAAGACCTTGGTGTAGTTGAAAGTGGCAGACCAGTTCTTGAGGGGCACAGTGATGGCGCTATTGGTGCCGTCAGCGGAAAGGTATGGACCAAGCGGAATTGCGGCGTTGGCCGGCGAAGGGAGATTGCCTGGGCTCAGCAGGTTGGTGTCATCGTAGCTGTACTTGAAGAAGATGCGATCACTTTGTCCGATGTTGTGATCGAGCCGGACGTCAAACTGATCTGTCCGCTGCTCGAGTTTTGGGTTAAATACGAAGTTTCTTGTGGTACCAGAAGAGGTGGGTGAGGGAAGGAAGTTTGTAAGCTGGACAGCAGCGGGATCGAGGCGGGAAGTCGGGATCCGGTTGCCGGGGAAAGGTGTACGCAGATTACTTGTGACATTTTCAGGATCAAAGATCGAAGCACCGAGGCTCGAAAAATCGCCCGTTGAGATCATGGAGCGCTGGGCAAGGGTGGGAATGGAGGAAACGATGCTGCGCGGCTGGCGCAGCCGAATTCCCTGATAGTCGCCGAAGAAAAAAGTCTTGTCTTTGCGGATGGGACCACCAATGGTCGCGCCAAATTCATTGCGACGAAAAGACGGCTTTGCAACGCCGAGGCGGTTATTGAAAAAGGTGTTGGCGTCGAGTTTGTCGTTACGAAGAAATTCATAAGCACTGCCATGCAACTGGTTGCTGCCAGATTTCGTCTGGACGATTGTGATGGCACCGGCAGCACCACCGTATTCGGCTGAATAGTTGCTGGTAAGCATCCGGACTTCTTGAATGGAATCGACAGTGGGCACCATCACGAGTGTGCTGAGCCAGAGGTTACGGTTGACCATTCCATCGATCAGATAGGTGTTGTTCTGGGCGCTGGAACCGTTGACCGAGATGTTGACGTCGCCGCGCATCGCGTATGGGGAATTGGCAAGGTTTGTGCTTGAGCCCGTGTAAGCACCTGGGCTGAGCTTCAAGAGGGCTGTGAAAGTGCGGCCGTTGAGCGGCATTTCGACCATCTGTTGGTTGGTGACAAGTGAAGAGATGACTGCGGTTTGTGACTGCAGCAAAGGCGCGGTGCTCGTGACCTCCATGGTTTCTGTGACGTTGCCGATGGTGAGTTGGAGGTCGGCACTGAGCGTGTCTGCGGCAGTGAGCTGGATGCCGTTACGAACGAGCTTTTGGAAGCCGGCCATTTCAGCGGTGATCGAGATAGCCCCAGTGGGGATGGAGTATGCAACGTATTGACCACTGGCGTTAGTGGTGGCGATGCGGGTGAATCGCGTGCCTTCGTTGACTAGTGTGACTTTGACTCCGGCGACGACGGCACCGGCCTGGTCTGTAACTGTGCCAACGATGGAGCCGGATTGCGCCTGGGCAAAAGCGGAGGGGGCGAGTGAGGCTGTTGTAAGGCACAACACGAACCAGAGGCGGGCGAATCCTGAAGCGTTGAAAACGGTTGAAGTACGCATATGGATGTTTTGACAGACAGACTATCACGAGCCCACAACTGATGATCGTGTCGACACACACGCTGGCTGAAGGAGAAAAAGTCTTTTAGGTGTGATAAAGTCCAAAGCCATGCGGATCTTCCCGGTTCTCTTTCTATTGGTGTTGCCCCTCTTTCCCCAAGCTGCATCGAACGGCCCCGGATTGACGCTGGAGCAGAAAGAGGAATTTCTGCAGAAGGCCAAGCTCAAAAGCGAGAAGGGGTCCAACAAGGGCATTACCGGTACGGTACGGGCGACGCTCTCTGATGGGACCATCACACACGACGCAAGCATTCAGTCCATCAACGAAGAGAAGGCCCGTTTTGAAGGTACCGCCGGGACTGAAATCAACTTTCGAGACACCTATCTGTTCAACATAGCGGCGTATCGGCTTGGAAGGATGCTGGGGCTTGGCGGCATGATTCCGCCTTCGGTATCGCGCTCGCATGCAGGCATGAATTCAGCTTGGACCTGGTGGGTAGATGACGTTTTGATGGATGAGGGTGCGCGGATCAAGCAGAAGACAATGGGCCCTGACAAAGACTTGTATGGGCGACAGACCCTAATCATGAGAGTCTTTGATCAACTCATTGCCAACACAGACCGCAATGTCGGCAACACGCTTTACGACAAAGAGTGGAGGCTATGGATGATCGACCACACACGTGCCTTTCGCCTGCATGTCCAATTGTTGAATCCGAAGATGCTCGACAAGTGCGACAGACAATTGCTCGCTGCAATGAAGGGATTAACGATGGATGCGCTCAAGGCGGAATTGGGGCCATGGCTGCGCCCTGCCGAAATGAAAGCGATTCTGCAGCGGCGGGATTTGATCGTGGCTCACTTTGAAAAGGCTGGGCCAGAAAAGCTCTACGACTTTCTGCCGCAACGCTGATCTCGTCAACGCAGACCAAGGGTTTCGACATATTTGCGGAGATTTGTGCCCGGTGGGTCCAGTGCGGCGGCAGCCTTGAGGTAAGCCGACAAAGCTTCGGCTTTGGCGGGAATCTCGAGTCTGGTTCCCCTGTGAAGAGCGAAGGCTTTGCCGTCTTCGATGAGGAGGCTGGAGGGGGAGCTGTTGTAAAACTTTGAGAGCCCAACATCGGCCAGCAGCACGCGGCCGTTGAATCGTGGCATGACGGTGCCTTGTGTGGGCGTGTGGCCGAGCACGATGCGCAGTATTCCAAAGTTCTTCAGAACTTCATCGACGTGAGCAGACAGGGTGTCTTCGGGGCTGGAAGCCAGCCCGCGATACCAAAGCGGCCCCTCGTCATCCGACACGATTTCAAGCGGGGAGGAGCCTTTCAGTTCATTGCGCGCCTTGCTGTTGATTTCTTCAAGCGGCATGGAGGCAAATTTGGGACCGATGCCGCCGTGAAGGAAAAGTGTGTCGTTGATCTTGATGGCGATCTTGTGCTGAAGGAAAGTCTTGCCGTATACACCGTCCGGGGCGAAGGATTGACGGTGTTCCACCCATCCGAGGGGATGTTCGCGGTCCCATTCTTTACGATAAGCAGCGTCGTCTTTGCGGGCAGGGTCTGCCAGGGCTTCGTAGGCACGCTCGCGCAGCTCTGCGGATTCTTTTGTCTGGAAGGCTGCATATTCGCCAGAAGAGACGTAGCGAAGATCACCGTACATATTCATGGCCTCATGATTCCCGATCAGAGAGTGGACACGGCCCTTTGCTTTCCTGGCGGGGCCTTCCAAAGACGCCAGGAGGTCAAGCGCCTTGCGCGAGTCGGCTCCTCGATCCAGAACATCGCCGAGCTGGACCAGGTGGGTAGCTCCGCCGATCCACTTGTTACTAGCGTCAATGATCCCCGCTTGACGCAGAAGGATGACAAACTCGGAATACCCGCCATGGACATCGCCGACTGCCACGATTCGCTTTACGCCCAAGAAGACATCCTGACTCGCGAGCAAGCCTATGGTAAGTGCAGCGAGAAAAAGTATGCGCTGAGTCATAGTAATCTTTATCATTGCATCCAATGAACGGTTCTTCCATGCAGTGGCGCAGTGTCCTGAATCGCCTCCAACAGCCCGACGGAGCGACCCTAATCGCCATGGTTGGCTCCGGGTTGATGATCGCCCAGCTGGTAGTGGCCAAGACCCTGAGGGATTCAATCTTTCTTTCGTCGTTTACTCCTTCGGCTTTGCCTTTGATGACCTTCGTGGCTGCATTGGTGGCAATTGCGGCAAGTTTTGCCGGGTCGCGGATTGCGGGCCGGATCCAGCCAAACGTGCTCGTGCCGGCGGCCTTCTTGTTGAGTGGGGTGGTGCAGCTTGGAGAGTATGTGTTGTATGGCGAAAGTCCGCAGGCGGCGGCCATCGCAATCTTCCTGCATGTGTTTGCGATCAACCTGCTTCTGTCGTCGGGATTTTGGCTGCTGATGACGGAATACTTCGATCCACGGTCTGCCCAGAAGGCCTTCGGCCGAATCGCGGGAATGGGTACGCTGGGTGGCATCCTTGGCGGAGTGCTGGCTGAGCGGACGGCGGCACTAGGATCGGTTCCGCTGTTGATTTTGTTTGCTGCCGGTCTCCACTTTGCCTGTGGCTGGACGATGTGGGTCTTCACGCGCAATTATCGTGTTCCGCCGCCCAAACTGGAGCTGCCGAAGCCGGCAGTGAGCGAGGCGCTACAAAGTTCGCCTTACCTGCTGCAATTGGCGGCACTCGTAGTGGCGGTGTCGGTGTCCGCTGGTATGATCGACTTCCTTTTCAAAACGGAGGCGACGCAGTCGATCGGGAAGGGGCCGGCGCTGACGCAGTTCTTCGCCTTGTTCTACATCGTCACCTCTGTGTTGGGGGTGGCGGTACAAATGCTGGCGACGCCTGCCATCCTCTCCCGGCTGGGTCCGGCAATCCCTGTAAGGATTCTGCCGGCGGCAATGCTGGTGGGAGGTGGTGGACTCCTGCTGACTCTTGGCTTCCCCGGGCTGACTTTACTTCGCGGCCTCGAAATCGTGCTCCGCGGATCACTGTTCCGGGCAGGCTATGAGCTCTTCTACACGCCGGTAGCCGCTGTTGAGAAGCGGGCGGTGAAAGGGATTATCGATGTAACCGGCGAGCGATTGGGAGATGCGCTCAGTAGCGCCCTGATTGGCTTGTTGCTCTGGTTGAGTGCTGGTGCGCCGGTGATTCTGATGACTGCCGTGTTGGGGGCTGGCTCAGCGCTACTGCTGGCAAGGAGGCTTGAAAACGCATATCTGAGGGCACTTGAGAAAAGCCTAACCAGGCAATCCCGTCAACTGGATACGGTGGAAGAAGTTACGTTGTCGGAGATTTCAGTCGTTTCTGGCTTGAGTTCCCTTGCAGGAATTACAGAGCGGGAAGGGGACGAGTGGTCGCAGGCTCTGCACCCGGTATTCCATCAATTGGAAGAACTGCAATCGAGCAACCACAGCCGTGTAAAGCGCGCGCTGATGAATCTCGAAACTGTTGATGCGCTTTTGTGTCCGCAATTGATTCAACTGCTGGCGCATGATACTTGTGCATTTCTGGCAATGGAAAAACTGCGTGGGGTTTCTTCGCGGCATGCTGGACAACTGGCAGATGCATTACTCGATGCAGACGAGAAGAACGTGATTCGCCGTCGCATCCCTCTGATTCTGGCTGTGAGTCAATCACAGATTGCGCTCGATGCTCTGACTGAGGCATTGAAAGATCCTGTCTTCCAGATCCGGTTTCGGAGTGCGCATGCGATGAGGCAGTTGCTGCGGGATCGCCCAATGCTCGAGCTACAGATGGAGCGTGTATGGAGCGTTCTCTCGGTGGAACTGCAAGTGGAAAAAACAGAGTGGGAAAGGCGAAGAATAGCAGAAGAGTCGAATTCGAGTCACGAAAAACAGACAGACACAAGTGTCGAATATCTGTTTCTACTGTTGCGTTTGTTGCTGCCTGCAGAACCGGTGGCGATGGCCTATCAGGCACTCAGTACAGAAGATCGCCAGTTTCGAGGAACAGCCCTTGAGTATCTGCAAACGGCCTTGCCGTCAGAAACGTGGAAGCAGATTGAGGTTCTGATCGCGAACCACCTGGTGAAGCTGCCACGAGCATCCAGGTAGCATCCCCATTGAGTTGACTTTACTTCCGGGCGACCGTCGAAGTGGGTGTGGCAGCAAGCGTCAGCGTCATTGACGCCCAGCCTGTTCCAGTGGCGGATAGGAACTGATCTGCGCCATAGGAGAAGCCAATCTCGAAGTACGGCTGTTACCAGATCGCTCTGTTCTTCACATGCCAGGACCCGTCGCTCGCCTGAGAGCGCAAAAGGCAAACGACACCCTTGCCATATGCCAGGCTTGCGGAGGCGATGTCGGCAGTGTGCAACACCTAGAGGGCTTCCCCAGTGGCCTAGGCGTCTGTACCAATGGTGGGCATTTGAGGCGATCTGCCGTCTTGCCGTTGAGAATCCTGAAGGGCACAAGTAGCACGGCGGATCGAATCGACAGAAGCGTTGGCCCAGACGAGTCCCATGAGATCGAAGGCGCGATCCTGCGTGGTGGCTGGATCCTGATCTTCGAGCCAGGTTTTCGCTTTGCTGATTGTCAGTTCGGATTCAGCGCGGCAGGCGGCAGGCGAATAGTGCTTCAGCAAATAAAGGGAGAGCGTTGCACTTTGCAGATCACCTCTGGACATCGGAGGGCGACGATTCTGGCCAGACCAGCGGCGGCTGATGCCTGAAATTGAAACTCTGCTTTTCAAGAAGCGCAAGTGCCTTCTCAACGGCCTTTGCAGGCGTCGCAAGCGGAATTGCATCCGAAGCAGCAGCATGAAGTCTAGCTGAAGAGCCGGCACGCAAAAGCCTGAACTGCAATTAGCGTAAGAGAAATTTGGAGGGTCTTCATAAAAATAGAAGCGTGCGCCCGAGGAACAACCCGCCGAAAATAGTTACAAATGGGCAAAGCCGACCGTTCCGGGTGGAGAGTCGATAGAATGCTCTGATGCTGCGATTCTCGATTTTCCTTTGCTCCTGTCTTGCCATTGACGCGCAAAGCGGCCTCGATCCTGCCCGTCTGGCTCGTATTCCTGTCCAACTGAAGACTTTTGTCGAGGCGGGCACCATGGCTGGTACCGTGACGCTGGTGGCGCGCCACGGAAAGATTGCCGCACTCGACGCTGTTGGTTATACCGATATCGAATCGAAGCAGCCAATTCGCACCGACGCCATCTTTCAACTTCACTCGATGACCAAGCCAGTGGTCGCTATCGCGGCCATGATGCTGGCCGAAGAAGGCAAGCTATCGATCCTCGATCCGGTCGAGAAGCATCTGCCTGAATTTCGGGGATTGCGTGTTCTCGAAGGGACCACTCTGAGGCGCCCTGCGCGTCTGATCACGATTCGCGATTTGATGACTCATACCTCAGGCATGCCGACCAATCCTCCTCCAGGCATTGGAGAATTGCATGGTGCCTTACACAAGACGCTCGCTGAAGTGGTGCTGGTGGAATCGCAGACTCCGATTGATTTTGATCCGGGCACGAAGTGGCAGTACAGCAACAATGGCATCGCGGCGCTGGCCCGCATCGTGGAGGTGCTGAGTGGAATGCCTTATGAGAGATTTCTTGAGACCCGCATTTTTTCGCCGCTAGGTATGAAAGATACACACACCTTTCCGCCTAAGGAGAAATGGAACCGCATGCCCACCGCTTACATCCTGAAGGATGGCAAGCCCCTCAAGTACACCGCTGATCCTCTTGGCGAAGGAGTGATGAAATTCCGTGCGGGAGCAAAGTATCCACTGCCCGAAGGCGGACTTTATTCGACTGCCAGCGATCTCTTTCTGCTCTATCAGATGATGTTGAACGGCGGGCAACTCAATGGACATCGCATCCTCTCGCGCCATTCGGTAGAGACCATGACGAAGGTGCATACAGGAATACTTGCTACGAGCGGACCAGGCATGGGTTATGGGCTGGCTTGGGCGGTGGCTCGCGATAGCGCTGCCTCGCCGCTGTCAGAAGGCACCTACGGGCACGGAGGGCGCTATGGAACTTATTGCTTCATCGATCCTAAGACCGACATGATCGGAATTTTCATGATCCACCGCGAGGGTGGATCGGAAGAACGCAATTCTTTCGTCAACATGGCCTACGGCGCGATCATCGACTAGTCTTGCGCGAAGGGACTTCGCTTCAGGGCGTACTCGAGGGCTTCCTTCGGCACTTCATATTTTGAGACGGCCTTGTTGCCGAGGTAGCCAAGGTCTTTGATTCCGATCGGGCTCGTGTAGAACGCATCTACTGTCATCTTGCGAACCCAGTCGAAGAAGCGGGCACCGACGGCGAGTTCATTTTCACGCTTGACCGTGTAGTTGCTGAACTCCTGGTAGATCGGCGCTTTCTGGTAAACCAATTCCTCGCTGCGCCGCTCTGCTTCGCTGCGGCCTGCTTCGACCAGGAGGTCGAGCATGGCGGTCTGTGCACCAGGTTCTGCGGCTACAAAGCCTGTGCTGTAACGCTTGCGCATCTCTGCGTCGAGCCAGGCCAGGCCGCCGTGAAAAATATCCGCCAACTCTTCATTCTGGCTGGAGAGCGTATCGATGAATTCTGGCGCACCAGCATCTTTGGCGCTGCCGGAAACTTTGTCTGCAGGGACAATCAGCTCCGCCAAACGCTCTAGAAGTTTGAACTCGCCAGTGGTGAATGCTTTGAGCTTGTAGCTGCCAGTCTTGCTCTTCTCAGCGCTTGTTTCGGTGTGCACGTGCTGGGCGGCTTGCGCGTCGAGAGTGCCGGTGGCGGTAATGGCCAAAGCGATGCCACGCAATAGCGCGCGGCGGTCCATCGTTTCGAGGGCTACGAAATTAGACATTTCCTTTTTTCATCTCCTCTGCCAGGTAGTCGCAAGCGCGCCATGCCAGGGCATTAATTGTCAGGGTCGGGTTCTTGTCGGGGTTGGAGACAAAACTGGCACCGTCCATCACAAACAGATTTCGCATTTCGTGCGCCTGGCAATAGCCGTTCAGCACGGAGTTCTTGATCGTAGTGCCCATGCGGGCGCCACCCACCTCATGAATGATCGTGCCTGGCACGGATATGCCATTCGATTCGCGTTGCGCGGCACTCAGGCCAGATACGCGCCCACCCATTGCGGTGATGATCTCGGTGAAAGTCTTCTCCATGTGGCGGGCCTGCTTCCATTCATAGTCGGTCCACTTGAAGTGGAAGCGCAGAACAGGGATTCCCCACTTGTCGACGACAGTCGGGTCGAGCTCGCAGTAGGAATGAATGTTCGGAATCATTTCGCCCCGGCCGGCAAAGCCGATGCTGGCTCCGTAGCCTTCGCGAATCTTCGATTTCATGTCGGCACCATAGCCGAGACGGCTTGCCGCGCCATGGTAGGAGCCGATGCCCGGCAGGTTATAGCCGCCGCCAATTTCGATGTGATAACCACGCGGGAAGTCGAGCTTCTGGTGCTGATCCCAGAGCCACCAGGGCATGAAGAGATGCGCGCCACCGTTGCCGTCTGTGTTGTACTGCGGCATGCCTTCGAGTGCTGGTACGTAGCCG
>JANXLY010000178.1 GCA_025354885.1 Acidobacteriota bacterium | reverse complement strand
GAGCCCGCGAGCGTCATGGAGATGTATGGTGCCAAACCCGGTGATGGCAGCTTTGCCTCCAACTGCCTCCTCGCCAGGCGTCTCGCCGAACGCGGCGTCCGCTTCATTCAGCTCTACCATCGCGACTGGGATCACCATGGCCGCGTAAAGGAGGGCATTGCTCTCAAGGCGCAAGAAGTGGATCAGGCAACTGCGGCCTTGATTCAAGACCTCAAGCAGCGCGGCATGCTCGATGAAACTCTCGTGGTCTGGGGCGGCGAATTCGGCCGCACTCCTATGTCACAAGGCGGTGACGGGAGAGACCACCATATCAAGGGCTTTTCTTACTTCCTTGCCGGCGGTGGCATCAAGCCCGGCATCACCTACGGGGCTACCGACGACATGGGCTACGCCGCTGTCGAAAACCCCGTCAGCGTGCATGACTTCCATGCCACGATGCTGCATCTGCTGGGCATAAATCACCTGCGCATGACAGTCAAATACCAGGGCCTCGACGTTCGTCTCACCGGCGTTTCCGGCGACGTCGTCAAGGGCATCCTCGCTTAGCGGATGCGTTCGTAAACGTATTTCTGCTCCACCAGCCTGGCAAAAAACTCATCCAGATGTGCACTGCCACGCGTTTCAATTGTTGCCTCAACACTCGTATTGCCAAGCGTAACGCCGTGATAAGCCCGCTCATGCGCAATCGAAACAACATTCACCCTCATGTCGGCAAACACGCCCGTCAGCGCGTGCAGTGCCCCGGGACGATCCGGAATGATCACCCGAATTCGAATCAGCCGACCGTCCTTCACCATCCCGCGTTCAATGATCTGGCACAGAAATAGCGGGTCGATGTTGCCGCCACAAATGAGCGTTACCGTCTTCTTGCCGCGCAGCTTCGTCTTGTTGTGCAGCAGCGCAGCAACCGCAGTCGCACCCGCACCTTCCGCAACCGTCTTCTCGCGTTCCAGCAGATAAAGAATTGCGCTCGCAATCTCTTCTTCTTCCACCGTCACCACGTCGTCAACATATTTCTCAACCAGCGGCAAAGTATGTGCGCCAGCCCGCCGCACAGCAATGCCGTCGGCAATCGTAGTAGCCGCTGGCAGCTCCACAGGCTCGTGCTTCGCGAGGGCTGCAATCATCGACGGCACCCGGCTCGTCTGCACTCCAACGATCTTGATCTTCGGATTCGTTTCCTTAATCGCACACGCAATGCCACCGATCAAACCGCCCCCGCCAATCGGCACAAGCACTGCTTCAATAAATGGATTCTGGCTTAGGATTTCAAGCCCGATGCTACCTTGTCCGGCAATCACTGCCGGGTCGTCAAAGGCATGCACAAAAGTCAGCCCGTCGGCCACACCACGCCGCTTCGCCTCTGCCAGCGCCTCATCAAACGACTTGCCAAACAACACCACTTCGCCACCAAAACGCTCCGTCGCATTCACCTTGGTAATCGGCGCGTGCTCCGGCATATAGATCAGCGCTCGAATACCAAGCCGCGTCGCATGATAAGCCACCCCCTGCGCATGATTGCCCGCAGATGCGCAGATCACTCCCTTGGCCCGCTCCTCCGGAGACATCAGCAACAACTTGTTCAGCGCACCACGCTCCTTAAAGCTTCCCGTCATATGCAGATTTTCAAGCTTGAAATAAACCGGGTTGCCGGAGAGCGCCGTAAATGTCTCTGAATACTCGCACGGGGTGACGTGTATCGTTGGCCGTATCCGGTGATGTGCGGCTTCGATGTCGTTAAGTGTGATCATCCGCTCTTATTGTGGCGCATCAGAAAAACTAATTCTTTAGTTGACGAACTCGGCACTCCGTGTTACTAATTCTTTAAGAGTTCAAATGGCAAGAAAAGAATCCCCTGTTTTGACCGAAGCCGAGCTACCAGTAATGGACGCGATCTGGACCCGTGGCGCCTGCACCGTCAACGATGTCCTCGAGGCGCTACCCAACGATCCTCCACTTGCCTACAACACGGTCCTCACAACCTTGAGGATTCTCGAAGAGAAGGGTTATCTCGAACACGAAAAAGACGGACGCGCCTTTGTCTACAAACCCAGAGTGCCTAGGGAACAAGCCCGCCACAGCGCCTTACGGCTCCTGCTGAGCCGCTTCTTCGAGAATTCGGCCGAACAGTTGGTGCACAACCTCTTGCAAAGCGAAAAGCTCAGCGCCTCAGAAATCAGACGTCTCAAGAAAATGATCGGAGAAGCCAAATGATGACAACCTTCTTTGAAGCCATTCTCAATGGATGGTGGCAGGGCATCCTGCTTACGCTCCTTGTCTGGATTGTATTGCGAGACCTCCCGCGCATCAGCGCCGCAACACGCCTGGCCATTTGGCAACTCACTCTGCTTATCGTCCTGCTGCTGCCCTTACTCCAAGGCCTGCTCCTGCCGCTGTGGCACGACCGCGCAACTTGGCTCCCCACACAGGCGACTCCAATCGAATCCACCTCAGCCAACCCACCTTCCGAACTTCGCCAACCTCGACCGCTTGTGCCACTGCCGCCGCGCCCGCTTGTGGAAGTAACCGAATCGAATGTCGCCCCAGCGCTGCTTGCCGTCGCCTTGTTCCTTGCGCTCTTTCAATTGTTGCGCCTTGCCATCGGCTATTGGGTAGTCCGGCGTCTCAAGAAAAGCGCTCGCCCCAGCGGGCTTCTCCTGCCACAACCCACTTCCCGCAACCCAAGAGTCATGGTCAGCGACCGCATCGGAATGCCCATGGCCATGGGCTACCTCAATCCCGTAATTCTTCTTCCCTCTGATTTGCTCAAGGGCCTCAAAGAAGAGGAGATGCAGCATGTACTGTTGCATGAATCGGCGCACCTCGATCGCAAAGACGACTGGACCGGACTCGTCGAACGTCTCGTCCGCGCCATCTTCGCTTTCCAGCCTGCCGTGCACTTCATCGGGCGCCAGATTGATCGTGAACGCGAGATGGCTTGTGACGACTGGGTGGTCGCGCAACTGGGCCAGAGCAAACCCTATGCCGAAGCCCTCACCCGCGTTGCCGAACTGGGCTCCAACGGAAGAATCCCAATCCTCGCCACCGGCGCAGGCCGTCGCAAAGAAATCTTTTCTCGTCTCGAAGCTCTTCTCGATACCACTCGCAACAAGATCCCGTCGGTCTCGGAACCCCTCGTAATGCTGGCCGGACTATTGCTCCTGCTGGCCGTTACACAAGCCGCACCCTTCAGTTTTCTCTTTGGACTTTCCAATTTCAACAGCCGTTCGATTTCTGCTTCGAGCGAAGGCCGACGAGAATTCAAAACGAGAGGCGACATTCGCTTTGACGCAAACGACGAAGACATCGAGACCATGTCGCCCGGCGCAAAGCTACTGCTCTCACAATCGGATCGATGGAATTCCCGCACCGTCGAGATCGAGTCTGACCTCAATGGCAATATCGAGCGGCGCTTCTTTGTCGGTGCAATTCGTCAGAGTTACGGCTCAGAAGCCAAGCGCTTTTTCGCCAGGGAATTGCAACAGTGGGTGCGCGAAAACGGGTCCAATTTGCCGGAGCGACTTGCGCGTTGGGTGCAAAAAGATGGTGTCGATGGCGCGCTGCGCGAGATCCGCACCATTCAGGGCAGCCGCGTCAAGCGGCGCTATCTCGAAGAATTGCTCCTGTCGGGCAAACTGACCGACGAACAATTGCGGCGTTCGCTTCGTGTTGCCAGCGAAATGCACTCAGATTCAGATAAGCTGCAATTCCTCGAAGCAGTCAGCACCAGCTTCCTGGCCCAGGGCCTCGATGCTCCAGTGCTCGATTTCATCGACACCATGAATTCCAGTTCAGACCGCAAAAAACTTCTTGGGGGCCGGATCAGCTTGGTTGCCGATCTCTCTCAGTCGCGTCTCTTCCGTTCCATCGGTCTCCTCCATTCCGATGGCGACAAGGCAGAACTGCTGGCACAAGCCGCAGAGAAACTCAACAAACAACTCTCCCCGGGATTCTTTGAAGCAGCAGCCACGATCCACTCGGATGGCGATCGCAAACGCGTCCTGCTGGCGGTGCTCGAAAATCACGGCAACGAGCTTCAGGCGGTCCAGCAGGTCACAAAATCCCTCGATTCCATCCACTCCGACGGCGACCGCGCTACATGTCTGAAATCACTGCTCGAAGCTCGAGGCGGCAACACGGAATCTTTGCGAGAGATCCTTCTGCAAATCGCAAAGCTCCACTCCGACGGTGAAAAAAGCCAGGTACTCGTTCAGGCAGCCGACACGCTGGTAGAACAGGAACCGGTGCGCAAGGCCTTCTTCGACGCTACGCAGTCGATCCATTCTTCCGGCGATCAGAAGCGCGTATTGCTCGCCATTCTAGACCGGCGTGAGCTCGCACCAGAATCAATCCTCGCCGCTACTCGCCTTGCCACGCAAATGCATTCGCGTGAAGACCAGGAAGCAATCTTGCAGCGCATCAGTCGGCGATAACAATCGCCGTGCCGCTAACGCTCACCATCAGCATCGTGCCCTGTCCCGGCGAGATCTCTTCGTAGTCGAGGTCGATCCCGATCACAGCGTTGGCGCCCAGGCTGAGAGCTTCTTCCTGCATCTCTCGCATCGCAATATCTTTCGCCTTCCGCAGTTCCTTCTCATAGGTGGCAGAGCGGCCTCCGATGATATCGGTGATTCCAGCGAAGATGTCCTTGAAAAAATTGGTTCCCAGGATTGCTTCCCCCGTCACCACCCCGATGTAGCGTTCAATCTTCTTGCCTTCCAGTGTCGATGTCGTCGTAAGCAGCATCTTTTGATCCTAGCCGTTCCGTTCCGGCACTATGGTGTAAAGTGGCGGCATGAAACTTGCATTGTTAGCGCTTCTTCCTCTCATGGCAGCTGGTCCGGAAATGGCCAGCCTCGGCTGGATGAGCGGCTGCTGGGCCTTGGAGAGAAATGGCACTCGCATTGAAGAACACTGGTCAAAACCCGCAGGCGAATTAATGCTCGGCTACAGCCGAACCATGCGCCCGGGGCGCCCTGTTTTCTTCGAGCAACTGCGCATCGAAATCAAGGAGGGAGAACTGACTTACATCCCCCTCGTCGGCAAGCAGGGCCCAATCCCCTTTACGCTCAAAAAATCCGGCACAAACGAAGTTGTTTTCGAAAATGCAGCCCACGACTATCCGCAACGCATTGCCTATGAGCGAGTCGGCGAGGAGCTGAAAGCAAAAACAGAGTTGCTTGATGCAGCAAAGCCCCGTACTCAGTCCTTCAGCTACAAACGCATATCCTGCGACTAAATCAGCTTCAGCCCAAGTAGCTTGGCGGCGTTGTTGTAGTAGACCTTTTTCAATATCGCCGGAGGCAGGCCGATGCCATAAATGCGCCATCGCCCCTGTGGCGGCACCTTCGCCGGTGCGTAATCGAAGTACTCGTCTTCTGTCTCCAGAAAGCGATAGTAGATCTCGTACAGCTTGTCGCCAAAAAGCTGCTGCGGAAATTGAATGCCATTGGGGACAGCGTCGGTACCAAACAGAATGCGGTCCTGATACTTCTCAAAAAACTTGCGCGAAGTGCGCGGCTGACGGCCAAGCTCTCCCACTCGCGCCGCCAGCTCGACATGCAAGTTAGCGAACTTGTCGAGCGCAGCCCCCACATTGCCAAGGTCTTCGGCAAAGTTGCCGACATGCAGCGCTACAAATTGTGTTTTCGGATGCCGCGCAAACACACGATTCCGCGCAGCCAGCAATTGTTCGTTTGTGGGGAAATCCTTACCGTGAAAGCTCCAGTCCGGGTGATTGTTCAGCTCTTCAAAACGCTCGTTAAACCGGTCTGTCGCATTGAAAAAAGCGGAAGGATCGGAGACGTGAATCGCAACCGGCAACCCCAGCCGGCCACACGCATCCCACATCGGATCAAAGCGCGCATCGTCAATCTGAATCAGCTTGCCCGAACTGACATTCTCGCGAAGATAGAGGCCAAGCGTCTTTAGCACTTTCATGCCTCGCGCTCCATTGCGTTTCGCTTCTTCGAGCAGCTCCACTTGCTGCTTCGCGTAGCCCGCTTCCCCAATCCGCGCCCACGCCGGCTCGGTCATCGTCAGAAAGCGTCCCGGATGCGCCTTGTCAAATTTCTCCACTGCCTGCTTCAACCCCTGCTGGTATCCGCCGGTTAAATTGACGAGAGTGCGAATGCCTTTGCGGTCCATTACAGGCAGCAGTTCCTGCGGTGTAGCGATGAAGCTTCTGTCTCCAGTAAGCGAGACGCCATTCTTGCTTTGCGCAGACCAGCAGAGGTGTGCGTGAAAGTCGATCACCGGAAAGGCGGCCTTCAAAATGGGCGTCTCATGGACGCGAAGCATCGAGCTCGGCTCGAAATCCTTGAGGGGGAGATTCTGTTGGGCAAATGCGGCGCTGCTCGCGCCTAGGAAAAGTCTTCGCTTCATGAGTATTGGCCTTGAGGCTTTGATCATCTCATGTGCAACGCCAATTCCTCAGGAGGTCTTGTCACGGATCGCCCGCAGTCGGGCAATCGATTCGATCATCGCCCGCCCGTTGTGATAGGCAGCCTTCCACTCGTTCGCTTTATCGCCGCGAACCTTGCCCTCTGTGTCGATGCTGCTGTGCCAGTCGCCGTTGCGCCAGTCGATCTGGTGCTTGTCGCAGAAATCCCAGGTCTTGCGAAAAACATCAAAGTATTCTGTGCGGTTCGTCAGCTGGTACATCGTAAGGGCACTCACCAGCGCCTCCGCCTGCACCCACCAGTTCTTGCTCCGATCATCGGCCGGCTGATTGAAATCTCCCGTATAGAAAAAGCCCCCCTTCTCCTCGTCGAATCCATACTTCCGGCAGGATTGAAAATTCGCCTGAAACAAATCGACGTATGGGCTCGACGACAGCCCCGCCGCTCGATTGGCCTCGGTGATCAGCCAGATGTTTTCAACATCATGCCCATAGCTCACCTTCGCGAAGCCGCCTTCCAGACGCGGCGTCCAGTCACGGTCGAATTTGTCCGTGCAAGCCATATAGGGCTTGCGGATCACCGCGTTCGATTCAATGGCAATCAGTTCAATCAGCCGGTCGCGCACGGTCAAATTTCTCGTCGCCTGATAAAGAGTGGTCATCGCTTCCATCAGGTGCAGATGCGTATTCATCAGCTTCATCCCGGACGCAGATCCACCCATGTATATCGGCTCATTCACAGGCGGAGTAGACCAGTCAGGGAGAAAATACTCCACGTACCCGCCATGCACCGGGTCATGGCTTTTCTTCTCAAGCACCTCAAAAAACTTCAGTGAAAACTCAACTACCTCTTTGCGCCTGGACGCCATTGCATACTCGGACAGCGCATACATGGCAAAGCTCTGGCCATAGAGATGTTTATTCACTTTGACAGGCTTGCCCAGCGGATCCACTTCCCAATAAAATCCTCCGTGTTTCGCATCCCACATTGTCTCGCGCAGAAACCGATACCCATGCTCCGCCGCTGCCAGCATCTGCTTCGGTTCATGCCCATAGCGCGCCATGCGCGAAAAAAACCAGAGCATCCGCGCCTGACTTACAATCATGCGATTCGCCGGGCCTTTGGGTTTTCCGCTGATGTCGTGATTGAGCAGATAGCCGCCGCCAGAATCGACGGTCTTCGGATACCAGAAACTTAAAATATTCTCGAGCAGTGTCCTCTCGAATCTTTGAATGTAGAGGTCGAGTTCACCTCGCGTAGGAAGCAGCGGTGCGGCCGCAGCGGCCAGCGGAAGTAACGAAAATGTACGGCGGGTCATGCTGCCGCTCATCTTACCTCTGCCGGATTGTTCGGATCATCTTTCCCCATAGCGATGAGGTGAGATCTTCAAGATCCCGCGCTTCGTTATCCACAGTTACGTTCCAGTGCATTCCAGCCATTTCATCTGCGCTGCCAGGCCCCCAGACAACACGTTGCGGAGGGCGGTTTGGATTGCGGGGATTCTTTGCACTGTTGTCGTAAAGAATCTCCATCTCAAGCCGGGTCCCGGCCTTGAGCGCAAGCGGAGCCTTCAACTGGTAGATGTCCTGCCAGTTGAAATCCCAATCCGTAATGGTCAGCACTGATTTCTTGAGGCCGCCCGGAAAAATCACCCAGGCACGTGCCGCCCGGGCTACAAAGTGAGCATGCGGAATGATTTGCTGCAAGGTAACGTCAACAGGCACCTCAAACCAGTCGCGAACTTTGTAGTCGGCCTGCCCGGCGGGAATATCAATGGCTTTCGAAGTGAGCGCGATATCCAGCAGCTTCCTCTTTGGGGCTTGCTTGGCAAAGTAGACAGCCACCTCGCTCTGATCCCATTCCGTCTTTCCGCTTGGATGATAGTGAATTTGAAAAACAACATCAGCACCCTTTGGCGCGCGAATGGCGGTCCCGCTTGGCATCGTGAGTCGTCCATTTCCAGGGCTCCATCCGCCAAGGCTCGCAACGGGCAAAAAGCCCGGCGTACCAAAGCACGGGTAGCCAGGTCCTTCCGCCTCGGCATCCATTTTGCGGGCAGCACCAGAGAGATCAAAAAAGATCAGCGCATGATGAACCACCCTCCGATTGCCGGGTAGAAATTCAAAACCATCAATGTAGCGGGCTTCGTCAAGACCACTTGGCACAACAAAGCAGCGGTATTGATCCTGGCCCTCTCCTGCAACCTCGTAGCTCGTGCTGGCCCGCCAGCGTTGATCAGGCTCATTGGAAGGTGCAACGGGCGTGGCGCGCAACGAGGCCACACTGCCCCTCAAAGCGCCGCTTGCGGCCCAGGATTGCAGCGTCGCAATTTCAAGAGCCGCGAGTTTCCGCTCTCGATGAAAACTGACACCTGGCGCAACCGGCTTCCACGGAGGCATAAAACGCGTTGCAGCCGCGAGAGCAATCTGGCGGGCATGTTTACTCGCCGATTCAAAACTGTCCAGTGGAAAAGGTCCCACTTCACCTGCGCGATGACACTGCACACAGTGCCGTGTCAGTATCGGCTTCACATCAAGATTGTAGGTAGTGGCGCTACTCGGAAGGCTTTGCGCGAGGAGGAGCAACAGCCAGAAAATCTTCGCATACCCGTTCGAGGTATTGATCCATGAGGTACTGTACGCGTTCGTAGCTCGGGCTGGCAATGACAAAACCAACATGGTGCTTTTTCTCCATCCGCCACACGAGTTCCGGATCGTTGTAGGCAGAGCAGTCAGGCTTCTCTTGCCGGGCCAGGCTGACCAGCAGCCCTCCGTAGTTGTTTTGAACTTCGCCAAGTTTGTATTTGCCTGCCCCACCGTCTACTTCGATTTTGGCCCATTCTGCCCAGAGGTTGATACCAGTAGCGTTGGCGACAAGGTCCGCGATGTGCGCACCACCCACTCGGGCCGAGGTCTCCAGAAAATAGATCTTGCCATCTTCGCGACCCTGTATGTATTCCGTATGGGACACCCCACGCAATAGCCCCATTGCCGCAAGCACCAGTTGATTCTTCTCAAGCAGACTCGTTTCGAGAGGCGTACCATGCTCTAGCAGCCGAGTTGTAAAAACTCCTCCCTCATGGCTGACGTCCATCGGCGGACGTCCATAGCGACTGGCAACGGCAAACACAATCTCCCGCTCGGTTACAACGGAATCCACATGAAAGATGTGCCCTGGGATATATTTTTCTACCAGGTAATTCGACTGATCGTCCCCAAGCGCTTTTACGATCTTCCAGAATTCGACTTTCGAATAAACCTTCTTGATGCCAATCGCCCCTGCCATAAAGCGCGGCTTCAACACCCACGGAGCCGCCACTCGATCCAGAAAAGCGTTCACGGTGTCGTAATTCAGGACGTGCACAAAGTCCGGAATGTTCAGCCCCTTGTCAGCAGCCTGTCGGCGCATGGCAAGCTTGTCGCGAAAGTAGCGGGTCGTCGTTTCGCCCATCCCTGGTATGCGCAAATGCTCACGCAACGACGCGGCCATTTCGAGATCAAAATCGTCCAGCGGGACAATGCGATCCAGTTGCTCCGTCCGGGCAAGATAGCTGACTGCGTTGATGGTTTGCTGACGATCCCACTTCTTCTGCTCATCGGGCATGTAGTAGATTTCGTCGATCGATTCGACGGGCCACTTCGCCGAATCTTTGATGCTGTGCGAGGTGAGCAACAGAACTCGACATCCTTGGCGCTTCGCCTCGCGGAGAAACTCGTGGCCTTTTTCGTAACTGGCGATACAAAGCACTGTCATGGGTTGCCTGCTTAAAATACCTAAGGGTGTGGGCTCACTGCTACACTTTTCAGGTTATCCCCATGCAAGGCGCTCGTCAGCAGATCCTCATTGAATTCTTCGAAAAACTCTTCGCCGCTCTGGCGTTTGGAGCGGGATCTGTGCTTTCCCCCATCGCACTCTTCCCCCTTCTGGGAAGGAGAGTGGCCTGGTTGCCACGAACACCTCATGGAGATCAGGCACGAACAATCGCCTATCGGGAAATCGTGCTGTTTCTGGCCCTGTCCATCGGAGCATTGCTCTCTCAGTCCTTGAAACTGCTTCCCTTCGAGCCGGTCATCGTTGCGGCCTTCTTTGTCATCCTCAGTTTCGGCATGATGCTGCTCGCTGAAAAGTCGACGGCTACCCTCGTTCCCAAGTTGTCCTTGAAAGAGATGTCAGGTCCACATCTTCGTAATTTGTTCGGCTGGGCACTCCTCGGCTTAAGCCTTACAGCATTCTGGAAAGTCTTCCCTTCGCAAACCCTTCTCGCTTCGAGCCTGATTGCAATGCTCGTTGCTGTAGTCCCTTTGGCTATGGCTTACCGGAGAGGCGAACCCGGCTTGTTGATCCCCGGCGCTTTCCTTTATCTGCTTGGCCTGAGCATGGGACAGCCCTGGATTGCAGCAGCGGGCCTTGGGTGGCTGGTCCCCTCTGCGGTTTTAGTGACTCGCAACCTCAGGGCATCATTTGCATCGCGTGCCATCGTCTGCTGGCTTGGTGCCTGGGCCGGCCTCGAGCTCTCAGGCTGGGTCCCGATTGCGGCCGCCGCATTACTGCTCGCCCTCACATTCGAAATGTGGCGCTTCCCCCTGCGGCTCGCAACCTATTTGCCGCTTAGAACCTTGCACCGTTTCAAAATTTACGGATCTGAGAACTACTCTTCATACGGGCCTGGAATTGTGATGTCCAATCACGTCACACTTGCGGATGGCTTCTTGCTTGGCGCGATGACACAGCGAATGGTTCGTTTTCTAGTCTTCGATGCCTTCTATAAGAATCCGGTCTCGCGCTTCGGCTTGCATCTCTTCCGGACGATTCCCATCTCTCAAGGTGCCCGTCGCGAAGCGATCGAGAGCCTGCGCAAAGTTCGCGCTGTCATCGAAGAAGGGCACTTTGCAGGAATTTTTCCTGAAGGCGGCATTACCCGCAGCGGGCATCTACACCCATTCCAGAAAGGATTCACCCGCATTTTGGCAGGCACACAAATCCCGGTCATCCCTGCCTACATGAACGGCCTCTGGAACAGCCTTCTGAGCTTCAGCGAAGCAAAAGTAAATTTGCGGGTGGGCCGCTGGTTCCGCCCGCTGGAAATTGAATACGGTACGCCACTGCCACCAACAGTAACCGCTCCCGAACTTTGGCGTGTCGTGAAGAGTCTTGAGGTCAATGCCGCATTTAGGGATTCTGAAAAGGCACCCACTTTGCCTATGGCATTTCTGGCTTCGGCAGCACTGCATGACAAATTGACGGCAATCGAAGCTGACGGTCAGAAGCTCAGCTACGGAAGCTTGGCCTCAACTTCATTGTTGTTTGCTCGCCACATCAACCGTCGATTGCGACGCAAGGCGCGGATCGGGGTCTTTCTGCCCGATGGTGTTGAAAAAGCGGTTGCCCACGTAGCGATCGTGATGGCTGGGCATGTGGCAATGGAAGTTCCTGCTCTGACCGGCGGCGAATTGGAGCAGTACATTAGTGGGCATGGGCTGGGGACATTGGTCACTTCGCAGTTCTGGCTCGATGCACATGAAGCGAAGAAATCCGACGGCGTGATGTTCATCGGCCGCACGATTGAAAAATTTGGCTCACAGGAACAGGCTCGCATCTGGCTCTATCGAAAGTTGTCTCCGCATGCCGCATGGCGGCAGGTTTGCACTCATGCCATGCGCAAGGAAACTGCAGCCGCAATCGTAACTTCGCCACGTGGACCAGTCGTTCTTTCTCATCGTGGAATCTGGAGCGCAGCCTGGGGTGCGAGACGCGTCTTGTGGTGGAAACCCGGAGTAACGGTGAGAAATCGCGTGCCGCTCAATCGCGCTTCTGGCCTCTCGCTCGGCTTCTGGATGCCTTTGCTGAATGGTGCCACAATTTCATTCACAAACACTGCCGTTGACTTCGAGATGCTCGAAGCCGCTGAGGCCCAGCAGGCTCATCCCGATTCAAAGCACGTGATGGTTGCCGAAGATGAAACGAGAATAGCCTCGGCTGAGGCAGTCGCTGCTCTTGCCAGTCGCTACCTGCCCTTGTTCGAATTGGCTGAGGCTTCTGGAGCAGTCGCGATTTCCTCTCCGGCTGTTGATTTCATGGGCGAACTGCAGAGTGGAGTAAGGGCAGAAACGCTAGGCAGGTTGCCCTTTGGCCTTGAGCTGACGGCGGGAGAAGCAGGGATCAGGTTGCGCAGCCCATCGAGATTGCTGCGCTATCTCGATGCTGGTGACGCGAAGACACATACCCGTATCGACGATTGGCTGGAAGTGCCCGTATTCCTCGAGCTGAACGACCAGTGCTTCGTCGAACGAAAGCCTATTTCAGAGCTGCAAATTTCTTCCACTCCTGGGGCACATCAAACGACTTGACGTCTCCCGGATGCAGGATCACCCGGTAGCGAAAGCGAAAGGTCTCGCCCGTCTTCAGGGTTGCGTTCCCCAGGGTGGCGTTCTTGTCCTTTGTGAAGTCGTGAACACCAAAAATGTTGGCGGCAAAAAGACCATATGCGCGCGAATGCCAGTAGCTGGGATGCCGCGGGTTGGTGGGATGATCGAGGATCGTAACTCCCAGTTTCTCGCCATCGAGAGTGCCGGAATAGTCTACCCAGGGGCTGCGCTTGCCCCAGACATTCTTCTCTTTTTCGGCACCTTCTGCAGTTGTCATCGTGCCGGTCGATTCTTCTTCAAGGGCACGCGCCAGCCGCAAAGCGAAGACGCCTTCTTTGGTGTCGCCAAATACACATTCTTCAATCGCCGTCAGCGTAATGTCGAAATCGAAGCTGCGAACTCCCGCACTATCCGGATAGAAAGTCATCGTGCGGGATTCCGAGATCAGGCGTTTGCCGCTGCCGTCGATCCAGTCCTGCAGGATCGAGACCGAGCCTGATTTCTTGCCGTTCTTCAGCTCTTTGACCTTGACGACCTTGATCTCACCCTTGCCTTTGCCTGCTCCCTTCTGAGACTTCTCGTTGCCCCAGAAGTCCCAGCCGTTTATGTCACCGTGCGAGAACCAGAGGCCGCGGTGATGGGGGTGGTCTCTCTTTTCCCCCTCCACAAGATCCATCGGAAAGCTCCGCGAAACCTGTTTTCCTCCCGCCGTCCGGATCGGGTGCAGGTAAGGTTTGGCTGCATCGGCACTGATGATGTAATCGGAAAAATGCTTTCCATCGATCTCGATCCGGATCCGGTCTGGCGCTTGTGTGAGCTTGACCTGAGACCACGAAATTGTGGCGGCCAACACGATTAAAGTGGAGAGCTTCATCACCGCAAGTAGATCATACCCGGGGTGTCGGGTACAATAATCCAATAGGAGGACAGCTATGGGACCTTTAGGTTGGCAAGAGACCGTATTCATTTTTTTGCTCGCGCTGCTTATTTTCGGCCCCAAAAAACTGCCCGAGCTTGGCCGCAACATCGGTAAGGCTCTCACGGAATTCCGCCGTGCTTCCAGCGATTTGCGAGCTACGTTTGATCGTGAAATGGCCAACATCGAGAGGGAAACTTCCCCCATCCGGGAAGAAGCCGCGAAGTTGGGTACCGATATTCATAACACGGTTTACGACAGTAGTTCGTATCAGCACGACGACTACGGCTACAGCCACGATGGCTACAGCTACCCGGATTACACTTCGGAGACGTCGCACGAGGGAGAGCACAAGGAAATCGCTGCGGTTGAGGAAAGCTCAAACGCGGTTGATGGGAGCATTCAGATCGCCCAAGTCGAGGGAACAGTCGCCGTCGGTTCGGACATCGAACCAACGGTAGTGTCCACTGCGGAAAGCGCAACGGAAAAGGCCGAGCAGCACGAAGCCAAGGCTTGAGAAAGCACCGTTAGGAAAGCACGACAGCATGCCGCAGGACGAGCAAGACAAGAAAATTGTGCCTGAAACTGAAGGCACCCCGGTACCGGCTTACGATCACCCGGGAGGGGCCGAAATTCACGGCCACTATGAGGACCCGCATGCTTATGATCCGCATGCCAACGAAACGGCATTGGTAACGCAGCCACCACCAATAGCCCCGCCGCCCCCTCCTCCAACCCCGCCTCCGGCAGATCCAGAGGACGAAGACGACGACGGCATGTTGCGAATGTCCTTCCTCGATCACCTCGAGGAATTGCGCTCGCGCCTCATCAAAGCCGTTGTCGGCCTCGTGGTCGCTTACGTCGGCTGCCTGATCTTTGCCGGCAAACTTTGGGAAATCGTATCGGAACCCGCAGCAGCAGCGCTACGAGCCATTGGTGCCGCGCCGGACCTCGCTCAACTCGAGCCGATGGATGCTTTTCTTGTTGTCTATTTCAAGCTCCCTCTTCTCGCTGCTCTCTTCATCGCCTCGCCCTGGATTCTTTGGCAGGTTTGGGCCTTTGTCGCCCCTGGACTCTACAAAAAAGAGCGAAACATGGCCGCCCCGTTTGTCTTGAGTACGGCCGGCTTGTTTATCGCGGGAGGCTGCTTTGCCTATTTCGTCGCATTCCGCTTTGGCCTCGCCTTCCTGCTCGGCATTGGCATGAACTTTGGCGAGACAACAGGCGCAAAGATCAAGCCTGTCGTTTCGATCGTTTCCTATTTCGATCTCTTCGTGAATGTGATGCTCGGCATTGGCGTCACGTTTGAACTGCCGGTGCTCATCTTCTTTTTGACGATGCTGCGGGTGGTAACCCCCGGATTCCTCATCGAGCATTCGCGATATGCCATTCTCGCGATCACGATCATCGCGGCGTTTATTACACCTACTCCGGACGTGGTCAACCTGCTGATCTTCGCCATTCCGATGATCCTGCTTTACTTCGTTGGCATCTTTGCTGGCTACCTGCTGGTCTTATCCCGTGAAGGCAAACGCTTCCCATGGCATATCCTGGCGATCATAGTCACAGTGATCGCGCTGATAGCAGCAGCAGTCGGCTACATTATGATCAGTTACTTCGCCTACAAGCTGGTGAACTACTGGCCTTTTATTGTGAAGTAGCGCGTTAACAACGTCGTCAGGGCCTTGAGATTGCCAACGTGTTCTACGGCAATCTTGAGGCCAGCGAACCCCTTCGATTCGCCCTTGTAGCTCGGAGTGATTTCAAAGGTCTGGGAGTCACACTGAAACGTCTCGATGTCCTCATGGTTGAGCATGTGCGTCTTCTCAGGGGCATTCCAGGTCAGTTCTGTGGAAGTCATCCGCAGCGTACCCTGGCCAAGCAATACAAAACTGACACTGCCTCCACGCTCAAGTTGTTGTGTGGCGTCTTCAACGAAAAACGAGGTCCAGGCACGCTCAGCCGCCTTGAGGCCCTGGAAGATGTGACTGCGCGGCACTTCAATGCCTGGCACAGCAAAGCGGCCTTCCCAGCGGAACACGAGGCGATCCTGTGGGTCCTTCCAAAGAAATTCGTAAACAGAACTGTTCTGCTTGGTAAATAGTGCGGTGGCTTGGGAGAACAGAAGCAGCTCGCGGCGCGTGAAATTCTCCGGGCTGCCGGTGCATTCAAAGCAGGCAACGCCGTTTTCACTCAGATAGACGAGGGTGTGGTGGAATCTGCTCACCCTCTGATAGAGCAGCCAGGTCCACAGCGGAGCACTGATCAAAGCGGCTCCGATCAGCATGCCGCGTTGCATCGCGTCTGCGAGTCGCAGCGAGGCAAAATACGTAATCACCGCGCAGCTGATCGGTACAGCCCAGGGAACAATGAGCCGAAGCCTGGCCCGCAGCACTTGATCCGACCGGCGGAACGTGGTCGTTGCAATTCGCGGCGCACCAATTTGTTCCGGGGCAGCGACAAACAGTACCCAGTTCTCGTTCAAGGGTTGACCGTCGGGCCAGCTCAGATTGGGGTATTTCAAAGGCATGGATAATGCTTTATCGTTTGAAGAACCAGAGCCAGAAATACTGTTCGCCTGCCCCGTGGCGGTAGCGAGGCTCAAACCCACAGCGCTCTGCCATCTCTTTTGCCTCTTCGTCGCTATAGCTTGCGCCCACCCAGGTGTCGTCAGGGTTCGTATCGCAACCGGTATAGCCCTGTACCTGAAACTTGAACAGCGCTCCGGGGCGAAGCAGCCGACTCACTTCCTTCACATAAGTCTCAATCACTTCCTTCGAAGGGATGTGCTGGAAAACGATAGTAGAGAAAGCGAAGTCATAGCCAAGATCCGGCAGGATGCTCAGGTCTTTTCCGTTGTTTTGGAAGACATGGGCGTTCGGATGTTTGCGGAGACCCTTTTGGGCCTGTGCAATCATTTCACCGGAAACATCGACAGCGTAAGCTTCGCCAAATAGATTGGCGAGGGCACGCGTAACTCGACCGGCACCGCAACCGATTTCAAGCACCCGCATCTGCTTGGGGTCTTTGCCCTGGCAGATGTTGGTCATGTCTGTGAGGATCTCTTCGCTTACGGTCTGTTCACCGGACGCGTAAAACTCTTCATCCGACCAATCGGTCTGAGCGGTCTGTACATAATGCTTGGCGTTTTCACGGGCTCGGGCGTCCCAGTCTTCACGCATTTTTGACAATTGCTGTTCAAGGTCCATCAAATCTCTTATTTTAGAAGGAATGCTACCCATCTTCCTAATCCTGGCCCTGGCTGCCGAGTCGATTGACGCTTTCGGACAAAAATGGAGGGTACCGAGAGCGGAAGAATGGCTCTATCGCGATGGTACCTTGATCATGCTGGCGGCGCGACCCCAGGAGGCCAATCCCAGATATCCCGTGCAATATGCACTGCTCGAAGGGCGCGACTATGAGTCGTTCAACCTCGAGTGTGAGGTAAAGCGCGATTCCGTAAGCCTGATCCTCGTTTACAACTGGAAGGATCCCGCTCATTTCAATTACGCGCACTTGAGTGTGGATTCGCCCGAGAAGCAGATCGTCCACAACGGTATTTTTCACGTTTACGGTTCAGATCGATCCCGTATTTCAAAAGGCCTCGGCGCCGGAAGCCTTCCGACCACCGACTGGACCAAGGTGAAAATGGACTACGACGCAAAGTCGGGAAGGATCGTTGTCGAAGTGGGCGGACAGAAATTCCCTTCGCTTGATGCAGTTGATGTTTCGTTGAGTTCCGGCAAGATCGGCTTGGGCTCTTTCTTTGAGACCGCGCAATTCCGGAATCTCAAGGTGGCGGCGAAGTGAACGCTGCAATAGCCCGGGACCTGACAGCTCGGGCAAGAGCAGCTTGCCCGGATATCGATATCGAAGTGTTTTGGGATGAGCTTTGGGCATGGCGGATTGGCGATGCCCGTATCCCGGACCCGGAGCTGCTCAGCAGGGCGGAACCCGATTTTGCCAAGCGCGCTCGAACGATCGAGAAATACCTGCGCGATGCGGACGATTACTGGTTTCACGTCTACAAGCCGTCGGCAGGAGATGTGATCGTAGACATTGGTGCGGGCCGAGGCGAAGACGTCTATGCGTTCTCAAAGGCCGTTGGGGCCTCTGGGATGGTTTGGGCCATTGAGCCGCATCCAGTGAGCTATCTGGCCTTGCGGAAGCTGTGCGAATGGAATGGGCTAAATAACGTACGCACCCTCAACTACGCCTGCACCGAACGTGAACAGCGACTCTGGATCGAGACCATGGCAGTTTGGGAATCGAATTACGTTCGTGATGGCGAAGCAAGCAAGAACAGCTTCCCGGTGGAGGGAATTGCATTCGACGAACTGAGCAAGCGTGAGGAGATCAGTGCGATCTCTTTTCTCAAGATGAACATTGAGGGGGCGGAACGATATGCGCTAACGGGCTGCAGGGAAGCTCTGCAACGGACATCGAAGCTGTGTGTAGCAGCACATGACTTTCGGGCGGATCGGGGCGAAGGGGAATCGTTTCGAACACTCGGCTTTGTCCGCGAGTTCCTGACAGAGAGCGGCTTCAGTTTGACGACGCGTGACGAAGATCGGCGCTACTACGTGCCATTTCACGTTCATGGGGAGCGGTGAAGCGTCGGGCATCGATGTTGCGGTTTTGCGGCAGGACCAACTTGTAGAGGTAGGCGGTTTGGGTACGAAGGACAAGATCGTAACCACTCAGCGAATAGTAAGCTTCGAGGCGCAAGCGGACATTCGATGGCCCAAGCCCATCGACCAGCCAGGATGGTTCTGATTCGCGAAAGCGCTTGAGGCGGTCCTCGCAACCGAGTGCAGGCATCGGCTTGAATTCGCGGAGATGGCGGTCGGCAAAGATG
>JANXLY010000175.1 GCA_025354885.1 Acidobacteriota bacterium | reverse complement strand
CTGTCGCATACCGTTCACATGATCAGCCATTCGCTGGGTGCGATGCCCAGACGAACACGGGAGAGGCTGAAACAGTTCGCTGATGAATGGAGTGATCGATCCATACGCGCCTGGGCTGAGGGTTGGTGGGAAATGCCAATTACGGTGGGTAACATGATCGGAGAAATCATTGATGCGCCGAAGGGCAGCATTGTGATGCACCAGAATGTATCGATCTGCCAGCAAATCGTACTCAGTTCTCTCAATTGGTCCGGGAGGCGTAACAAGCTGGTGACAGAGAGTTTGAACTTCCCTTCCAACCACTATATTTTTCATCACTGGCCGCGCTATGGGGCTCGCGTGGTGGAGGTGGATTCTGATGATGGACGGACGGTGCCGCTCGAAAAACTGCTGGCAGCGATTGATGAGGAGACGCTTCTGGTGACGGTGTCACACGTGACGTTTCGTAGTTCTTACCTGCAGAATCTGGCGGCCATTGTGGAGAAGGCGCACCGGGTAGGGGCACTCGTGCTGGCCGATACCTATCAGAGCTGCGGGACGGTGCCGTTTAGCGTGCGTGAGCTGGATCTCGACTTTGCGACAGGCGGTAGTGTGAAGTGGCTGTGTGGCGGACCAGGGGCTGCATATCTTTATGTGAAGCCCGAGCTGATGTCTGCGCTTGAGCCTGCCGCGACAGGGTGGATGGCCCATAAAGAGCCCTTTGCGTTTACGCCCGGCCCGATTGAATTTGCCGATGATGCAACGCGCTTTCTGAATGGAACTCCAGCCATTCCTGCTCTCTATGCTGCAATGTCGGGCTACGAGATCGTGAGTGAGATCGGGGTTGAGAAGATCCGCGAGAAGAGCTTGCGGCAGACGCAGCGATTGGTTGAATTGGCGGCTGAGGCGGGTTTGCCTTTCAACGGAGTGAGCAATGCGATGGAGCGCGGCGGGGTTGTGATCTTTGATGTTCCTGAAGGCAAGCAGGTGACTGCAGAGCTATTGCGACGCGACATTCTGGTGGACTACCGGCCGGGTGCAGGGATTCGGATGGCACCGCATTTTTATACGAAAGATGAAGAGCTCGAGCAGTGTATTCAGGAGATCCGCAGCATTTCGAGTACGTTGCGTTCCACTGCGGCCCGCTGAGGCCTTATGGGGCTTCACCTTGCCCATTGCTTTCTTTGTAGCCCGGAAGCAACTCCAGGTCATTTCAAGTTCGATCCCCAAAGTAGAGCGACTAAAAGCCAAGGCGCGTTTTCAACTGCCCTAAAGTGAGCCCTTCCAGCTCCATCAACAGGTAGAGAGGGGATTGTTCGTGAACACCGAGGCGAGGGATGTCGAAGCGGTCGCAGCCTTGTACGACAAAGCCGCCATGCGCCGAGAAGAGTGCTTTATATCCGGCCTCGCGTACATCGGCTACGACTTCCGGGCGGATGTTGTTTCGGCCGCCAAATGGAAATGAAAAGCAGGGAATGGGTTCGTTCAGAAGCTGTCCGAGGTGCTGACCAGAATCGAAAACTTCATGTCTAGCCTCGCCAAGCGGAACCGATCCAAGATCTACATGGTTGACGGTATGTGCGGCGACTTCAAGGCCGGAGGCCCGCCATTGAAGGATGTCTTCGCTCGAAAGGTTCGGATAGCGGTGGGCATACTTTCTGCGGTCGTGATCGAATACGCGATCTGTATCAATGAATCCGGAGCTAATAAAGGCAGTAGCGCTGAGGCCAGCCTCGCGGAGGAGCGGCACAGCCGCGGTGGCGACGTCGCGATAGCAATCGTCGAAATGAATGACGGAAGCATTTGCCGGAAGCTGGCTTGCGTCAAGAGATTCCAGCAGATGTTGAGTTGATACGACTGGATAGCGACGATTCAAAAAAAGCAGATGCTCGGCGAAGCGGCGTCTGGAAGTAGTGAGTGGGTCGAGGCTCCAATCGTTGACGCGGTGGTAGAGCAAAATGGCAACGCGTTGGGGGCTTCGCAAAGTACGAATGAGAGTAAGCAGGCCGCTGTAGAAGATGCCGAAATAGAGCAGATGCCTGCCGATTTCGGAGAAGGTATTCTCTCGCCGCCAGTGGGGCAAGCGGCTTGCGAGTTGGCGTTGCTGTGCTTCTGTTGGGCGAGTGTGAGCAAGGTGCGAGGAAGAGGGCTGGGGCATTCGCTCCGATTCGCCTCGGGCCAGTTTAGCGATCGCTTCAGCCAAGGTGGAAGCCCCGAGCCAGTTCAATTTTACGCGCAGTGTTTCGGGCGTTTCGAGTGCAGAGATATCGAGTTTTCCGCTGGCTACGACATCACCCGTATCGAGACCCGAATCGACAAAATGCACCGATACACCCGCTTGCGATTCACCGGCAAAGAGCTCCCAGAAACCGGGTGGCATGCCGCGATAGTCAGGCAGTCTGCCCTTGTGGAGATTCACCGAACCGAGGACGGGAATCGAGAAGATGGCGGGCTTGAGGATTCTGGTTCCGAGGATAATCCCCAGGTCTGCTTTGAGTCCACGGAGAGCCTCGACGGCGCTGACCTGATTGAGATTGCCGACGGGCAGCAGCGGCATGCCCTCACGGGCAGCTAGCTCTTCCAAGGTCCAGCAAATGGAGGGAAACGCCCTGCGCAACAGTTGATTGGTCTCATTGGGATCGACAAAAGTGTTTACTGCATGGACTTTAAGCTCTTCGAGAATCGCGATTGCAAGACGCCGGAAACCATAAGCCCAGCCCTCACGAGCCAGGTTGCGGTACAGATTGCGTATGCGGAGTTTGAGACTGGGGCGGTGTGTATCGAGCAAAATGCCCACTGGGGTAACGCCTTCAAGAGCGCAAACGGCTTCGATGGACTGGCGGGTCGACTCATTGTCCTGACCGACAAGAAAGGCAACTCGAAAACTCATTGATCTCTCTTCCCCGGTAGGCCCTTCATGAATTCGCTTACCATGAGTGTCTCATGTAATTTTTTTCAACTTCCATTACGGAGAGAGCTTGTTGGAATCTGCAGTTGATGACTCGGCAACAGGATTTGAGCTTGGCTATTTGAGGCGCAGCGACTTGATATCGGGATGTACTGAGGCTGACTATCGGCCGGGTGCGGGGATTCGGATTGCACCGCATTTCTATACGAAGTATGAAGAGTTCGAGCATTGTATTCAGGAGATCCGCAGCATTTCGAGTACGTTGCGTTCCACTGCGGCCCACTGAGGTTTTGTGGGGTCGATGAGCTCGAAGTGGCCGGTTGCGGGCAATACTTCCAGCTTTACTTTGGCTTTGGCCTTGTTGGCGGCGGCGAAATAACGCTCTGCTATTTCCAGTGGCACAATGGTGTCCTTGTCGCCGTGGATCAGCACAGTTGGCATTTTGAGGGGAAGGCGTTCGATTGGCGACGCGGATTTGTAGCGGTCTGGATATTGCTCTGGAGTGCCGCCGAGGAAATCTTTCACGACTTCGCGGCTGAGCTTCAATTCGAGGGCGCGGCGCAGATCGACTACTCCGGCGAGCGAGATCACGCCTATGAGGGAGGGGAGTTCTGCACCAAGGTAGAGGGCGAGTTGGCCACCTGCGGAATGCCCCATAGCGAGAACGCGCTGCAGATCGAGGGGGAATTTTTTACCCGAGCCACGAATGAAGCTGGCGGCGGCTTTTACGTCCTCCAACGTGCCAGGCCAAGCGCCACCGGGGTTGCCGATGCGGCGGTATTCGATAGACCAGGTGGCAACGCCTTTCTTGCGCAACGCTTCGCAGAGATGACCGTTGTGCTCGAGATCGTATGCGGCTCGCCAGTAGCCACCGTGGATATTGATTGCGAGTGGATGGGGGCCCTTGCCATCGGGAAGGCGCAGATCGCCAAAATGCAGCGGGTCTGTGCCGTAGGGAATGCGTGCATCGGCTTTTGGAGGAGTCTTCTCGAGAATGTCCTGCCCGCTTGCGAGCATTGCGGGGATGGCTGCGATCGCCTTGCGCCGGGTCACTCGACAATTACCCAATAGTCGCGGGCGTGGAGGTGATAGAGCTTTGTATCCTCGCCCTGGCTTAGCTTCAAGTATTTTTCCCAGGCGTCGAGCTGTTTTTGTGGGCCGATCACAAAGTATGTGGAATCCACAGACTGTTCGAGCTTGCCGTTGTAGCCAGGCAAGACCTTTGAGTAGACCGCGTCCATGCGCGCATAGAGTTGTTGATCGAGGTCGGGCCTGGAGCGGAGTTTGAGGATGTTGGCGCGGAAGTCGCGAATGACGGCCGGCGGCCAGTCGTCGGCAAGGTCGCTGGCCATGGCGCTGGTGCGGCCTTCAAAGCTGCTGCCTGCACGGGTGCCAGCAAATACCTGGGCGAGTGTGTACTCGGCGAGAGGCTGTGTGCGCGGGGCGGTCTTGAGCTCGTTGATTACAAATTTCAGAGTCTGCGGCAGCTCGGGAGTACGCTCTGCGTAATAGCTGGTGCGGCCTTCGGCGGCACTCGAACGCAGACCGTTGGAATAAGCGAGACCGGCACTCCAGGTTTTCATGAAGACACCGTGTGGACCTGCGCCGCCAAAGACTTTGAAGGCAAGAAAGTTCAGTGCAGAATTTTCGTCCAGATCCTTGATCCCGACCGATTTTGTGGAGTGCAGGTGTACTCCGCCTTGCATGTTCGGGGCGAGCAAACCAACGAAAGCCGGCTCAGCCTTGAGCTTCTCGCGGGCCATGACTCGCCGGGCGATTGCGCGCGGCAGCATGGGGCCGGGGGCAGAGAATTTGTCATCGCTCAAGCCACTGGTGAGGTCGTCAAGCAAGGGCTCAAGGGTAGTAGCGTTTTCTGGGGATGCAGTGAGAAATAGGCGGGCATTGGCCTTCTTGAGAAGTGTCTTGCGTACCAACTCCAACTCCAGCAAGGCTTGGGCTGCAGGGGCGAGAAAATCCTCGCGGGTGACACGGACAAGATACTTCCAGTCCTCCTTGCGGGAGTTGGCGGGCAGTTCGTTTTCGATGAAGAGGAGATCTTTTGCGGCTTCATTGGCGAGCCCCTGCGCAGTGGCCGGGAGCTTGGCGATCCTGCTATCGAGCGTTTCTTTGGAAATTGGCAAGTCGAGAGATTCGATCTCCTGAAGAAATCCAGCAATGGCCTCGCGGTCAGCGGCAATGGGCGCATCGGCAAGAAGCCAGCGGAGGCGGTGGAGGTGGTGGAGCGAAGCATGGAAGCTTGAGACACTCAGCAGCAGCGGATCGTTCTGATAGGTCCAGGCGTTCGCAGGGCCGTTTACCCAGTTTTCCTCGCTGCGCTGCATCGTGCCGCGGAGGGCATTGATCGACTGGTCGACGAGGTCCTTAAAGCGGTTGATATTTGAGGCCGTCCAGTTGGGGGCGTAGAGTGTTGCTTTCATCCAGCCGATAGCGGACTTTGCTTCTTCAAGCGTGTTGCCGGAGCCGGTCAAAACCAGTTCCAGGCGACCGCTAGTAGGGTTTGTGGAATAGGCCGCGCCGACGCCCAGGATCTCGCGCCTCATGCGCTGCATGGCATCTTCATAGCTGAGAGTGCTGCCGTCTTTGGTCATACCCATGCCGCTCAGCAGTTGCGGCAGCAGGGCAGCATAAATGAGCTGGCGGCCCTTGAGCTCTCGTGCGTTCAGGGCAAGGCCAATCGTTGCGCTGCTCATGCCGGAAAATCTTCCGGTTACGAGCGTGATATCTCCCGAGAGCTTTTTGACCGTATAGTCGAGCTGATCGTCGAGGGTCATTGGTGGGTGCTCAATGAACCTGGCAGGAGTGTCCATGCTCTGCACACGATCGAGCTCTGCCGAAGCGGCATTGTATTCCTGCTGGTAGCGGCGGATGGCTTCCTGCTCGTCACTCAATTTGTATTGCTGCTTGAGGCGATCCACTTCAGTTGCGAGGCGCTGCCTGTAATCGATGTCTTCCTGTTCGATCAACTTTCCCGAAGCTTTGGCAGCGACCGAATAAGGAGTTTTGGAGAGCAGCTTCCATTCGGCGATTTTGTCTCTCCAAATGTTCTTGCCGCTTTTCACGATGGATTCCAGGTAGGCAAAAAGGTCAGGCTGAACCATTGATTTTTCAAAGCCCGGTTCGTCATTGAGATCGTGGAGGAGAGTGGGCCAAATGCTCTGGCTCATGCGACCGCCAAAACCTGGCGGCGAGCTGATGAGCTTGTCACCGGAGCGTCGTATGCGCAGGAGGTTTGCCTGCATACGCTCGTGAAATTCCAGCAATTCGACGCTATCGTCTTCCCAGCTGGCAATGCGTTCGAGTTCTGATTTGACGAGGGCGTAAATTTCTTTGAGTCGCTCCGGCGTTGCCTGCGAGGCAGCGAGATCAGGGATGTAAACCATGAAGCCGGCATAAGCTTCGTTATCAAAACCAATCGCAATCGAACGTGCGCCGATATCCATCTTTCGTGTCTTTGAATCGATGAAGAGCTTATAGAGATTGGTGGAAGGGTCTCCGCCAACGGCCTGGGCAAACAGCTCGGCAAGGCCTTCGTCCCGGGGGTTGAGGCGCGGCATTACGGGCCAGGCGATTTGCGCAGGGCCGGGTTGCTGCGGGTTGGTGGATGGAAACTCCACGATCTGGATTGTGCCTTCTACGGCCGGACGAGGCTGTGGCAGATCGCTCCATCTGGAGCCGGGACGGATGGGCTTGCCTGCCTGCAGTTTGTTGAGGATTTGATCAAAGCGGGCAAGGGCGTCGGTGAGCGGCAAGCCCTTGGGAAGGCTTGTGATCATCTCGATGTTGGCGAGATGGTAGTTGTTTGCATGGAAGCGGCGGATGTGCTCAGCCTTCATCTCGCGAATGTGGTTGGGGTCGCCACCGGAATCAAAACTTGCAGGGTGCTCCGGGCCGTAAAGAAGGCGGCCCATTGCGCGATAAGTACGGTACCCAGGTTGCGAACTGGCACTCACCATTTCCGCGTAAATCGTACCTTTCTCTTCCAGCTCCAGCTTGCCGGCCTCAACAGGCTTAACGCCGAAATTGCGCACTTCGCGCCGGATTTCTTCGTCGGTGTAATCGGGATAAAGAAGCGCGTGGCTGGAACGCTCGAAGTGTTCAAAGAAAGCATCCACACCGGCGTTGGCTGCAAACGGATAACAGGTCTTGAGCTGTTGCGTGAAGGCTGTTGATTCCACCATCGACATGGATTCTTTGGCGGCGACGGCTCGCCCTACGTTGCCCTTGCCAAGCAGCAGATGTTCTTGTGTGTGTGGCTCGCCCATGTTGGAAGTGGGAAAGGTATGCACACAGAGATAGCTTTGCGGAACGGTTTGTATTTCGATCAGGTCGAGAGTGAAACCGCTCTTTTCGTGAACAAATCGACCGCCCATGGCCTGGTCGAGGCCGTTCTTGTAAACCGCTTTCGCGCGGAAGCCCGTTAAGAGAGCGTCCTTCTTTAGATCCCCAAATGAAATACTCATCAGCAATAACAAGAGTAGAGGATTCATTTGGCCTACCAGGCGGCGACACTGCCATCCTTATGAAATACACGTGCCATGGGTTTGGTGCCGGCGAAGGGAAAACGGGTAATCTGCTTTTCCTCCAAATCGAAACCGAGTCCTGGTTTGGTGGGTAAGGGGAACTTGCCGTTCATCATACGCATTGCTGGAAAGCCAAACCAGTCGGCCCAGATCTTCTCTTTGCCGCCCGGTTCGACGCCTGAGCAGATTTCCTGAATCAGGAAATTCGGCATGGCCGCATCGACATGGATTGTGGCCATCCCGCCGATTGGGCCCTCGCAGGCATGGGGTGCCATCTTGACGCCGGAAGCGTCGGTGAGTGCGGCAGTTTTCCATAGGGCGGTGATGCCACCCACATGATTGATGTCGGTCTGAATGATGTCGACGATGCCCAGCTCGACGAGTTCGCGGCAGTTGTAGCTGGCAACCAGACGCTCCCCGGTAGCGATTGGCACTCGAGACCGGCGCGCGATCCTCTGCATTGCTTTTACGTTTTCAGGCGGGCAAGGCTCTTCGATGAAAAGTAGTTTGAGGGGCTCCATCTCGCGACAAAGGATGGAGGCGACACTGGGTGAAGTTTTGGCATGAAAGTCGATGCCGATGTCGATATCGTCGCCGAGATTGGCGCGCATGGTTTCGACATGCTTGACGGCCCTTGAGATGGCAGCATGAGTTTCGATCCATTCGAAGTAACCGGGGATGCCACCCTTCACCGCAGTGACACCGAGCTGTTTTGCTTTGGCACGTACTTCGCGCATCTGCTCTGGAGTGCTAGCGTTTACGTGATAGTAGCCGCGCACGCCTGCAGGGTCGTATGGACCGCCAAGGAGCTTATAAACCGGCATATTAAGAATCTTGCCGCGAATATCCCAGAGCGCCTGATCGATGGCGGAAATGGCAGAGCCGATCACGGGGCCGGCGCGATAAAAGCTGTGGACATACATGGACTGCCAGTGGTGCTCCACCGGCATTGGGTCAGCACCAATCAGGAATTCTTTGAAGTCTTCGATGCAGGCGAGAGTTGCGGCGGCCTTGCCCTCGAGAGTACCTTCGCCCCAGCCGTAGACGCCCTGGTTGGTTTCGATTTTGACAAAGACGTAAGGACGGTCCATCTGTTCGGCGATTGGCAGAGTTACACCGAAGGTCTTGATTGCCGTTATGCGGACTTTTGAGCCCACATCGGCCAACGCGGCTGCACCTATCGGACCGACAGCCGCCTGTGGAGCGAAGGCACAGCCGCAGGCACTACTCGAAAGAAAATCACGTCGATTGATCGGGCTCATTGTGCCATCCTTCTCACTATTGCTTCGTTTACATCAATGCCAAGGCCGGGCTTGAGCGAGAGGCTGAAGTAGCCTTCGCTGACCGCTTCGATCGAGCCACCCACCAGGTCGTCACGGAGTTTTCGTTCTTCGGGGTCGACAACCAGCGGAACTTGCTGGATAAAGAAATTCGGAAGGCTTGCGGCCAGCTGGATTGCTGCCGCTGTCGCGACAGGGCCGCCTGAAAGGTGGAAAGGCGCGACAGCCACATAGTAGGTTTCTGCAAGAGCCGCAGCGCGTCGAATCGGGGTGATGCCGAGACGGGCAATGGAGAGGCGCACGACGTCGATCAAACCGTCGCGCAGCAGGTTGAGGAGAGGCCCGACCTGTTCGAAGTCGCGGCCCAGTCCAATGGGAGTGGCAGATTCGGTGGTGAGGCGCGAGAGAATTTCAGAGTTTGGAGCGCGACAGGGTTGATCGAACCACAACGGGTGCAGCGCTTCGAGGGCGACAGCAATATCGGCAGCTTCTGCGGACGCGAGCAATCCCATTCCGTCAGCGACAAAATCGACATCCTCTCCGTGAGTCTTCCGCAGGGCTTCAAAGCGTTTGATCACAGAATCTACAAAGCGCGGCCGCGAGGTAGTTTGCAGGGGAAGGGCAATCGGGACTACGAAAGCGCGATGTCCCGCGTTGAGTGCGCGCTCGTCAAATAGGGTCAGCGCACGAACTTTGTTGCGTGTCGGGCCACCGAGAAATTGATAGACGGGCACCTTTGCCTGCTTGCCACAAAGATCGAGCAGCGCCATATTGATGGCACCAGAAACAGGATCTACCGCGAGCTGTTGGGTGAGGTAGTCGTAGCGAGTGGGATCTTGGCCGATACAAATTTCGCGACAGCGGCGCAGTGAGGTTGCATCGAGTCGTGAAGCTTCGCCCCAGCCAACCAGGTTGGCATCGGTGCTTAGCTTGAGTAGCGAATAGGCGCGACCTGATTTTGGTTCGCGCAGTTGGAAGGCATCAACGGCAGTAATGTTCATTCGGGCATCTGGAGCTTTCGACCCTATCTTTTATCACAGATAGCGTCTGCTCCGAGTGCCTGCTTACTTGTCGCCGCCGAGGTGAAGGCCCTTGTGAATTGCGTAAAGTGCCAATTCCAGGCGATCGCTAACGCCGAGTTTGTCGAAGATGTTGTGCAGATGGTTCTTCACAGTCTGCTCACTGATAAACATCTTTTCGGCCATTTCCTTATTCTTGTAGCCCTGAGCCACTAGGCCGACAATTTCGCGTTCGCGCGCGCTGAGCGGGCTGCGTTCTCGTACTTTGCCCTGGCTGGAGTGTCCAGAAGAGGAGGAAGACCCGGAGGACGAAGAGATGCTGCCATCTGGACCTGCGGTTGCAAACTGGCGCATGACTGCGGCAGTGGTATGAGAATCGAGCCAGATTTCACCCGCATTTACCTTGCGAATACTTTTGACGATCAATTCAGGCGCGGTCTGCTTTAAAACTATGCCGCTGCAGCCGAGTTTCATCGCCTGCACGAATTCGTTCTTGTCTTCGCTGGCAGTCAGGATGATGACCTTGGTCTTGCGGTTGATGTGTTGCAGGGTTTGCAACGCGCTTAAGCCGTCGAGATTGGGCATGCGCAGATCGAGCAAAAGAATATCTGGCTCATGCATCTGAATCTGTTCAAGCGCTTCACGGCCATCGTTGGCTTCACCAACTACCTCAAGATCACTTTCGAGGGAAAGCATCTTCTTCAAACCATCGCGCACGATGGGATGGTCGTCGGCCAAGACGATGCGGATCTTCCGTTTTGGGGTTTCCTCAATCATAGGTGGCAACTCGACTTCGAGTAAGGATGCGGTCATCTCAGGCATGGCTGTGTTCCCTCCAGTTCCTTGTCCTAGTTTGATCCTAAGGGCAGACTAGTACTTCTTCAATGGTAGTAATCCCTAGTTTGGGCTCAGGAAAAATCTTAGGAAGTTCTAAGGAAAGCCTTAGCTGTTTCAATTCAGTTGCTTGGAAGCACAAAGAAGGGATGGCCTGCCTGCGAAAACGTTCTCCTTCAGTTTCTCTAGCGTTCCGGTACTTACTAGTCAGCTATAGTACCAGATCGCGGTGTCCGGGGGCCCCCCGACTCTAGCACCTGTCGCAGCAATGTGAGAAGTTCCTGTATGAGCAAAGTAGAAAGTTCCTGATGAGTATGGCGACTCTAGATAGTGACCCACGAACAGGAACGGATATTGCTAAGCCAAAAAGAACTAGATCGATTGAAGGTAATGAATGAGGTAAAGGATGGACATCTGACGCAAGCCGAGGGTGCGACACAGTTGACGCTGAGCGAGCGGTGGGTTCGGGAGATGGTGAGGCGGTTGCGAAAGGGTGGGGATGGGGTGGTGGTGCACGGGCTGCGCGGCAAGCGGTCCAACCGGCGAACAGCCAAGAAGGATAGCGAGCGCGCGGTAAAGATCTATCAGGCCGAATACGCCGACTTCGGACCGACACTGACAGCAGAATACTTAGCCGAACAGCACAAGATCACGGTCAGCAAAGAGACACTGCGGAAGTGGCTAATGGAAGCCGGAGCGTGGAAGGCGAAACAAAGACAGGTCAAGCAAGTGCACGTCTGGCGGCCAAGGCGGAGTTGCCGCGGGGAGCTGGTGCAGTGGGACACCAGCATTCACGATTGGCTGGAAGGACGGAGCCCGGAGCCGGTGAAACTGATAGCGATGATCGATGATGCCAGTAGTGAACTGTTCGCCCGGTTTGTGGCGGAAGATTCGACGGTCGAGCATATGAAAGTACTGAAAAAGTATCTGGAGCAGAACGGACGGCCGATGGCATTTTACACCGACAAGGCGGGACTGTTTCGTGTGAATCCGAGGCGGCTTGGCTATGGCGAAGAGACGAGCCAGGAAGGAGAAACGCAGATCGGACGTGCATTGCGAGAGCTAGGCATTGAGTTGATTCACGCTCATTCGCCGCAAGCCAAGGGCCGGGTGGAGCGATGCTTTGGCACGCTGCAGGACCGACTGGTGAAAGCATTGAGAAAGGCGGGCGTGAAGACGCTAGCGGAAAGCAACCGGTATTTGGAGAAAGTGTTTCTGCCGATGTGGAAGAAGCGCTTTGGGCGAGAAGCGGCAAGTGAAGTGGATGCGCATCGGGGGCTTGGGGATCGGCAGGAACTGGACAGCATTCTCAGCCATGTCGAGACTCGGCGGGTGGCCAATGATTACACCATCAGTTGGAGCGGGAAGCACTACCAGATTCCGAAAGACAACATTCGGCCTGGACTGAGGTCGGCGACGATCCGCGTGGAGATAAGGCTGGGCGGAACAATCTATGGCCGCGTGGGAGAAACAACGATTCCCTTGAAGGTCTGCGTGCGGCAAACGCCTGCGCCGCCTGCTCCTTCTTCGCAGACCGCCCGCAAAGACCATAACCAGGGAGGCAAGAGCAGTTGGATGAAAAACTTCAAGCTAGCCGCTAGCAGGCCAGTAGGGAAGGCGGGTCAACCCACCTCCGGTCCCAACATGACGCCGCCGGTTTTGCGCTAACTCCAGTCGCCCTACGGGCTCCTTCCGTTAGCACAAAACCGGAACGATCTACTTTGCTCGGAACAGGAAGTTTCTACTTTGCCTTGACAAAAATCGTGTTTTGAGTTGACGATTGAAAACCTTTGGCGTCGAGGGAGGTCTTATTAGCCTGAACAGGGGACAAAGGGCGAATTGACTTCGGTTTTAAGGTAGAAGGAATTCGCCATTGCGGAAGTTATCCCGTAAGATAAAAGACGGTCGAGTTGTCTGGATGCACTCCTTTATGCCGGAGTTCATTGCTGAGTTAAGGAATGAAGTGGTCCGTCTTTTTCAAGATGCTTAAATTGAACTGTTCTAATTTTGCGACAGCAGTGCTGTTCTTTCTCTGTTCCTGTTTGCTTTCCGCTCAAGTGCAACCCGTTGGGATGAGGGTTTTGACAGTTGAACAAGCGGTTGCAGAATCCATTGCAAATAACCTCAGCGTACTCGCTGAACGGGCTAATATTCCTGTTGCTGAAGCTAGCGTCATTGCGGCTGGGCTAAAGCCCAACCCAGTGCTCAGTTTGGGTGCCGATCATCTGGATGTTCTTGGCACGCGATACAACAACATCAACAATGCCGGCCCGAACGAGATTAACGCCCGCATCGACTTTCTGGTTGAGCGAGCCCATAAGCGGGAATACCGAATGGAGACGGCACAATTTAATCGTCAGATTGCAGAAGCGAGGCTGGCAGAGGCAATCCGCAATCTGCGTATCTCGGTAATCAGTGGCTGTATTGATTTGATCCAGGCGAAGGCAAATCTTTCGCTGGCGCTTGAGCTGCTGAAGAACTACGAGGAGTTGTTCCAAATCAATGAGGCGCGGGTGAATGCGGGATCGGTTTCGCCTCTGGAATTAGTTCGGTCGAAAGTGGCGATGTTGCAATTTCGCAGTCAGGTGCAGCGGGGGCAGTTGGGGGTGACGAAGGCTCGGACTCGACTGCAAAGTCTACTGGGCCCGCAGGCTCTGGCGCAGACGATCGACATCAGCGGAGAGCTCAAAGTGGCGCTGGCACCAACAGGAATTCCACTCGACAAGTTGCAGCAGTTGGCAATTGAATCGCGACCGGAGCTGGAAACAGTTCGACTAACGCAGATGAGGTCGGCTGCGGATTTGAAGCTGCAGTTGGCTAACGGCAAAGTCGATTACACGTATGGAACAGAGTACCGAAGGCAGCAGGGCGTCAACGGCACATCGAATTCCCTGGGCGTATTCGTTAGTATCCCACTGGCAGTGAACAACAAAAACCAGGGTGAGATTGCTCGTGTGGAGGCAGAACGGCGCCTGTATGCACGGCAACTGGAAGCATTGTCGACCAGCACGCGGAACGAGGTACGGGCTGCATATGAATCGTTTGTATCCTCGCGAGAGCTGGTAGAAAGCATTGAAAGAGACCTGCTGGATAGTGCCCGCAAAGCGCGCGATACCGCGGGATATGTTTACCGCGCCGGAGCTTCGTCGCTGCTGGAGTTTCTCGATGCGCAGCGAGCTCTGAACGAATCGATGCAGAGTTATCAGGAAGCGCTTGGTGATTATCGACGCTCGGTTGTGAATTTGAACGCGAGCGTGAACAAGGAGATTATCGAGTGAAGAACCCGATCGGATGGCTCAGTTTGGTTGCAATGAGCCTGGGGCTAGCAGGCTGCCAGGAAAAGGTTGCGGAGAAAGTTCCACCGCCAACGGAAATTAAGGCCAGTGCCGTTGCTGCGAATGAGGCAGCTGTTTTGCAGGTCGATGCAGAAATGCTGCACAACCTCAAGATCGAAACCGTACGAGAGGTTACGCAACCTCTCGTGTTGAATGCGACTGGAAAGCTGCAATTCAATGAAGATGAGGTATCTAGAGTTGCAGCGCCAGTAAGTGGGCAGGTGCAGCAGCTTACGGTAAAGGTAGGCAGCGAAGTTAAGCGGGGCGAGCGACTCTTCTTTCTCAACAGCAGAGAAGCAGCTGCAGCTTATACGGAGTACCTCGAAGAGAGTAAAGACCTGGAACTGGCGCTCAAAACGCAAAGGATGGCAAAGGATCTTTTTGACCATCAGGCCGGATCACGTATTGCAGTGGAGCAATCGCAGCGTGACGTAGAAAAGGGGAGAGTGAGGATGGCCCGCGCCGAGGAGGCGTTGCATATTCTCGGGTTGAATCCGGCTCCGGAAGGAAAGCTGGATCCCCGCATTCCGGTAATCGCCACACGCTCTGGAACAGTGATCGAACGAAAGGTTACCGAAGGGGAATACGTACAGCCGGAGCATGATCCACTAATGGTAATTTCGGATCTTTCGACACTGTGGGCGCTGGCCGACATTTTTGAACATGACATGCGGCATGTGCACCCTGGGCAGCGTGCTCTGGTAACGACTGCAGCCTATCCGGACCGGGTTTTTACGGCACAAGTTTCTTATATTGCGCAAGTGATTGACTCGGAGACACGAACGGTGAAAGTACGATTTACGGTGGCCAATCCGTCGCGCAATCTCAAGCCGGAAATGTTTGCTTCCGTGCGACTTTTCCTGAACGAATCCGAAAAGAGCATTCTGATCCCATCCACTTGCGTATTCAGCCTGGGAGAGAAGAGCTTTGTTTACAAGAAGACAGGAAAGAGCGACTTTGTGCGAGTTGAAGTCACAGCGGAAGCGGCACAAGCCAATCGGACGCGGATTCGCGCTGGGGTCACGCCAGGAGACGAGATCGTGAGTAGCGGAGCACTATTGCTCCGGCAACTGGAAGCGAAGAAGTAGAAAACAGTCCGTCCATGATCAGAAAACTTGTCTCATTCGCCATCAACCAGAAGATGTTCTTCGGGTTGATCATGATTTCATTCATTGTATTTGGAGTGGCCGCATTCCGGACATTGCCTATTGAAGCGTTTCCCGATGTTACTGACGTTCAGGTAATCGTCATTACACTCTATCCGGGCCATGCGGCTGAGGAAGTTGAAAAGCAGGTAACGATTCCACTGGAGATTGGACTGAGCGGACTGCCTCATGCGGTTCGTACTTTCTCTCATACGCAATTCGGGCTTTCTTTCATACCCATCACATTTGATGACAACGTTGACGCTTACTTTGCTCGCCAGCAAGTGCTGGAGCGATTGAATTCGATTGATCTCCCTGAGGGTGTAAAGCCAGAGATGGCGGCTCTAGCGACACCGGTAGGTGAGTTGTTCCGCTATGAGATCAAGGGCGGCGGACTTTCGCCAACCGACCTGCGTTCGATCCAGGACTGGGTTGTTGTGAGGGCGCTGAAGGTGATCCCCGGTGTAGCGGAAGTAGTGAGCCGTGGTGGGTTTATCAAGCAGTGGGAAGTAAGTCTGGATCTGGCGAAAACCAAGTCTTATAACGTGCCGGTAAACCAGGTGATTAGTGCGCTCAAACGCGGTAATGCCAATGCGGGCGGCAGTTATGTGGATCAAGGGGAACAGCAGTTTCTGATTCGTGGGCTGGGTCTTTTGCGCTCTGCGGCTGACATGGGCAATGTCGTTGTGGCGGAGCGAAAAGGCACGCCACTACTCATCAAAGAAATTGCTGAAGTGAAGCAGAGTTTTGTACCGCGGCAAGGAATTGTAGGTCGAGACGACCAGGATGAAGTTGTAACAGGCATTGTACTGATGCGCAAGGGCGAAAACCCATCGGAAGTTTTGAAGGGCGTGCGAGCGAGGATTGAAGAACTGAATGGTAGTGGTCTTCCTCCAGGAGTAAAAATCGATGCATTCTATGATCGCACCTGGTTAATCAACACGACGCTGAGCACTGTCTTCAAGAATTTGCTGGAGGGTGCGGCGCTGGTTGCGGCGGTTCTATTTCTATTCCTGGGTAACTTTCGTGCGGCTGCTATTGTTGCGTTGATTATTCCGCTATCGCTGCTGGCTACGTTTATCGGACTCAGCCTGAAGGGTATTCCGGCGAATCTGCTTTCACTCGGTGCGATGGACTTTGGAATCATTGTCGATGGCGCGGTGATTGTGATCGAGAATATTTTCCGCACGCTATCGGAGGACCGCAGCGAACGCACTCCGGAGAGCTTCAAAGAGAAGATCATTGAAGCGGCGACGCAAGTGGGGCGCCCGACACTTTTTGCCATGCTGATCGTAATCACCGCGCACTTGCCGATCTTTGCGCTGCAGCGTCATGAGGGCCGCATCTTTGCGCCAATGGCTTACACGGTTGTATCGGCATTGATTGGATCGCTGCTGTTTTCATTGACGCTTGTTCCGCTGCTCGCCTATTTTCTATTGCGCAAGCCTTTGCCACATGAAGACAACTGGCTGGTGAGGACTTGCAAGAAGCTGTACCGCCCGATGCTGACTGCGGCGATGAACCGACCGTACACGGTGCTGGCAATTGCTGTCGCATCGCTGGCGTTTAGCCTGACACTGATCCCTCGGCTGGGGTCTGAATTCCTGCCGGAACTGAATGAAGGCACGATGTGGGTGAACATGACGCTCTCGCCGGGGACATCTGTGGCCGAGACGACCAAGTTGTGCCGCAAGGTCCGCATGATGATTCGCAAGTTTCCAGAAGTGGAGACGGTGATCAGCCAGGCTGGTCGACCTGAGGACGGCACGGACCCGAAGACACTGAACATGGTGGAAATGTTTGTCGGCGTAAAGCCGCCGGAGCAATGGACACGGAAGATCACCCGTGAGCAACTGATTGATCAAATCAGTGACGAGCTGGATTCGATACCAGGGATCTTTCCGAGTATTTCCATGCCCATCCGCGACAGCGTGCTGGAGAGTATTTCTCAGATCGACGGGCAGATCGTGATCAAGGTTTTTGGTGATGATTCGACCATCCTTCGCGACAATGCGAACAAGATTTTGAAAACGATTACGCCCGTGCGTGGGGTGGCTCGCGCTTTTATCGATCGTTTTGGCGAAGTCCCGCAATTGCAGATTACAGTGGACCGACAGAAGGCGGCGCGCTTTGGCCTGAATGTCTCCGACATCGAAGACATCATCGAAGTGACGCTGGGCGGCAAGTCAGCGACGCAGATCTGGGAAGGCGAGAAGAAGTTTGAAGCGGTGGTGCGGCTGAAAGAAGAAGAGCGCAAGGATATCGCATCGATCAAGAAGATTCTCGTCGATACTCCCAGCGGGCAACGAATTCCACTGGAAGAGGTTGCGGATGTCTCCATACGCGGCGGAAGCATGAATATCTCACGCGAGTCTGGCAAGACGGTTGCGGCGATTGGTGTGTTTATCAAGGATCGCGACATGGGCAGTCTCGTACAGGAAATGAAGGCAAGGGTGGCGAAGGACGTTGTAATGCCGCCTGGTTATTATTCCACCTGGGGTGGCGAATTTGAGAATCAGGAACGGGCAATGGCGCGGCTGCTGATCATTCTTCCGGCCAGCGTGTTCCTGATTTTTGTGATCCTGTTTGAGGCATTCAAGTCGTTCAAAAATGCTGCGCTGATTTTGCTCAATGTTCCGTTTGCAATGATAGGCGGCATCGTTGCGCTTCTGTTCAGTGGACTGCACTTGAGCGTTTCTGCGGCCATCGGGTTTATTGCCTTGTTCGGACAGGCGGTTTTGAATGGTGTTGTAATGGTGAGCTATTTCAACGAGCTGAGGCAAAAGGGGGCAACGCCTCTGGTTGCAGCCATGGAGGGAGCGATGGTGCGACTGCGAACTGTGCTGATGACATCCTGCCTTGCCATGCTTGGGCTGTTGCCCATGGCTTTGTCGAAAGGGATTGGTTCAGAAGTACAGAAGCCACTAGCGGTTGTGATTATCGGTGGGCTTGTTTCGGCTACTGCGTTGACACTGCTTGTACTGCCTGCCATCTATCTTGTGATGGAAAAGGCAACTGATCGGGGCAAGACCAAAGACGGCCCCGGCTTCTAGTTCTTGAAATCGGCTAGGATTTAGATTTGGAGGTGGAAGCATGCGTTGGGATCAAAACCACGAGAGCGAAGATGTTGAAGATCGCCGGAACGAAGGGGGCGGAGGCCCGCGAGGATTTGGCGGAGGCGGATTTGGTGGTATGCGTGTTGGTCTGGGTGGGATGGTTGTGTTGGGGATCCTCAGCTTTGTGTTCAAGGTCGATCTGATCAGTCCGTTTCTAGGCGGCGGCGGGTCTACGGCACCTGTTGCTTCCCGACGTGAGGTTCGTCCGAAAAGCGCTGAGGAAGAGACGCTGCGGAAGTTTGTGGGTTTTGTACTCGATGATGCGCAGAACACTTGGACAAAGGCTTTGCCTGAGCAACAAGGTGTGGCTTATCGGCGCGCCAAACTTGTTTTATTTCGCGATGGAACGCGAAGCGGTTGCGGCGATGCAGAATCGGCGATGGGACCTTTCTATTGTCCGGCGGATGAGAAAGTGTACGTGGATCTCAATTTTTACGATGAGTTGAGAAGGAAGTTTGGAGCACCGGGAGATTTTGCGCAGGCTTATGTGATTGCGCATGAGATAGGCCACCATGTGCAGAACATTCTGGGAATCGAGCGCAAGTTAAGAATTGCGCAGGAGCGGAATCCACGGGCCGAGAAACAGTTGAGTGTATTGATGGAGCTGCAGGCGGATTGCTTTGCCGGCATTTGGGCGAATTCGACCGGGCAAAGGAATTTGCTGGACAATGGCGACGTGGATGAAGCGATGAAAGCCGCGTCGGCTGTTGGAGACGATCACATCCAGCAGATGAGTGGGAGTCGAGTGCGACCTGAGAGCTTTACGCATGGATCTTCTGCGCAACGCAAGGAATGGTTTAATCGCGGCTATGAGACGGGTAAGGTAACTGCGTGCAACACGTTCGCGGGCAACTGAAGGCTACGCCGCACCAGTGTCTGCAAATCACTGTGGAATACGACGGCGGCAAGTATAGCGGCTGGGCGGAGCAGAAGAATGCGCGAACGGTGATGGGAGAATTGCGTGCGGCATTTGAGCAGACATTGCAGTGTCAGGTGGAACTGGTTGGAGCGGGGAGAACAGATGCGGGGGTTCATGCCAGAGGGCAAGTAGCGCATGTGAAGTTTAATAGCAAATCGAACGTGTCGGAAGCATTTGTCGCGGCGCAAGTGAATCAGAAATTGCCTGCCGAAATTTGCGTAGTGAAGATGGTGAAGGCTTCACCCACATTTCACGCACGGCATGATGCCGTGGCACGAGAGTATGTTTATCAGATTGCGACGCGCAAGACTGCATTTGAAAAGCGCTATGTGTGGTGGGTGAAGGATAAGCTGGATGTGGAGGCGATGCAGGCTGCGGCAGGGTTGCTCGTGGGGCGACATGACTTTCGTTGTTATCAGGCACAAGACCCGTCGAGGCCGAATGAGTCTTCGATCGTAGTGGTTGAGAAGGCAGAGATTGAGCTTGATGGGGACCGTTTATTATTCCGGATTGCAGCTTCGCACTTTGTGTGGCGGATGGTACGAAGACTGACTGGGGCGCTTGTGAAGTTGGGGCTTGGAGAGATTACGATGGAAGATTTCAAGCTGCTGCTCAAAGGCAAAGAAGTGGCACGCCTCGATGTGGCGGCCTGGACCGCGCCTTCATCGGGATTGTTTCTTGAATCGGTTCGATACCGCTAATTCATTTTGTCGTGGCAGAAAGTGCAGTCGTTAGAGACTTTCTTCTGACGGTGACAATCCATACACGAGCCCATATTCATGTCTTTTACTTTCGCCATCACTGAAAGGGTTTTTACGTCGCCGTGGCAATCGGAACAGGCCACACTGGCGTCAAGGTGTGATTTGTGGCTCCAGAAAACGAAAGTAGGGATCTGGTAGACGCGGACCCAGGGGATTCGTTTTTTGTCGGCGAAGAACTTGGCGAGCTTTTGAATTTCTTCTGAATCGGGCTTGATCGACTGGTGACAAGCCATGCACTTGGCCTCGGCCGGGAAGGTCATCACCTCGCTGGGAGCAGGACTGGTGTGGCAGGTTTGGCACTTGAGATTCAGATCGCCGACGTGCTGTTTGTGGCTGAAAGAGATGGGCTGTTTGGGTGGATCTGCGGCCCAATTGAGGAGTGGGAGAAAAGCGAGGAAAATCAACTTCACAGGCTGCCTTTCTTCATTTGATCGGCCATGAATTCACTTGCGCGGAGAGTGAGGGCGAGGATGGTGAGAGTTGGATTCTGCGAGCCGCCACTGACGAATGCGCTGCCATCGACGACGAAGAGATTTTTGATGTCGTGCGATTGATTCCACTGATTGAGAACGCTCTTTTTAGGGTCAGAGCCCATGCGGCAGGTGCCAAGTTCATGGATGCTTTCGCCCGGAGGGACCATTTCCCAATGCTTTGCGAGGATCTCGAAACCAGCGTCGCTGCAGAGCTCCGCGGCGCTATTCATCGAGTCTTTGGCCATGGCGAATTCATTGGCAGTGTAGTTCTGATTGATGTGGAGAACGGGGATGCCCCAGGCATCGGTTTTTTGTTTATTGATGCGGACGAAATTTTCATGGCGGGGGAGGACTTCGCCCATGGTGGTGAGGCTGAAGCCGGCACCCTGGTTGTCGGCGAGTTTTTCCCAGAGGGGCTGACCGTAGGTTGGGAAGTACTTGGGGCCGGGAGTGTTGCCGCTGCCGAAATCATAAGAGTAACCGCGGATGAAGTCTTTGGATTTTGTGTTGAGGTTGCGGAAGCGCGGGATGTAACCGCCGCCGCCCATGAGGCCGCGAGGGGCTTTGCCGCCTCGTGCTTCTGGAACGATGGCCTGCACAACGTCTTTAACGTAGAACTGATCAAAGAGATAGTGGCCGAGGGTGCCGCTGGAATTTGCGAGGCTGCTGTTAAGAAGGATGCGGGTGGATTCGAGGGTGGAGGCACCCAGGACGACTACTTTGGCGGAGACATGGTAATCGCGCTTTGAGACTCGATCAACGAAGTGGGCACCGTTGACCTTGCCAGTTTTTTTGTCGAAGCTGAGTTCGCGGACAACTGCGTTGGGAACGAGAGTGAGATTGCCGGTCTCCATGGCGGCTGGCAGCAGGAGGTTAAGGCTGCTGGCGAGGGTGCCGGTGCTGCGGCGCTGTTTTGTGGTTGGGACATCGTGTTTGCGGCAGGAGGCGAGGAAGCGCTGGACGCATTCGCTATCGCGGGATTCATCGGGAAGGAAGTTGCCGTCAGGGATTTGCGGGAAGCCCTCTTTGCGGCCACTGACGCGAAAGAGGGGCTCGACGCGATCATAGAAAGGGGCGAGGTCTTTGTATTCGAGTGGCCAGTTTTCACCGAAGCCATCGTGATCTTTGCATTTGAACTCGTAATCACTGAGTCGCCAGGAGGCGCGTCCCCAGGCGAGGGTCTTGCCGCCAACGAGACGGATACGGACCCAGTAATAGGGGTTTGAAGGATCGTAGGTGTAAGGGTTCTGCTTTTCGTCGGCCCACATGTTGGCGGAGAACTCGTTGGCCTGAGTGACGTGGGGGAAGCGACCGGGTTTACCGAAGCCTCGGTAAGGGAGATCGGCGACGGGTCTGAGAACTCGTTGTTTGTCGGGATCGATGAGCGGGCCGGCGTCGAGCATGACACATTTGACGCCGAGCTGAGTAAGGGTATGGGCTGCCATGCCACCGCTGGCGCCACTGCCGATGATGAGTACGTCGTATTCGGTTTTCATGTGGGGTCCTATTCGATGGGTAACCAGTAAGAGCCGATTCCACCGGCAGAGCGACTGCGAGTGGACATGGCTGCTGACCATTGGCGGGAGTTGATTGTGGCCTGATAGAAGGCCAGCTTTGCGGCGTTGAGGAATTTGGCATAGGGGCTTGAGGGGCCTTTGTGAGACCAAGGCTCGCCTAGCTCTTTGAGTGCGGAATCAGTGCCAGCTTTGCTTCGCAGCCTGTAAGTTGCGATGCCCTGTTTGTAAAGGGTTCGGACATCAGTGGGGCTTTGGCCAAGAAGGAAGTCCAGGAACTCGGCGGCTTCGGCCAGCTTGGCTCCGGGGCGGCTGTCGAAGGGAGGAATCAGAGTGTCGCCGAGTTGCGAGAAGGCTTCGAATTCGGCTGTCGTAAAAAAGCGCGGGAGGCCGAGCGCAACGGCTTCAGCAGCTGTAGTCGGGATCGGCTGAGCAGAGTCCTGCCAGCCGAGTGCGAGGTTTGCCGCAGGCGCCACGCCGAGCATAGCGCAAAGGATGGAACGTCGTTGCATGATATTGGATCTCTACTGGACGAAGCGAATACAAACTGGACTGCCGACGCTTACGGGCGCAGCAACAGGAATCAGCTTGCCTTCCTTGAGGTCGATGCGGAAGGAGAAAATGTTGTCGGTGTTCTGGCCCCCGGCAAGCAGGAAGTTGCCGTCGGGCGAGACATCGAAGCCACGCGGGATCTTGCCGCCGACAGGCTGCTGGCCGAGCAGTTTGATTGCGCCGGTTGCAGGGTCCACGCGAAAAATCGAGATGCTGTCGTGGCCGCGATTGGAGCTGAACAGGAGAGTGCCCTTGGGGTGGAGGACGATCTCGGCAGCGTTCGTTTCGCCCTTGAAATCAGCCGGGATGGCTGAGGTGGTGCTGAGGAGTTCTCCCTTGGGTTGACCCGTGAATTTGAAGACGCTGACGTTGCTGCCCATTTCACCCAACACGTAAACGAAGCCGTTCTTACCCAGCGCAATGTGGCGAGGACCTGCGCCTTTGGGTGTTTCGAGCTGTGCCTTTTGCTGGATCGCACCTGTCTTTTCATCAAACGCGTAAGCCTGAACTTCGTCGGTACCGAGGTCGGAGACAAAGAGGTACTTATTGTCGGCTGAAAAATCAGCGGAGTGCGCGTGTGGGCCCTCCTGGCGACGACGGTTGACACTCTTTCCTTTGTGCTGGATGGTGGCGATGGCGTCACCAAGTTTGCCGTCGGAAGTTAGAGGAAATACAGCAGTGGAACCGCTGGAATAATTGGCGACGGCGAGCCACTTGCCTGTCTTGTCGATGTTGAGATGGCAAGGTGCATCACCTTTGGCCTTCACTTTGTTCAAAAAACGAAGTTTGCCGCCTGGCTCAATGGCGAAGGCAGAGATGTCACCGTCTTTGGACTCAGTTACAGCGTAAAGAAATTTCGAACCCTTGCTGAGGGTGACATAGGACGGATTGGGCGTTTCAGCCACTAGTTCTGGAGTGGAAATCTTGCCGGTCGCTTCGTCGAGGCGGAGCATGTAGATGCCTTTGCTGCCTCCAGGCTTGGTGTAGGTACCGATGTAGGCAGTGCGTTCTGCGGCGATCATAGTGGTTGTCAAAAGGGCAATGGTGGCGATGATTGTTTTCATGGGGCGAGGCTTTCTTCTTCTGATTTTATTCCAAGGGATGTGCTGGAAACACGGAGGAGTTTAATAAACGAGATGGCGAGAGAAAAAACGATGGGGCCAGCGAAGACGCCGATGAGGCCAAAAGCTTCGATACCGCCGAGGAGGGCGAAGAACATGACACCAGTGTGCATTTGGGAAGCTCCGCTGAGGACAATGGGGCGGATTACATTGTCGGCCATGCTGATGACGAGTGTGCCCCAGGCAAGGAGTATGCCGGCCTTGGTGAAATCGCCTGTACTGGCGAGATAGAGAACGGCGGGAAGCCAGACAAGGCCTGCGCCAACGACAGGAACGACACTGAACAGCGCGGCAATTGCGCCCCAGAAGATTGCAGAAGGCAGACCGCAGAACCAGAAGCCAATACTCGTCAGGCCGCCCTGGGCGAGTGCAACGGCAAGGACACCGTAGACGTTGGCAAACATCAGTTGACGTGTTTCAGAAAAGAGAGAATCAATCATGTGAGGAGGGAGCGGAATCCAGGATTTACTGTGGCGCAGCAGGCTGGCGCCAGTGTTAAACAGGAAGAACATCGTGACAAGGGTGGTGATGCTCGAGAAGACCCAGGAACCCAAACTCTGAATGCTGCTGACTGCGTTTGAAACGAGGCCCGCGCTGAAACCACTGAGGCGCTCCTGCAAGAAGCTCTTGGTTTGATCCGGATCCCAGCCGACCTGGGAGCTGATGAAAGCAATCGCATGATCAAACCACTGGAAGTGACCGGAGGGACCGATTGCTGCGCTGACAGCGGCAGTAGCGTGAGACATTTCGCGGATGATTGCGATACCCACAGCACTCACCGGAAGCAGAAAGAGAAATGCAGAAGCGAGAGTGCAAATCCATGCCGAGAGAGTGGGCCGCCCAGTTTTTCGAAGCAGCCATTCATAGACCGGGTAGAAGACAATCGTCAAGACGAGGGCGAGAAAGAGCTCGCTAAAGAAGGAGCGCAAGACGAGGTAGCAGCCGTAGAGCAAAGCCAGGCTGCAGACAGCAAGTACGGACCAAGTGAGGAGGCGTGCGTTCACTTGGCAGCCTCGATCACGCGAGCCTGTTTGAGATAGTCGGGATCGAAATCTACCCCAAGGCCAGGGCCGGTAGGAACGGAGAGCATGCCGTTTACTATGCGCAGATTTGGCGTGTACCAGGAGGCGGGTCTTGGTTGTTCGAGATGGGGAAATTCCATGAAAGAACCAATGTTAGGAATGGCTGCGGCGAAGTTCAGCATTTTTGACCCGGCTGCATCGATTTGAGTGTTGTGCGGGACAATTTTCATCTTGACCTTGGCGGCCATGCGAGCGATACGGGCAGCGCGGATGATGCCACCACAATAATTGAGGTCTGGCTGGATAATGTCGACGACGCGACGATTGATCATGTCTTCAAAGCGCCAGAGCGAGGAATCGCATTCGCCACCAGCGATAGGCATTTCGAGGGCATCGGCGACTCTCTTGGTCTCGCTGACTTCTTCCCACGGACAGGGCTCTTCAAAGAAAGCAATCTTGAGATCGGTGAGCCATTTACCCATTTCGATAGCAGCGGAAGCGTCGTAGGTTCCGTTAGCATCGACATAGATGATGGTCTGGTCGCCCATGCGTTTGCGGGCGAGCTCGAGCAGCTTTCTGGTGCGACCAGGAGTGGCATCGATGTTGCGTGTCATGCGTCCACCGATTTTGAACTTGACGGCATTTGCGCCGGTTTCAGCGAGGCCACGAACATAGCTATCGACCTCTTCCACAGCTGTCGTTTCGCGTCCGGAGCCGGAAAGATAAACAGGGATCTGTTTTAGAGGTGTGCGACTCATGAGAGCGGCGACGGGCTTGTTTGCGATGCGACCGAGGAGGTCCCAAGTGGCTTGTTCGACAGCGGCGACAGGGCTCCAAAAAGGTTGGCCAGCCCATTTGTAATTCTTTACATAGACATCATCGACGATGGATTCCAGATCGCGGGCA
>JANXLY010000171.1 GCA_025354885.1 Acidobacteriota bacterium | reverse complement strand
AACAAAATCCGCATCACCGGTGTCCAGCAGAACGAGAGCAGGGCGAATCTTGGAGCCGGACGCCTGATGGAAACTGAGGCGAATGAGGACGATTTCACCTTGCTGGAGGAGCATTCATTAGTTGCTCGTAGATTGAGTCGTCCGGGGAATAGGCAGCTTCAAATCTCATCCTCGAATTTGCGCGCCATAAAGCGTCGTCATCGACAGCACCATCTCAATGGACAACGACATGGACCTTCATCCCAGGCGGGAAGGCGGCAGCTAGTTCAGCTGGAAGGTCGATCTGCCCCTTCGGGGCAATCGTGCTCTCGAATTCGACCGTCTTCATGATTCTTGTGCTCTTTCAAATCATCGGGCTAGTTGGGCTGATGAGCATTGACTCTGGCCATGGACTTCGGCTGCGGGTTGGCGAGCGTTTGTCCAACTGGACCTGCACCACTGCTGCAGTCGGTGGGAGCTTGGAGTTAGTCGTTGACCACGGCGGAGGACTTGGCGAACGATTCATAACTGACTGTGCGGAATTGGAAAGGTCTGCCACGTTTGAAGCTGAGGAAGGGGGATTCGAGGTATTTCCAACTTAACAGGGCGAGTCCGATGGTGAGTGCAAAACCGAGTGCGTGGAGGGCGAGGAAATCGGAGACTGGATCGAGCGAGGATCGCTCCGGGCGGGATGCGAGTAGCAGGAATACGGGCTGATGCAACACATAGAGCGCATAGCTGCACTTGCCGAAGAAGCGCAAGACTGGATTTTCGAGCCCTGGACGAAGCCGGGAGATTTTGTTTAACGTGACAGCGGCGATGAGGCTTCCAAAAGAAAGAATTGCGAAGCTGATACCGATCGTCTTTTCCAGTTTGAGATCAGAAGGACAGAAGTTGAGCGCGGCGAACGCAAGCGCAGAGAGTATCAGCGCCGGAAGCCAGGATTTCAGCATCATGCTGCGTCCGGATTCGCTGCGCATGAGAATCGCAACGATTGCGCCGCAAGCCAGACCGTCGAGACGACAAGCAGTAAAAACAGACATTGCCGTTGGATTGCCAAGGTGGTTGAAGAGGAGTCGCAAGGCGGGAGAAACAATCATTAGCCCAATCGCGATGCGTTGCATCGATGGAAGAGTGAAGTTGCGGACTAAAGGTGGCCAAAAGAGATAGAAATGTTCCTCAACACAGAGGGACCAGAAGTGCATCAGTGGCAAGGACACAACTGACCAGCTCGACATTGCGACCATGTAGAGGTTCAATGCGTAGAGGAAAGCATAGGGAGCGGCGCGCAAGCGAAACAAGGACGTTGTGGAGTTGCCGTAAACGAATGTTGCGGCCCAGGTGAAGCCAAAGAAAATCAGGAGGACTGCGTAGTAGAGAGGGAAGATGCGAACGGCGCGGCGCAGATAAAAGGCCGAGTAGAAGTTGGAAGCAGGGCGGGCGTCGATCAGAATTCCGGTGATCAAAAAGCCGGACAGCACAAAGAACAAATCCACACCCAACCAGCCGAAGGAAGTAATTTGGCGGAATAGCTTGATCCAGGGATGATTCGAAAGATCGGAATGGACCTGCAGTTGTGCGTGAAACAGCATGACAGGAAAAATGGCAAGACCACGTAAACCGTCTAACGCACCATCTCTCGCTTGCATCCCGCTCACTATATCTCTATTCCTGCATTTTGGGCGAGGATTCCGCCATCCGGAAGAGTGGTTGGCGGGATCAGGAATTTGGTGCCGAGGATTTGAGCAACTCCGACTTTGGCCTTTACATCGTCTATTGCGAAGCAGAGAGGTGGAAGGCCGGGAGTGTTGGCTGAAGCAGGCCAGATACCGCCCTGGATGCCTTCTGCGGAGAAAGTGCTGATGGACCAGTCGAAGAGCTGCGTGTAGAAACTTGCTTTTCGAAGTTATCAGGAAGTTGCTCGGTGTGATGATGTAAGCTGATTGAGTTAGTTGCATGCCACTCTCAGCCGGGGACAGGATCGGACAGTTTGAGGTCATAACCAAAATTTGGAGCGGGCGGGATGGGAGAGGTGTATCGTGCGCACGACAGCAAGCTGAATCGCGATGTGGCGATCAAGGTGCTGCCGGCAGCGCTGGTTCATGACACTGATTACGTGGTGCGCTTTCTGATGGTGCAGCCACAGAAGCAGAAGGATCTGGGTGTGTCGGAGATCGTGGTGGTTCAGAATTGGGTGGAAGAGTGGAAGAGTTGAAACGACTTGTGCCGGTGCAGTGAGAGCATGCGCTAGTTTGGATGTCGTGGCGGGATTCCCCTGATATAGTTGGCCGTCATGGACTACCGCTCTAAGATTTTGGAAATCGCGGATTATGAAGCATCTACTCCGCCGACGAACTGGAATGATTCACCAGATACGATCCTTGAATATTTCAAGTTGTCGACAGGGTTGGATACTACGATGAACAGTGCGTTGCAGGTAAGCTGGTGCAGCTATTTTGTGCACTGGTGCGTGGACCAAGCGGGGCTGAAAAACAAAGTGAAAGTGGGGCCACCGGAGAAGTTGGGAAGCATGGGTTCTGTGGGGCGATTCCGGAGGAGCCAGGGAGGTGCATTTCAGGATTATGCAGTGGCCTACAAGAAATACGTGCCCAAGCCAGGGGATCTATACAATCGGGCTTCACCGAACAATCACATCGGCATCGTGGCGGACGTAAAGATGGATGGGAAAAGGGTGATGATCCAGAGCTATGACGGCAATTCGGGACCGCAGTGGTTCAGTGAGTATTTCCACAAGGGAAAACGGACCCTCGGGTATGGGTTTGTGAACTACCGAAGCGTTTGGTTCGAACTGACCGGATCTAATGACTGGTGGATGAGCTTGAGCGATTAGCGTTGGCAGGTGCCTGGGTGTCAGAAACTGTATTTTAGGCCGAACTGAATGCGGCGGGGGTCTTCGGCTGTGGTGATGCGGCCGACGTTGGGTGTTCCTACACCAGTGTTGGGGTTGCCGAAGTTGGCGTGGTTGAGAGCGTTGAAGGTCTCGAAGCGGAACTGGAGGGCGTGGCCTTCCCACGGCATGCGGAAGCTGCGGGAAACCATGAGATCCATGTTCTGGCGACCGGGTCCAATGATGAGGTTGCGACCAGCGTTGGAGACAACACCGGGAGCGCTGGCAACTACGAAGGTGGGATCAAACCAGCGATCAATGGTGCGCTCGGATTCGGGGAGATTGGGATTGCGGACCCAGTCGCCACGGACCGCGCCGCCGAGATTCTGGTTATTGACGTTGATGGTGTTGGATACTGGAAGACCCGTGTGCGCGGCGACGATGCCGCCGACCTGCCAACCGCCGAGGAGCCATTTGGCGGGGCCTGTCATGCCACCGACAGGAATTTCGTAGACGAGCGAGAGGGCGAAGCCGTATTTGCGATTGAGGGTGGAGAGGCCGCGTTCGCGACGCAAATCATAGGGAGTGACGCTGCCTGGAGTGCCATCGAGAAGGTCTTCGTTGCCGTAATCCATGTTGCGGGACCAGGTGAAGCTGGTGAGGAAAGTGAAGCCTTTGGAGAAGCGCTTTTCGGCCTTGACCGTGAGGGCGTGATAGACAGAGTTGAGCGAGTTTTCGTGGTAGCTGACGCTGGAGTATTGAGGACGGATGAGGCGCTGGTTGGAGGCAATCGTTGCAGAGGGAGTTGTGGGCAGATTGATGTTGCGGACTGTGTGGAGGTTGGTGCCTTTGGTGCCCTGATAGCCGATGGTCAGCAGGGTGTCGAGGGGGAGAGTGCGCTGGAGGTCGAAGAACCACTGAGCGGCGTAGAGCGTGCCACGGAATTCCGGAAACGCAAAGACCGATGCGCCGCGTTGCAGCTGGGTGTTGGAAAAAATCGGGAAGCCCTGCTGGACGTAAACGGAAGTTGTTTCAAAGTTGGTTTGAATCGCGACGTCTTGCGAGAGCGGCGGTCCGGAACGGAAGTTGGCACCTTCTGTGGAGAGGCTGTTCGGCTCGCCATAGAAGATGCCTGCACCGGAGCGGATGACAGTCTTTGCATTGAGCTGGTAAGCGAGGCCGAGGCGGGGAGCGAAATTGTTGTAATCGTTTTTGCAGCCGCAATCCGAGTCTGATTTGGGGTAGACAATCTTGTCGTCTGGAAGCAGGTAGCGGCCGATGGATTGCTTGGCGGCGTTGGGGAAGGTGCCTTTGGGGAAGGCTTCCCAACGGATGCCGAAGTTGAAGGTGAGACGGGAGGAGACTTTCCAGTCGTCCTGGAAAAAGGCACCCATGTAGGGAGCAATGATGTCTTCGCCCTGGTTGTTGCCGTAGTTGCCGCCAGAGACCCAACCGAGCATCATGTCGGCGAGACCGTTGCCGGAGTTGCCGCGACTGGTGCCGTTGTTGGGTTGCTGTGAAGTGAATTGGCCACTGAAAGCGAATTGGCCGCGACGGTAACGAGCTGCGTTGCGGAAGATGTTGAGGCGTCGGTATTCCCCACCGAATTTCAGAATGTGTTTTCCCTTCTGCCAGGAGAGGGAGTCTGAAATCATGCGGTTGTCGAGGTTGTTGAAGTTGGGCCAGAAGGCACGGGGGCCAGCCTCTGTGAAGCCTGCAGGAGAGAAGAGAGTGAAGCCGGTGTTGGGGCCGTCGTTGAGGGCTTCGCCTGGGGAATTTTTGATGCCGAATTTGGGATTGAGATTTTCGGTGAAGGGAATGTCGAATTTTGTGTCGAACCTGGAATAGCCGAAACGGAGTTCGTTGAACAGAGTTGCGCTGAAAGTGCTGGCGAGACTGGAGGCAATGTTGTGGCCAGGGAGGTCGACGGTTTGACCACCGCCGCCCATGATGGGATAGGGCAGGCTGCCGTTCTCATTGCGGTACTGATCGCGGAGTGAGTAGCGGGCGAAGAAGCGGTGTTTGGAGGAGATGTTGTGGTCCCCGCGGAAGTCGTACTGGTTGGCGTTGTCGGAATCTTTGGGGGAAAAGAAATAGTTGTTGGTGGTGTTGTCGAGGCCAGAGATATTGGAGGCGGGATAGAGGTTGATGATCTGGCGGCTAACGGGGTCGATGCGGGATTCGGGAATGCGGTTGGAGGGGAACTGTGCGCGAGTGGCTGTTGCACCGGTGCCGGAGAGAGTGAGTGGGTCGTAGATGTTGCGGCGGACGGCGGGCTGGGCGTTGAAGTCGAGACGCTGGACGATGTCGCGGCTGGGAACGGAAGAGATGAAGCTCTGGCCACGACGGATGCGGGTGCCTTGGTAGGAAGCGAAGAAGAAAGTGCGGTTCTTGATGATGCGGCCACCGAGTGTGGCACCGAACTGGTTCTGCTGATAGACAGGCTTTTTGGCACCGCTGCGGTTAGCGAAAAAGTTGGTGGCGTCGAGCTGCTGGTTGCGGAGGAATTCATAGGCTGAGCCGTGGAATTCGTTAGAGCCGGATTTGGTATTGACGATGATCTTGGCACCGGCGCGGTAGCCGTATTCGGCGCTCATGTTGTTGGTAACTACTTTGAATTCACTTACTGCGTCGACGGGCGGTTTGACGGCCTGGGCTTCGAAGCCGAGAGGACCGCCGGAAGTGCGGGAGCTGTTGTCGCTGCCATCGAGGAGGACGTTGTTCTGAGCGATCTGCATGCCGACGGCGGCGAAGGCTCCTTCGTCGCGAGCACGGCTGCCGGTGCCCTGACCGCCACCGGGGAGAACGCCAGCGGTGAATTGCGCGAGCTGGAGGTAGTTGCGCCCGTTGAGAGGCATTTCGAGAATGCGCTTGCCGTCGATAACCTGGCCGACTTCGGTGGTCTCTGTGTTGAGGAGGACGGCAGAGGCGGAGACGCTTACGGTTTCAGCGACGGTGCCGGGCTTTAGAGTGAAGTCGAGACGGGCAGTCTGGCTGACTTCGAGACGAAGATCTTTCACGGATTGGGTGGCGAAACCAGGGGCAAGGCATTCAATCTGATACACGCCGGAGTTGAGCAGGGGAACGATGTAGAAGCCCTTATCGTTCGTTGAAGTTTTGGTAGAGACGCCAGTGTCTTTGTTGGCAACCGTGATGGTGGCTGAAGCCATCACTGCGCCGGAAGAATCGAAGACGTTGCCCTGAATGCCGGCGCTCTGGGCGAGTGTGACTGAGATGAAACAAAGGCTGAGGAGGAAGACCCTGATTACGAACATGGTTACTCATGGATAGCAGATTTGAACTCTGAAGGGCTGCGCCAGATTTGGGAGAGGAGCAGGCTGGCGAGGTGGGGCTGCTGTTCATCGAGTGTGAGACCGGCGGCTTCGAGGGCGGCCTGGTAGTTGGGGAGCTTGGTTGTCTTGAGGCCCGTGGCGAAGGCGAAGCAGAGATAGAGGGCGCGGGTGAGGAGTTGTGCAATGAGGTTCGAGAAAGGAGTGTTGGGGATGTTGAATTCTGAGATGAGCCAGAGGCAATCTGGCTTGGCGCTGGGGGTGAGGGAAGCGAGTAGAGCAGTGAGTTCGTGATCGTTGAAGCAGTCGAGGAAGAAGTGGGCGGCAATTGCGTCGTAGGTGTTGAGTGGGAGCTTGGACTGGGTGAGATCAGAGTGGTGGAATTGCACTCGATGGGCATCCTGAGCGTTGCGGGTGCGGGCGATCTCAAGCATTCGCGCGGAGGAATCGTAGTAATCGACTGTGGATTTTGGATTGAGTTTGAGAAGTTGGGCGAGGAATCGACCGTCGCCGCCACCCATCGTGAGAATGTGATTGGCTGTGGCGAGTTTGTGGAGAAAGTGGATGCGGGTTTGCCAGAGTAGAGGCCCGAAGGTGGCGTACTCGAGAAGGCGATAGACGGGAGCGATGCGGTCGAAATTCATAGCGCAAGGAAGGGGGTGAGGAGAAGTGCATCGGCGGCAACCCGCAGAGCGAGCGGGGAGAATTTTGACGCATTGTGAGCGAGGAGGCTTGAGAGGAAAAAGGCGAGGGCGAGGGCGAGCATCAAAGGGACACTGGTGAACTTTGCGCTGATGAGACAGCCGATTGCGGCCGGGAGCTGGAGCGTGGAAAGCCAATGCGGAGCGAGTATGGAGTGCTCCCAGGAATCGATTGATTTGCAATTCCAGAGGCAGAGGAGTAAGAAGGCGAGGAGGAATGCGATGGCGGTAACGGGCTCAGCTGAGTATGCGAAGAAGATTGGAGTTGAGACGCCGAGTGTGAAGATGGCAGCGACGGCGAACTCTTTGGGCCAGATTTGTTTGTAGTTTTGCGGGAGAAGGTGGACGGCGATGAAGTGACAAATCAGGAGGCCGAAGACAGGGAGAGATTGTAGGACGAAGCTGCGGTTGAGAGTGATGAAAACTGCGAGAAGAATGATCGCGGCGAGGAGAGAAAGCGGGAGGCGGAACTTGCGTGTGAACTGGTGGCGAAGTGGTTCATTGGGCACTGGGGGATTGAGGGTGTCGAGGAGATGATCGATGAGGTAGACGCACCAGATGATTGCGCCGAGGGTGAGTGTGTCGGCTCTTGGGATGGGGACGAGGGTGCGCGACAGGAGGAGTTGCCAGGCGATTGCGGCCAAGGGCGCGTCGAGGCTCAGCAGATGGAGCCAAGCCCATAGTGGCGGGATTGTCAGGCGATGATGTCGTGGACTATGTTGCCAGCGACATCGGTGAGACGAAAATCGCGTCCGCTGTAGGGATAGGTGAGGCGCGTGTGTTCGAGACCCATGAGGTGGAGGACGGTGGCGTGGAGGTCGTGGACATGGACTTTCTTTTCGACGGACTGATAACCGAAGTCGTCGGTGGCTCCGTAAGCCATGCCCCCTTTCACGCCACCGCCCACAAGGACTGTAGTGAAGCCTTCGTTGTTGTGGTTGCGACCGTTCTGGACGTTGATACGGCCGGCAACTTCTGTCCAGGGTCTGCGGCCAAATTCGCCGCCGATGATGATGAGAGTTTCTTTGAGGAGGCCGCTCGCTTTGAGGTCGGAGATGAGAGCGGCAATAGGCTGGTCTGCCTGTTGCGCGAGTTTGCGATGGACGAGGATGTCGTGGTGGCTGTCCCAGGGTTTGTCGTTGCCGAAGTAGACCTGGACGGCGCGAACGCCGCGTTCGATGAGACGACGGGCGACGAGGCAGCCTCTGGCGAAGTCTCCATCGCGAGTGGCGGACTTGATTTTCATTTCGGTGGAATCGCGCTGGCCGACGACACCATAGCGTTCGCGGACGGCGAGAGTTTCTTTGTCGACATCGAAGGCGTCGAGCGCTTCTGACTGCATGCGGTAGGCGACTTCCATCGACTGGATGCGGCCTTCGAGTTGGGCGTCGGGGCCGGATTGCTGGAGCTGGATCTGGTTGAGTTTTTGCCAGAGCTCGACGCGTTTTGCCTGCTCTGCCGGTGTGCCACCACGACTGCGAATGTGCTGGATCATTTTCTCAGGACTGAATTCGTCAGTGGGAACATAAGTGCCCTGATAGATGGAAGGGAGGAAGGCGCTGGACCAGAGTTGGGGGCCGACGTCGGGAACACCAGCGCACATGGCGATGAAGCCGGGGAGGTTTTTATTTTCGCTACCGAGACCGTATGTGAGCCATGCGCCCCAACTGGGGAAGCCCGGAATGATGCGGCCCGAGTTCATCTGAAGGATGCCCTGGGCATGGGCCGGAAGGTCTGTATGCATGGAGCGAATGACGCACATTTCATCGGCGTGTTGCGCGGTCTTGGTGAAGAGGTCGCTGATTTCGAGGCCGGACTTGCCGTAGCGCTTGAAGGGGAAGGGCGACTGCATGAGAGTGCCACGTTCCTGTTTCGCTTTTGGGTAATCGCCCGGGATGGGTTGGCCGTGATACTTGGTGAGTGCGGGCTTGGGGTCGAAGGTGTCGACCTGGCTGGGAGCGCCGTTGAGGAAGAGGAAGATGACCTGTTTCGCTGTGGCTGCGTAGTGGGGAGCTTTGGGATTGAGGGAGGCGGAGTCTGCAGCGAGGAGGTTGGCAAGGCCGATCATGCCGAAACCGGTGCCGGTGGAGTTGAGTAGTTGGCGGCGGGTCATGTTTATCGGTTCCTTCTTGATTTCCTAGTTGACGAAGAGTAGTTCGTTTGAGCTGAGCAGGACTTGGGCGTAGGGGAGCCAGGCGTCTTTTTGTGTGGCGAGAAATTGCTGGCCGAGCTCGAATTCCTGTTTGGTGGCTTCGCGGCCGTAGAGGATGCGGTAGACCTCGCGGATGCGTTCGGCGGGAGGCTTGATGTTAGAGAGTTTGCTGATGAGAGCCTTGGCGCGATCTTCCAGGAATTCGCTGTTGAGGAAGAAGAGCTGCTGGAGCGGAGTGGCGGTAGCGATGCGTTGTTCGGCGCTGAGGTTGGGATTGGGGAAATCGAAGAGAGAGAGAGTACCGTCGAGCTTGCGGCGGCTGACGAAGCCGTAGATGGAGCGGCGATGGTTCTGGAGTTGTTCGAGAGCTTGTGGGGGACCTGCAGGTGTTCGGTCGAGTTCACCGGTGACGCTGAGGAGAGTGTCGCGCATGGATTCGGCGTCGAGACGTTGGCGGTTGGCACGCCAGAGAAGACGGTTGGAAGGATCGACTGTTGCGGCTTCGCCTTTCTGTTCGGCGCTTAACTGGTAAGTGCTGGAGAGCATGATTTCGCGATGGAGTTTTTTGATGGACCAGTTGTTTGCGATGAATTGTGAGGAGAGGTAATCGAGGAGTTCCGGATGGCTGGGGCGATCGCCCATCAGGCCGAAGTTGGAGACGGTTTTGACGAGGCCTTCGCCGAAGTGGTGCTGCCAGACGCGATTGACGAAGACGCGGGCGGTGAGTGGATTGGTGGGGCTGGCAATGGCTTCGGCAAGCTCGAGACGGCCACTGCCTTTGGTAAAGGGTTTGGGTTGTCCTTCGCTCAGGATGGACATGAAAGCGCGGGGAGCTTCTTCACCGAGGCGCTCGGGTGCTCCGCCGATCTGGATGCGTTCGTTGATGGCTGTGGGGTTGTCTTTGATGGCGTGGGCGAAAGAGTATTGCGGCGGGAGAGAGGTTTGCAGGTCCATTAGTTCGGCGCGCATGTTGGAAAGGTATTGCTTCCACTGGCCTTCGAGGAAACGCTCGACAGTGCCGTCGCTCGTAAGATAGCCACGATTGGGGCCGTAGTAGAGGATGCCGTCTTCTTCCTGCTTGAATTCGCGTCCGTAAAAATCACTGAAGAAGAGATCTCGCCAGAGGTAGAAACGGTCTGATGGGAGAGCGTAAGTTTCGCCCTTGGTGTCAGCGTCGTTGGTGGCTTTGGAGGAGAGGTTTTTGTCGTCTACTTCTTTGCGCTCGCGCAGGACCTTGAGCGCTTCGAGTCGGAAGTTGCTGAGGTTGAAATCGTCGCGCTGCCAGCCGTGGAGGTACTTGTTGTCTTTGGGACCGGTGTTGAGATATTTGGCCCAACGGGTGAGAGTCTCTTCGTCCAGGTTGTCGGATTTGGCGAGGGTAGTGGCATTGAGTTTGGGGTCGGCCTTGAGTTTTCTCACAGCTCGGAGGTAGCGAGGAGAGTCTGCGGCGAGCGCCTCGGCGAGGGTTGTGGCCTGGTTGTGGAGGAAGGCTTCGATGCGTTTTTTGACTTCCTGAATCTTCTTGTCCTGCGCTTTCCAGGCTTTGACTTCGGCTTCGGGAGCGAGTTCGAATTCTGCGCGCTTGGTGGAGGAGAAGACACCCTGGAGAGCGTAATAATCCTTGGTCGGGATTGGATCGAATTTGTGGTCGTGACACTGAGCGCAGGCAGCGGTTAGCGCGAGGAAGCCGCGAGTAGTGACGTCGACACGGTCGTCTGTAAGTTCGGGTGAGAGACCGTAGAAGCCGAGACCGATGGCTAGTTTTGGGTCTTGCCCTTTGAGTTGATCGCCAGCGATTTGGGCCTTGACGAAAGTGTCGTAGGGGAGATCTTTGTTGAAGGATTCGATGACCCAGTCGCGGTAACGGAAGGAGTTGGGATAGGGAAGTTCGACGTCGGAATCGAGACGGTCGTCGGCGTAGCGGGCGACATCGAGCCAATAGCGGGCCCAGCGTTCGCCGTAGTGGGGACTGGCAAGAAGGTGATCGACAACTTTAGCAAAGGCGTTGGCGGACTTGTCTGATTCAAAGGCCTGAATCGCGTCGAAGGTGGGAGGGAGGCCAGTGAGATCGATATAGGCGCGACGGATGAGATCGCGCTTGGTGGAGGGCTTGTTGGGTGAGAGCTTTTTCTCATCGAGCTTGGCGGCGATGAAGAAGTCAAGGGGTGCGCTGGGCCATTGTGAGTTTTGTACTTTTGGGAGTGCGGGTTTGATGATGGGCTGGAATGCCCAGAACTTACGCTGCTGCGCGGTGATGGTGTAGTTGCTTTTGGAGACGGGGATGTTGATCTCGGGCCAGAAGGCTCCGTCCTTGACCCATTCCTTGAGGAGCGTGATTTCAGCTGGAGGGATTTTTGCTGCGCCCATCGGCATTTTCAATTTGTCGTTGGTGTGTTCGATGGACTGGATGAGGAGGCTTTCGTCGGGGTTGCCAGGGACGACGGCAGGGCCGGTTTTGCCGCCTTTGAGGAGACCGTTGCGGGATGTCATGGTGAGGCCACCAAGTGGGGCTGTGGAGTGGCAACCGAAGCAGCGGTTGGCTAGGAGCGGACGAATTTTGAGTTCGAAGTGTTCGGCCTTGTCGGGAGGGGCAGCCGAAAGGGCGAGCGAAAAGATGAGGATTCCGTAACGCACGTTGAGCTTATCGTATCAGGGCTGGGGGACGGAATTCATCGGTAGTGGCGAGAGAACATAAACAGGCGTTTAGATTGCCAGCACAATTGCTTGATCGGATTACAATCGATGACGCCCAATGCGGCGGGAGGCCGTGTATTCGCGGGATGCGTATTCGGGTGGCCGATATCCTGGAACTTCTTGGGGCCGGTGCCAGTGTTGAGGAAGTTCTGGAAGACTATCCAACACTTGAGCGCGAGGACATACTTGCATCGATGGAGTATGCTGCCCGCCAACTTGCAGGAAATTGAGTTACGATGTGAGCGATTCAGGGTGGATCACTTCGATGCTGGCAAAGCGCTTGAAGTCAGAACCGTTGAGAGTGAGAATCCGCGAAATGCCAAAGGTCATCATTATTGCGACCAAGCGCGTATCGTGTACTTTTGCGCCTACGACGGCGTGATCCCGTACGAGTTTGCGCCAGCATCGAAACGCCTGGATGGAGTCGGGTAGGATTGTGAAAAATCTCTCCAACTGATCGGCATAGCGGTCTGTCCCGTCGATGCTCAAGCCCAGTCCATTTGCGTCAACGGAGCGAGTACACACAGGTTTTAAAATTCAGCTACGTTTTGTGCAGCGAGATAAAGGGAGTGCTCTTCGCGAAGGAGTGTGAGAAGTAAGAGTCTTGCAATGCGACACGAAGGATGGTGCTTTTGAACGCTTCGCAGCAGAACATTCGTATCGACAAAGACATGCATTTACCAGCGGTCCGGGTGCAAACTTTCCCGGCTGATCGCTGCCTCTGAAAGGGGTGAAGTGTCCGGGAAGCTGTCTGCCCATTCGATAAATGCGCGGGCCTTGTCGGCACCGCTTAAGGCAGGTCTGGCTAGATCTGCGACTTCGCGCTCGACAAGCTCCTGAAGCAGGTCATTGAGGGAGAGTCCGCGTTGCTGGGCTCTGACCGACAAGGTCTTTTCGATATCTGCATTCAGGCTTAGCGTGATGTTGATGCCGGACCAATCCTTCTCCTTTTACAATATCGAAGTTGGAGAGGAATCGGCTTAAGGAAGCAGTTGAAGGTCGGCGACGGCTCCTTCGAAGTTTTCGAGGAGTTTCATTGTCGGAGCTGGTTTTGTTTCGCTTGTTAGTTGACCGTCAGTAAGGATGCGGCGGGTGGTGGCGGTTTGCTCGATTGTGATGTGGGTCCATTGGCGGGTTGTTAGCACTGGCAAGATCCAGAAGTCGAGCTTATAGGTTTTTGCTGGCTTGTTGAGGGTTAATGATGCGCCAGCGAGGTAGAGGGATTTGCTGGTTGTTCCAGTTCTACCGGGGACGGCGAAGGCGTGGAGACCTTCGATGGTCAGGTCTTTGTTCGCTTCCAGATCGTCGAGGGGCCAATGGTTTTTTGCTTGAGTTTGGACTGGGGGTTTGCGCTTGGGGTCGAGTTGGACCAAGAGTTGGGTGAGAGCTTTTACGATGCGGGGCTCGGCTTGCACTTCAAGGCCTGCTGTGCGGGCGGGCCAGGTGGTATAGCCGCCCAGGGCGTGCTGCTCGGGCGGAGGGATGTAGCCTTCGGCTCCGTTGGCGAGTTCGATGTTCATTAGTTGTGGAAATGGATTCTGTTGGCGGAGCTTTAGGCCCGAGATCGCGAAGACTTCGTTGGGCCAGGCGGCGATGGCGAGGTCTCCAATTTGAATCGCCTGGAGTTTGAGAGTGCGGGTGGGTTGCGCTTCGATCAGCAGTTGCTCGCGGGCGTAGACTTCGGGCTGGTTTTTGGGTTTGCGGTCGCCCATCGTTTTGAGCATTTGATTGGCCCATTCAAGGCGCTCGGCAGTGGGACGGCGACGGCTGAAGGTCTGCTCTGTTTCGAGCATGTTGAGCCTTGCGCTCGCTTTGTGAGTGATGGTTTTGTAAGCCTTTTCAGCAGAGTCAACCAAACCTTGCGTGTAGGTTTCGATAGTGAGGTCTTTTTGTTGGGGCTTCGAATAATCCATGAACATAAGGTCGCCGCTGGTGCCTTGACTGAGGATCGTTACGTAATCTGAAGGAGCATTGATGCGCTGCTGGAACTGGGATGCGAAGACGCCGAAGTAGTCGGATGAAATCGGTTTGCTGTTGAAGTAATGCATCGAGTAGTTGGCGAGTAGCGCGATGGGCTTGCCGGATTTGGAGTGAATGGAGAGCAACGTGAGAGTGTGATCGGCAGGACCGGATGGGCCAATGGCGTCCTGGTTGGTGTAGCCAGGATGCATGTTGGCGCGTACGGTTTTGTTGCCGAAGGGATCGGTGAGCATTTTGTCGGGACGATAGATGAAGCGTCGGCCGAAGGTATGTTTGGTGTCCTGAATTGAGGTGCTGCCGAGGAGGGCGGGTTCGAGACGGCTGTTGGCTGCGATGATGGCTTCGGCGATTTTTGCAGGAAGCCATTTGGCGTAACGCGCGTCGGCGTCGGAGCCGAGGCAGCCCATGGCGGCGGGAGCCATGTGGGTGTGAGTCGCAGAAATGAGCTGGCGATTGGCGTGGATGCCGGTGGCCTTTTCGGCTATGGATTTGGCTTCGTCGAGAAGTTCGCGAGGCATCATGCAGGAGTCGACGACAACGATGGCGGTTTTTAGATTTCCCTGCTGGAGGACGATGGCTTTCGCATAGACCTGCGAGCTCACTTCGCTGGTTTGACGTTCGGTCATGAAGCAATTGACGATGACGGGAAACCAGGTGGGGGTGACATCAATTTGCGCGGCACCGGCTAGAAGAATGGCGAGGAGGGGATGCATGTCTAGTGGACTTCCTTGAAATCAACTCGCCAGATTTTGGTGCCGGTTTGTTCCATGTTTTCGATGCGGCCTTCGTAATAGTAAGGGCGGGTGTTACTCGATTCTGGCGGGAAGGCGTAGTAGAGCTTAACTGCTTCGTTGTTGAGTTGCTGACTTGTAATGTAGCCGACGAGCGAATGTTCGAGGGAGTGATAGCCGTTCTTCCAGGGCCATTGTTTGGGGAGGTCTCCGGGGATAGGGAGGTTGGTGGTGCCGGAAACCGTGGTCCAGACTTCTCCGAATTTGGGATCGACGAATTTGGTGAACCAGTAGTCGTAGGTGCGCGGAAGATACTTGGCGGTGTCGTGATTGTTGATCGCAAGAGTGGCAGCAAACTGATCGAGTTCGGCATAGATCCACCAGGACTTATCGAGGTCGAGTTGCCCGCCCTTCCTGACACCGGAGGCCCAGGCGCCACTGGCTGCCTGATAGGCGCGGGCAAGGACTTTGGGGCCGTTGATTTCAGAGAACTGGACGAGATCATTTTCGCCTGTCAGAAGACCGGTGTAACGGATCATCCACATGGCCTTGATGGTGTGGCCAAAGTCGGTGTCGGCTGTGGCGGTGGCGACTTCATGGGGAGTATTGGCCGTAAGGAAGAAGAGGTTGTCTTTGGGGGAATAGAACTGATCGATTATCAGATGAGCGATGACGCTGAGCGCTTGTTTGGACTCGGTCTGGTAAGGCTCAGGAAGTGTGGGCGTGAGGAGAACGAGGTAGCCATTCAACTGATCGAGCTGGGCGACGAGGCGTTTGTCGTTGGGACGGTCGTCCCCATTTTGGGCGAGGACCCAACGGAAGGCATTGGTTTCTGGATTAAAGTAACGGCCAAGGATGTGATCGCGGACCGACATGATGTCGTAGAGGACTTCGGGGTCGCGGGTGAGGTAGTAGTAGAAGCCGAGTCCGAGGACACCATAGGCGAGTTCCTGGGCGTTACGGAAGTTGACGTGCGGACCCCATTGGCCATTGGGAAGCGAACGAGTGACGAACATTCCGCCAGCGCTGCGATCGATCATATTGCGACGGATGAAATCGACACCACTCTTCATGAGGTCGAGGTAGCGCTGTTCGCCTGTGAGATGGAAGGCGACGCCGTAGGCGTAGGTTTGGCGGGATTGTGCGACGAGAAAATGCTGCTGCTGGGTAAGCCAGCCGTTGCGGCCAACTTCGATACAGGGGCGGGCGAAATTGACGGCGCTGCCATCGTCGCAACGAGTGGTGGGAAAGGCTCCCTGGGGCGTCCCGAAGGCGGCGGGGTTCATCCAGAAGGGCAGGAGTTCTGTGTTGAGGTGAGTGAGGAAACGCTCGCCTGTAGGGAGGGATTGTGAGCTGGCCGAAGTGGCGAGCAGGAGCGCTAGTGCAAGGATCCGCATGCAATGATTCTGGCATGGCATGGGTGTGCCGCTGGCCGGGTAAGCAGAGAGTGATGGCTGCCCGCGAGTATCAGACTGATCCACCGTCGCGCATGCCTCTTCCCTCATCCTCTTCCCTCATCCGAGCGCCAAGCCCGGAAAACCATGAAGCCTCCCTTGAGGGGAGGCTTCATAGAGAACCAAAGCAAAAACGAGAGCATTCTCATTCTCTATTGACAGGTCGTTTTCTATCAGAAGACGAGGCGGAGACCAAATTGAACGTTGCGCGGGTTACCGCCATTTACAATCTGGCCGAATTGGGCGCTCGAAACTTCGTTGGTATTGCCACGAGCATCGAGGGCCGGAGTGTTCGAGATATTGAACATCTCGGCGCGGAACTGGAGATTGAAGCGTTCGCGAACCATGGTGTTCTTGACGAAGGACACATCGAAATTGACTCGACCGGGACCGCGAAGGCGAGGCTGGCTCACACTATCGGTAGGAACGGTGTAAGTTGCGGCACGCTGGAAAGCGGTGGTATCGAACCACTTGTTGAGGGTCTGTTGACCGTCAGGTAATACGGGATCCTTGAGGCGATCGGCGCGACCGTTCGTGGAGGAGAAGTTGAAAAGGTTAGTGCTATCGGGAGCAGTAATCATAACCGGGCGGCCTTTTTGAAGAACTGAGAGCGAAGAGAACTGCCAGCCGCCGAGAACGTGGTTCATGATCGGAGTGGAACTGGAGAGGAACTTGCGACCTTTGCCGAAGGGGAGATCGTACACGAGACTGAAGACCAGACGCTGCGGAACATCGTTGGCTTCAATGCCACGGTTGTATCTGGCATTGTAAAGACTATTGGAAGGGCCAACAACCCAGGTGTTGGACTGCATTGTGTTGGCAATGGTCTTGGAGGCTGTGTAAGAAGTGCTGAGAATCAAGCCATGGGAATACTGCTTCTCAAGGCGCATGTACCAGCTCTGGTAACTCATGTCGCCGTAAGGATCACGGAAGATGAGGAGGTCGAGGAACTGGGGATAGGGCCGCAGAGCCTGGCGGGCCTGGATGGTGGCACCGCTGAGTGAGCCGGTAAGGATCTTGCCGAAGAAAGGATTCGGAACAGGCTGCAGCAGTTGACTGCCCAAGGGTAGTAGCGATGGATCGTTCTGGTTACGCTGGCGGTTCCAGTAAAGGTGAGTTGTCTTCGAGCCAACGTAAGCAACCTCGAACATCGTGTTGGAGCTGAGCATACGCTGGATGGAGAAAGTCCAATTAGCCACGTTCGCATTGGGACGATGGCGAGTATCTGCGCGTACGTTCTGACCAGCGAAATTGGTATTGCCATTGGGGATGATGATGCCGCCGGCGAAGGGGTTGGACCAGGAACTGCCCTGCGGCGGAGTATTGACCAATGCGTTGGGCTGGCCGAGGAATAAGGCGTTGGAGAGGAAACCGCCATTGCCGAAATCTGTAGCAGCGGCATTGACGCCGACGTAGGTGGCATAGAAGATTGCGGCTCCGGAACGGATGACGGTCTTGGGGTTGAGCTGGTAGGCAAGGCCGAGGCGAGGCGAGAAATTCTTCTTGTTGGGGTCGGACTGGTATTCGCCGGGCTTGGTGAGTTTGAAGTTTCCTTTGAGACCGGTTACGGGCTCGATAGCATTCCAGTCGATGTAGCCAATCTGGCCAAACTTTTCAGCGTAAGGAGTTGTGTATTCCCAGCGAAGGCCCAGGTTGAGCGTGAGCTTGTTGGTGATGCGCCAATCGTCCTGAATATAAGCACCGTAGTAGCGCTGGACGAGAGCAAGGGGGCGGGTAATGGTGATTGCGCCGGTCTGGGGAACGCCAAGGAGGAAACTGGCGAAGCCGTGGCCGGAATTGAGGGCCGTTACATTGGGGTCTGGACCCTGACTGTAGAGACGGTCAAAGATGTATTGGCCTGAAGACTGTTGGGAGTTGAAGGCATTCAAACGGATGAGTTGAGAATCCACGCCGACTTTGACCTTGTGGCGGCCCTTGATGAGGGTAGCGTGGAACTGACCGTGCCAAGTATCCTGCGGGGTGAGGGTGCGGCCGACACCACCAAGTGGATCAAATTCGTTAGGGGCGGCACCTGTAACTGCAAGGCCAGCGCCTTGGGCATAGGTTTGGATTGAAATTTGGGGGAACTGCTGGAAGAGGATGTTATCGGTAACGCTTTTGGGGAAGCCGAGAGCGCCGACGTCAAAGCCCTCGCTGAGGGGACGTTGGTCGTTTTGAAGGCGAGTATAGCTGATGCGGCCTTCTGTGATGAGGCTGGGAGTCCAGGTTGAGGTGAGGGTAATCAGGGCGCTGTTGGCTGGGTTGGAACTTTGCAAACGAGGCGGGAAGGCAGGGTTGAGTGCGACCTGTGTGGTGTTCTTGAGTTCACGACCGCCGTAACGACCGTAGAGGCGGTGGCGATCGGTAATCATGTGGTCTATGCGGCCAAACCAGGAGTCGCCGTTGGTGATGGCCTTGCCGACGCGGAAGTAGTTGTTGAGGAGAGCGAGGCCTTCTCCGGGACGGTTTTCTGCTCCCCAGAAAGGAATGACCTTTGCGGAAATGGGATGGATGCGGTCAACGGGGATGCGGTTACCGGGGAAAGGATCGCGGTTGATTCCACCGGGTAAGGTTGCATCACGGCGGGTGGTGGTGTAGTCATAGACGCGGATGAGGCTTCCGTTGCGGTCAAAGGTCTGTGAGAAATCGCCCTGCTTTTGGAGGCCTGTAGGGACAGTGAGAAGAGCCTGATCGGGGCTGCCCTGGCGGGTACCTTCGTAGATGGCGTACCAGAAAGTGCGGTCGCGAATTATCTTGCCGCCAGCACCAGCGCCGAACTCGTTGCGCTGGAAGAGCCCCTTAGGAACCTTGTTGCGATTGTTCTGCCAACTATTGGCGTTGAGGTGGTCGTTACGAAGGAATTCGAAGAGGACGCCGTGGAGTTTGTTTGTGCCGGACTTGGTAGCGATATTGACGATGCCTCCGGCGGCGCGGCCGAACTCGGCTGAATAAGTGGAAGTTTCTACTTTGAATTCGCCGACGGCTTCGATAGGAACCGTATAGGCAATGCCGGATTCTGTGGTGCCACGGGCTTCGCCGCCGTCGATGAGAACACCGTTTTGCTGCGCGAGTCCGCCATTGATCTGAGAGGTAGTGGAGACCCCAACAATGTCATTCCCTGTGCCACGCTGACCACTGGTAGGGATGACACCGGGCGCAGTGGAGGCGAGAGCGAGAGGATTGCGGCCAAGGAGGGGGAGTTCTACGATGCGGCGCTGTTCGACTACTTTGCCGAGACCGGAGGTCTGGGCTTCGAGTTGGACGGCTGTGGCAGTAACGTCGAGAACCTGGGTTACGGTTCCTACTTCGAGGATGATGTTGACGGTTGCGGTGAGGCCGACGGTGAGACGGAGATTGGAGACACGAGAGGGGCGAAAGCCAGCTTTTTCAGCATTGACGTCGTACTGGCCGGGGGGCAATGCGGGAAGGTAGAAGAGACCTGCGGAGTTGGTGGTGGTACGGGAGGTGACGTTGGTTTCGAGGTTGCGTATGGTGATGGCAACGGATGGGACGATGGCCCCTGAGGTGTCAGAGACGTTTCCTGTTACGGTAGCTCGTTCGCCTTGGGCAAAGGCGGTGGCAGCGAGGAGGCACAGCAGGAGTGAGTATTTTACGAATCGCATTTTATTACCTTGGAGCTTGACTTAATCACAAAGCGATATTAAGAGTCAATCATTTCGTGTAGTGATTTTGAAGTCCGTTAAAAGAATGCTTAATTTTCTTATGATCGTGCTTAAGTTTGGATTTTGGCTCTAATAGGCTTAGGATGGGCAATCCTGGCGCGACGTTGAAGGCGATTGTTCAGTGGCCACTTGAACTCGAAGCGGATAGGCTAACTGTATGCAGATTTTGTTGATGCTGTTGGCGGTGTTACTCGTGGGGTGTGGCACGACTGAGCCGGCGAATACGCGAGCGGCGGGGTATATCGATTCGCGGGCTTGCGAGGGGTGCCATGCGCAGATTGCCCTCAGTTACCGTCAGACCGGGATGGCCCGGGCTTTTCACAAGATCGACGCCGATGAGGTGCCGGGCGGGAGCTTTGTACATCAGGCTTCAGGGCGCAGCTATCAATTTTCGACTCATGAGGGACGCGCTTACCTCAAGCGGGATGAGGTGGGCGGCGGGAACCCGATTGAGAAAGAAATCCACTATGTGTTGGGGAGCGGAAATCATGCTCGGAGTTTTTTGCACCGGACCCCGCAGGGGCGGCTGATCGAGATGCCGGTCAACTGGTATCCGGAAAAAGGGGGCATCGTGGCGATGAGCCCTGGCTATGACCGTCCAGACCACATGGACATGCGGCGGGCGATCGGTTATCAATGCGTGTTTTGCCACAACGGATATCCGAAGCAGGCGGGGAACAGCTTGTTTGACGACGCCGTATTTCAGGGGGATTTGCCGGAGGGAATTGATTGCCAGCGCTGCCATGGACCGGGGCGTGAACATGCTTCTACCATGGGCCGGGGGAAGATTCTGAATCCGAAGAAGTTGAGTGGAGAGCGGCAGATGGAAGTCTGCATGCAGTGCCATCTGGAGACGACCAGCTTCTCGTTGCCGAATTCGATTGTGCGTTTTGAGCAATCTATTTTTGGGTATGATCCGCGAGAGCCGCTGGAGAAGTTTATCGTGCATTTTGATCACGCCAAGGGAAGCAAAGAGGCAGAGAAGTTTGAGATTGCCGGGTCGGCGTACCGGTTGCGGCAGTCGAAATGTTTTCTGAACAGCAATGACAAATTGACTTGCACCACTTGCCACAACCCGCATGAGAAGACCATTAGTGTGGATGCGGCTTGTGCAAAGTGTCACGGGCAGATGGAGAGTTCGACGAAGCACCCGGCCAAGGCGGATTGTGCGAGCTGCCATATGCCAAAGCGACGGACTGAGGATGTGATTCATGTCGCCGTGACGGATCACAAGATCCAGAAGCCGAGTGCGAAACAGGACTTGATGGCGGAACGGGTGGAACGGCATGAGCAGATGGGCGGAACTTCCTACCAGGGTGAAGTGGCGCTTTATTATCCGAAGACGCTCGATGATGATTTGTATCCGGCGCTGGCGCAGGTGATGCATCAGAGCAATTTGAAGAAGGGGATTCCCAGGCTTGAGGCGGCACTTGAGAAGCAGAAGCCCGCGCATCCGGCTTATTACCTGCAGATGGCGCAGGCGCTGCATGCAGGTGGTGAAGCAGCGCGTGCCCTGCCTTATTACGAGAAGGCGCTAGGGATCGACGCGAAGTATCTGCCGGCATTGCGAAGTAAAGGGATATCGCAGTTCCGGGCCGGGGATGTTTCTGGCGCGAAGTTGACGCTGGAGAAGACGACGAGCCTGCACCCGCAGGATTCCCTGACCTGGCTTGAACTTGCTCGTATTTATCGCAGTGAAGGGAAGTCGGCAGATGCAGCGAAGGCGGCGCGCAAGGCGATTGAGCAGGAACCGGAACTGGTGGAAGCGCACAAGACACTGGGAACAATTTTGATGGAAAGCGGCGATCGTGCGGGTGCCGAAGAGGCATTTCGAGGGGCGCTGCGGGAACAGCCGGATGAGGCTGAAGTGCAGAGTAATCTGGCGAATCTGCTGGCAGGGCGGGGGCAGGGTGCGGATGCGGAACGGCACTTCCTGGCGGCGCTCAAGATGGCACCGGGGCTGAAGGCTGCCCGTTTTAATTACGCCGTCTTCCTGGCAGGGCAAAAGCGGTTTGCCGACGCATTGCCGCATGCGATGGAGGTTGTGAAGATCGAGCCTGGAAATCTGGAGGGCCGCGACTTGCTGGGCAATCTGTACATGGCCGTACGAAATTTTCGGGAAGCGGCTCGCGAGTATGGCGAGGCGCTGCGATTGAATCCAGCCTATGCCCGAGGGCAATTGGGTTTGGGAACGGCGCTGGGGGCGTTGAATGATTTTGCCGGAGCAAGGAAGTTTTTGACGCAGGCGGCGAATTCGATGGACCCGGCGGTGAAGACAGAGGCGGCAGAGCTGTTGCGGAGTTTGCCTTAATTGCCGAATAGTGTGTCATTTTTGCAACACTTGCCACGAAAACAAGCAAGCTACGCATAACGACTCGGGCATTTGCCCTGAGAGCATTACCTAGTTTTGTGCACTCAACATGCGTAGGCTTGCTTAAGAGGATCGGGGTAGAAATGCATATGCTTACCATTAGTACCAGTACGGCTAAGTCATAGATCTCAAATGGTGTTGCAACAAAGTTTGCCTCTGGTAATCTGCTCAGGAATCCCTATACTTGATGTAGAGCCTCGGCTTCAAATCGATTCAGTAATCCAAATGTCCTTCACACTTCAACTCGCCCCCAAAAATACAATGCGGCTTGCACGCGTTCTGCTTGCCGACGACGATCCGACCGCCCGCCTTACGTTGCAAACCGTGCTCGAAGCGGGTGGATACAAAGTAGATTCCGCTGCCAGTGCTGCGGAAGCGATGTACAAGATGGATTCCCAGGAATATTCGCTTGTGCTTTCAGGACGGGATATGGGATCACCGGATTCTGGCCGTCGGGTGCTGGAACATGCGAAAACGATGGATTACCGGCCAGCAACGGCAATTTTCGACACCGAAAGTGATCGAGAGGCCGGGGACAGTCGTGATTCGGAGCGCGAGTATGTCAGCGACCGGAAGCCTGTACTCGTAGCGCCGGAAGACATCGCGGATCTGCTTGGGAAGGTTGCGGACCTGATCAGCCGAAGGGCTTCGATGCAGGTACGCCGCGATATGCGGATGGCTGGCTAGCTAGAATTTCTGGAGGCCGATGGCTTCGAGAGCAAAAGTAGCTTCGTTCGAGCCAACCCCTTCGACGACACAAATAGAACCTAAACGATTTTCAAGGCTACGGCTCACCCCGTAGCCTTTTCGTTCGAGGAGGGTGGCGTTGTTCGATTCGAGGAGACGTGTGAGGCGGGTGGCGACGAGTTGGATGTCTTTTTCTTCGGTACCGAAGCCGATGATGGTGCTGGTGAGAACGAGGCGGTCTGGTTGGCCGGTACTGCGACGAGCAACGCCTTCGCAGCGTGCAAGGCCACTGCCAGTGGCACGCTGGGCCTGCAACAGAGTACGGGCAGCGTTAGGGAATTTGGCAGCCATGGCACGATCGAGATCGATGGCGTTGTCGAGAGAACTGACAAAACAGGTGAGGGCTAGCAAATCACCATTGAGTGCGGCCATCGATTCAATGAGCAGGGGCTGCACGGCGTTCACATCGCCGGATTCACCCAGCGATTTGGTGACTAATTTGCCTGAGAGCCAAGCGACGCCATTGAGGTTGATTGGCTTGCGATCTTCGGCGATGGCTTCGATCTGGACTTGAGCGCCTTCGAGAGGAAGAGCGCCGATCTGAAGAATGCTGAGTGCAGGCAGCGGGAGCTTCCATTCGGTGAACTGTTCGCTGACGATTGCGCTGATGCGGCGGGCATCGCCACGGCCGGCGACAAAGGCGCGGAGTTTGACGAGCGTGGCCCCACGAGCCTGTCTGCGGAGGGAGGCGAGGGCTTCTTTGGATTGCTGGCTGAGCAGACCTTTGGAAGAAAGCGGGCTGACGAGAAAGAGCAGCCTTGTGCTTTCGACCTTTACCGCCAAGGGCGGATCTGGCAGGACTTCGAGAGTTTGGGTGACGGGCTCGACGTCCTTTTTGCTTTTCTTCTTTTTCTGCGCTAGAGAGATTTCGCTGGTGAGAAGGAACAAGAGGAGTGTCGCGGTAAAGCGGCTCAGCATTTCTTTAGGAATATCACGAGCGGATGCCGAGCTTCAGTTCATTGCGGGCATAAGCGATGCTGCGCTCCATGTGTTCCTTCTGTTGGTAAGCAAGTGCGGACTGGTAGACCGGGGGTGGAGTAAGGCCCGTGATGTCTTCTTGCACAACAGCCTTTTCATAGGGACGGCCGCGTTTGGCGATAGCGAGGAAGCGGGCGAATTCCTGGGCTCTTGCCTTGGGGTACCATTTGGCCCACCACTGATCGTCAAAGATGGGCAGAATCGCGGGCGGGCGGCCAGTGATCGGTTTGATGAAAATGTGAACGCCTGGGTTGAGGATTTGACGGGCGCGGGTGATGATCTGCTTGAAGTCGATGGTGCCATCGCCGAGAGGGACCCACTGGACGGCGATGCCGTTTGGGTGCTCGTATACGACCGAGTCCCGTAAGTGGAAAGTGAGCACGTAAGGCGCCAATGTTTCCAGTGTCAACAATGGGTCTTCGAGAGTGAAGACCGGGTTGCCGGTGTCGAGATAGGTGCCGACGAAATCTTTGCCGGCCGCTTCGATGATGATCTTGTGTTCCCAGGCCTGGAAGTCTTTGTGGACTTCGATGGCGACTTTGATCCCAGCGTCGAGTACTTCGTTGCGGACGGCCTTGAGGACTTTGATGGCGAGTTCCATGTTGGCTTCTGTCGAGGCAAGCGGAAGTTCGTGACGGAAGCTGGCGCAGACGCCGCGCACGATTGGGGAGCCAGAGGCTTTGGCACGAGCGATGTTCTTGCGAAAGGCAGCGAGGTTGGCATCCCACTGGTCGGGAGTTTTGGGAAGGATACCGGAGCCGCCGGTCTGGATGTGGAGCTGGAACTCCGAGGCCCATTGTTTGACTTCGGCCCAGTGGGCTGGATCCTGAGCTCGCGGGTCGAGAGAGTCCTGAAGGAAGAGGGCATCGAGTTTCCAGGCGGCAGCTTGTTCAAAGTGCTGCCGGTCTGTCATCTTCAGACCGCGGAGGCAATAGGTGTTGTAGCCCATGCCGATCTTGTCGGGAAGTGCGGCGGCAATCGCTGTTGCACCTGCTGCGAGAGAGGTTAAGAAGTGGCGACGTTGCATGATTACTGAATCTCCTGCGCGAGTGTGCTGCGCGATTTTGAGTAGCCGAAGTAGATGGCGAGGCCGATGAGCAACCAGACAAAGAAGGTGAGCCAGGTTTGCAGCGGAAGGCCGAGCATCAGGATAAAGCAAAAGAAGATTGAGAGATATGGGACCAGAGGAACGAAGGGCACGCGGAAGCCTCTTGGGGTATCCGGCTGGCGTTTGCGGAGAATGATGACACCAGCCGAGACGCTGGCGAAAGCGGCCAGTGTGCCGATGTTGGCGAGTTCGGCAAATGTGGCAATATCCCAGAGACCGGCGGGGATGCCAACGACGAAGCCGGCGATCCAGGTGGAGACGTCGGGGGTGCGGTAGACGGGGTGGACGCGAGAAAAAATTCCTGGCAGGAGTTTATCGCGTGACATCGCAAACCAGATGCGGGCCTGTCCATATTGGAAGACCAGCAGAGAGCTCCACATCCCGACGAGTGCGCCGATGCTGACGAAGATGCGGAGGCGGTTGTAGCCGATGTCCTTAATGGCTTTGGCGACGGGCTCGTCGTTGTTGAGAGTGGTGTAGGGGACGATGCCAGTGAGGACCAGAGAGACTGCGCCATACAGGAGAGTACAGACGGCGAGAGTGATGATGATGCCCCAGGGAAGGTCGCGTTTGGGGTTCTTGCATTCTTCA
>JANXLY010000131.1 GCA_025354885.1 Acidobacteriota bacterium | reverse complement strand
ACTCGAAAGAGCTGCCGGCCAGGCAGAGCGCGGGGACCTGATCGGCGGAGCTGAGGTCTTCGACGAACTTCGGGAAATGATCGAAGAGCGTCGTCGTGCTAAGGCCAACAACCCATGAAGCAGAGTTTTCTTCTTACCCCGGAAGCCAGAAACGACCTGAAGCAGATTTTCCTCGACATCGCCGAGGACAGCCCTGACGCCGCCCAGCGTTTGCGAGGAGAATTCGAGGAAGCGATTCAGGCTCTGGGCCGCTCTCCGGGCATCGGGCACTACAACAACCAGCTACTGAGTCGGAACTGTCGCTTTTGAAACTTCTATTCGTACGTGGTTGTTTACGCCTGGGAGGCCAAGCCGATTAAGGTCATCAGCGTGGTTCATGGTGCACGGGATCTTGCCGCATTTCTTCCGCTGCGAGCACACCACTAGCTCGAAGCTGCAACTTGACTCGCGCACTGCCTGATCTCACTCGCCACAGGGCCACTGCAGAGTTCGACCAATTCGCCGTGACACCTCCGCTCAGCATGTTAGAAGTCGCTACGCCGACTAAGTTGCCCGCAGCCTCTCATGAAACAAACACACTCAACGGCAATGCAAATCGCTCCGCCAGCTTCAACGCACTCGCCTTCGAGATTCCGCGTGTTCCCGCGCAGATTTGAGATGCCGTGGTCCTGCTGACACCCAGCAACCGACTCAGATCCGCCTGGATCATCCCATTCGACTCCATGAGAAACTTCAAGCTCCCTAGCGGGTCCGAAGCATAAAGTTCCGGGTTGTGTATTTGGTCGTACTCCACCATCGCTGGCGTCATGAGCCGCGCAAGCGCCTTTTCTTCTGCTGTGGAATTCGGCGACATGTCGATCGACTCCAGCACCGTCGCCCAGTAATCGTAATCCTCGTCCGATTCAATGGGACGCGGCATGTGCTTCTGCAGCACTTGCAGATATCGCTCGGTGTTGAGGCTCAGGCCCATTTCATCCACTCCTTTCGATCATATTCAGCGTGTGAGAGCAACGCTTTTACATAAAGCGTCCTGCTCGGGTAATGCGCAGTCATGAGCAGGCGATAGACGTTCCCGCGCAAGTTGAAAATAAGAACTTGCCCAACTTGGTCGGCAGACTGAATCGATTGCCGAACTTCCTGATGGCAACTCCAATGCGACTTTGAAGCGATCCTGAACCAACTCTCGGCAGCTTCAGCACAGTCAGGGCGCTTCCTGATTTGAGATTGAAGGCCTCGCTTGCTGATCACATTCACCGCCTCATGTTAGCATTCAGCAAACAGTCATACAACGGTTTTGCAAACAGGCTAACATCGCGCTGCTTACTCGACATCCGGCCTGCCTTCGGCAAACTGCTGGCGCGCCATTCCCAGGCGGCCACGAAGCTCGGCCTGTCATCCTGTTCGATAACGATCTCAACCCCTTGCCTCTGCACCCACAATCCCGTTTCTTCGCAATTTCCGTCCGAGGCCAAGCTCAACCACACTCCAAGAGGCCAATAATTTCCTCTTTGACAAGAAGATTGTTGTTTGTAATAATTATTACAACACTATGTCCCTGCTCCACCGCGAACAGCTCGGCCTGAATCAAGCGCAGTACGCAGCCCTGCTCGGCGTCTCTCAGCCCTACCTGTCGCTACTGGAGTCAAACCGCCGCCCTCTCACGGCAAAATTACAAGCCATCCTCGAAGCCCGCTTCGGTAAGGACCCCACCCAGCTCCCTCTATCCCTTTCCGAACTGGAACTCACCGACGACACGCTAGTCCACTCGCTCGGCAAGCTCGGTTACCCCGGCTTCGCCCCACTCACCCAGGCCCCAAAACTCAATCCCGCCGTGCTTGCGTTGGAAGTCCTGCGCAAATCCAATGCCGAACCAAGAACGGTAGAAGCGGTCGTCTGGCTCCTCAGCTACTTCAAAAATCTGGACACAACCTGGCTCGTCGCTCAGGCTAAACTCCGCAACCTCCAGAATCGTCTCGGCCTCCTTACTTCCTTGGCCAACGAACTCACACCGCGGCCCCATTTGCAAGTGCTTCTGGACCAGCTCGAACCCGCCCGTCTCGCCGCCCTACACACACTTTGTAACGACGCCATGCCGAGCGCCTTCCGCCGCCATTTGCTCAAAGACAATCGCCCCCCGCTGGCCCAGCACTGGAACTTGCTCACAAACCTCAAGTCCGATCAATTGAAGCGTTCGTACTTCACTCATGGCACCACTCACTGAACCATGGCTCGGCTTTCTCACTGAACTAGACGCGAAGCTCGAGCAGCCCGTCAGCCTGGCCTGCATGGGAGGATTCGTGATGCAATTTTGCTTCGGTCTGCAGCGCGTCACCTTTGATATTGATTCCTGCGCCATCCACCCACTCGGCCACGATGCAGTGGTCGATACCCTCGCAGGACAGAACTCGCCGCTCCGCAAGAAGTACGGAATCTACATCCAGCACGTGCGAGTCGTGAATCTTCCTTGCGACCACACCAGTCGCCTGTTCCACCTTGACATCCCCGGCCTGAAACGGCTCAGCCTATGTGCGCTCGAAGCCCACGATCTGGCCCTCTCCAAGCTCGAGCGATTCTCGGAACGCGATCTGTTCGATGTCCGACACCTCGCCGCAAATGGGCACATCGACCCTGAAACTCTTCAGCAACGCTATTTCGACGAGCAGCGCAGCTACCTGCTCGGCGACATCAACGCGTACGACCGCCGCCTCGCCATCTGGCTCGAATCTTGCTGGCCCGATCAATTCCCTGACGAGCTCTGATTGCTAAACACTGCGACATAAGTAATTGCGGAACCGAGCGGGAGATTCAGAGCCGCGCGCGTCAGCAAGCGGTGTCATGCGCAATCAATTTCCGCAGTCTGTATAAATCGGAAAACGAGAAAATTTAGAGGCAATCGACACTGCCGGGCCATCCACCCGCCTCCCCAGCAAACCTCTCCTGGAGCGAAATCAGTTTCAGTCCGGGAATTCGCTCAAAATCTCGAGCATTACCCGTAGCTACCACGTACCCGAGTTCCAGCGCACACGCACCGATCATCAGATCCCCAAGCGGAAGATGGATGCCCAAAGCTGCCTGCTCTCCGCCGATTCGAGCTACGATTTCTGCACTTACCAAAGTCATTGGCCAGATTGGCACCGTTGCCTTCAATTCGTCCAGAAGACTGCGGCGTTGCTCGCGAATTTCGGGGGTCTTTGCAAGCTAAATACCGTGCCCGAATGCGGCGATGCTCACAGCTGAGATCACTATCGCTACTTCACCCGGTTCTTGTCGGACATGCTCAATTGCTGCACCATCGCTCAATCTGCGTCGCTCTGCGGCGATCAATACGCTAGAGTCGAGAACCACTCCCAGGATGGTGGTTTCCATGCTTGCCGTTGGGATTCAATCCCTTTCTCGACATCGTGCGCGTAATCATCATCAACATAGGCTTGCGACCCGAGGACCCTGAGATCGGCCAGGACTTCCGAAATCATTCGGCCAACTGGCGGCTGTTTGAGCACTGCCACTGGCCTGTCATCCTGCTCGATAACGAGCTCGACGCCTTGTTGCACTTTGGCCAACACGGAATGAAGATCGCGGGCCACTTAGGCCTCGCTCAAGTGGACGCTTGCCATAGCTCCCATCATGTACCTTCCTTCGAATTTGTGTCGGCTAAGCCTCTGTCGCAAACCTCAATGTCCATCTCACTTGAAACCATTCCAAATCTCGCCGAGCTGGAATGCGCGGCCTGATCAGTTCCCAATCAACATTGGTTTTCGAGAAGCAAGCCAACGTTCATCTAAAGTTCAACCGACCGACTCATCGCACGATTGCGGGCGAACATTGCGGGCGAAAATAGTATCGATCTCTTCATCGGGAGGACCCCGCGAATCTCCGCGCAAACGTCGATAAGGGCTTGCCCGGTGCGGGGCGGAGGCGCAACTTTGCTCATACCAGCAAGCGCCGCTTCGACAACAATTCCGTCACGTACCTCGCCTGAGCTTGCGCCAGAAGGCCGCTTTCAATCTCAGGTCTGAGCTCAATCGTGATTGTCAGGGCTGCGGCTCCCTCCTCTTTTCTGAATCACTCTGAATACCAATACTGGGAGACACAAGCCCCAGCCCGATTCCCGCCTTCAGGCTCTTCCTTGGATTAGACAATGATGTTAGTGGGTCTCGCTCATCTCGGCTTCCCACGGGTTGAGGATGGGCACGCCAAGATCTTCAAAATCTTTGATATTGCGCGTGACCACAGTAAGCCCATGTTCGAACGCAGTTGCGGCGATTTGGCCATCCAGAACGCCAAGCGGACGGCCTTTGAGTTGTCGCTGGCCAGCCATTATGCCCCACCGCTCAGCTATTGTTTGTGTACCGGCAGAATGCGGTCCGAGAACCAGGCCGAAACCAGAGCTTCAATCGATTTATCTAGCTGATCGCGTCTTGCGCCCTCAGGCATGATCGTGAATCCCTTGCAAAGCTCTCCCAGGGAAACCACGCTCAAAAAGAGACTCTCCTGCGTTAGCGGCCGACATCACGCCTGAACCTGCGCATCAGGCGCGGCACGCAGAATCTCAGAGATAACGTTGGTATCTAATAGAAATCCCCTCATCCCAAATCGACCGCGCGTCCAGGCGATGAATCACGGCTGAAGTACTCGCCTATTTCGCTGTCTGTGAGCAAGCCCCGAACTGGGCTAAATAACTCGAACAAATTCTTGGCACCCGATGGCTCG
>JANXLY010000119.1 GCA_025354885.1 Acidobacteriota bacterium | reverse complement strand
GGGCTAGTGCATAGGCGTCGTCGGCGGCGATAGCTTCGTTGTAGTAGCGCTCCGACTCGCGCCACTTACGGGCGTTGAAGAAGATGGTGCCGATGTTGACGAGCGCGCCGGCGAGGGCGGGGTTTAAAGCGAGCGCCTGCTCGTATGCCTCGATGGCTTCACGCTTGTCGGCGCCGTTCTGCTCGAGTTCCAGACCCTTTTGGAACCAGGTTTCGGCATCTACTTTGGCGCGGCGGAGCTTGTCCGCTTCGTCTTTGCGAGTGGCGGGGAAGGTGAGGAGGCGGCGGAGTTCGGCCTGGTCGAAATCGAGCAGGAGCTGGCCGGACATGGCGTCCATTTTGCGGTTGCCGGCGGTCTGGACGCTAATGCGCTTGCCTTCGACAAAGACGCGCAGTTCGGTGAGCGGATTGCGGACGTGCGAGAGCTTGGCTTTGACGCTGTCGAAGACATCGCGGAGCTTGCGCGGGCTCAGGCCCAGTTCCTTGAGCCGGACGAGAACCCGCAAGGACAGAAGGTCTTCAAAAGCGTAGGCCTCTTTGAACCCAAAGAGGCCTTGTTTTTCCCAAGCGCTTAGCTGGCGCGCCGGGAGATTGCATTGGCGCAGGAGCTGGACCCGTGTCCAGAGCTCTTTTTTCGCGGGAGTCTTTTTGAGGGGCTTAGCCGCCACAGCTTCTAGAGTCCCATGATTCGACGGTTGCGGGCGGCGTCGGTGGCGGCACCGGCGAAATCATCGAAGGCTTTGGTGGGGACGCTGATGAGGTGGGAGGCGATGAAGGGCGCGCCCTCGGCGGCACCCTGGACGCTGTCCTTGAAGCAGCACTCCCATTCGAGGACGGCCCAGCTTGCGTAGCCAGCGGCGGTGAGTCGCGAGAAGATTTGCTTGAAATCGACTTGGCCGTCGCCGAGGGAACGGAAGCGTCCCGGGCGCTCTTTCCATCCCAGGTAGCCGCCGTAAACGCCGGCTTTGGCGCTGGGGCGGAACTCGGCGTCCTTCACATGGAAAGCCTTGATGCGAGAGGCGTAGACATCGATGAAGCCGACGTAGTCCATGCATTGCAGGATGAAGTGAGACGGATCGTAATTGATGTTGACCCGGGCATGGTTGCCGGTGGCTTCAAGGAATTGTTCAAAAGTGGCACCGTCGTAGAGGTCTTCGCCGGGGTGGAGCTCGTAGGCCATGTCGATGCCGAACTTGTCGGCGTAATCGAGGATGGGCAGCCAGCGTTTGGCGAGTTCTTTGAAGCCTTCTTCAACGAGACCGGCGGGGCGCTGGGGCCAGGGGTAAAGATAAGGCCAGAGGAGTGCGCCAGAGAAAGATGGCGACACGGTGAGGCCCATGTTTGCGGAAGCCTGGATCACGTATTTCATCTGCTGGATGGCCCATTCGCTGCGGGCTTTGGGGTTACCGCGTACTTCGGGGGCGGCAAAGCCGTCGAAGATTTCGTCGTAAGCGGGATGCGAGGCAACGAGTTGCCCCTGGATGTGCGAGGAAAGTTCAGTGATGACGAGACCGTTGGTCTGGCCTTTGATTTCATCGCAATAGGTCTTTGATTCAGCGGCCTTTTTGATGTCGATAATCCGGCCGTCCCAAGAGGGGAGCTGGATACCGGCGTAGCCGTGGCCCTTCATCCAGGCCGAGATATTGGGCAGGTTGTTGAAAGGTGCTGCGTCTCCCATGAACTGAGCCAGGAAGATCGCCGGTCCCTTGATCTGTGTTGAAAAAGTCTGTGCCATATTCGCTATCCATCCTATGCTGTGGACAAGGCCGTGTCGAGATTGGTATGCTGGGAAAGTTGCGCGGACGCGTTACGCTGCATTGTTAAGTCCGATGGGGAATGTCCTTGAGGTAGAGAATGTAGACTTTGTCCGCCCCCAAGGATTCTCAAGTTAGATGCCGAAGAGAACATTTCAACCGAATAACCGCAAGCGCGCAAAGACGCACGGTTTTCGTAAACGCATGAGTTCAAAGGATGGCCGGAACGTTTTGGCCCGCCGTCGTGCCCGTGGCCGCTGGAAACTGACCGTTTCTGACGAGCGTCCGGTACGTCAGGCGAAGAGCGCTTAAGCGCAGCCGCCTTTCTTTTTAGATTTTTAGTCCGACTTCTTGTTTTGTCTGATCACCTCCTGCCGGAGCTAGGGAACCACCTAGCTCCGGCACCTCTTTTTTTATCCACATGCCGGACTTTCCAAAATCCGTACGTCTGTTGCGTCCGCCGGAGTTTCGGCAGACTTATGACGGGGGCAAGAAATATTCTTGTGCGCTGTTTGCCGTCTTTTATCGCAAATCAGGAGTAGCGCGGGATGCGCGATTTGGGTTTACGTGCCCGCGAGCCTTGGGTAAAGCGGTGGTGCGAAATCGCATCAAACGCCGACTGCGCGAATGTGTGAGACTAAGAAGAGAACGTTTTCCGATCGGTTTTGATCTGGTGTTCAATCCACGCAAAGCACTGCTGGATGCGCCCTGGGCAGAAATCGAAGGTCACGTCGAGAAACTTCTCCAACACCTGGAAACCAAACGCCCTGAAGCACCATCTCCTGAAGCCCGAAGTCCCGAAGCCCCGTGCGACACTTCCTCATCGCGATCCTGAAGCTCTACAAGCGTTTGATTTCTCCAATGCTTCCTTCGGCATGTCGATTTCATCCCACCTGCTCGGTATACGCCATGGAGGCGATTGAGAGGCATGGCTCTCTGCGCGGAACCGGCATGGCTTTTTTGCGTATCTGTAAGTGTCACCCGTTTCACGCGGGTGGCTTCGACCCTGTCCCCTAAAGAACTCATTCAATAAGATTCCGAACACACTCAATGGCTCAAGAAATCAAGCTCCCCGGATCGCCTAATCAGGAACCGGGCATGGAAAAAAATCTGCTCATCGCGTTTGCGCTGATGGGCGTCGTGATCTTTGGGACGCAGTATTTTTTACCCCAGACCGATCCAAAGCCGGTAAAGCAGGAAGCACCCAAGGCGGCACCCGTCGTAGCACCGGCAGCTGTGGAGGTGAAAGCAGCGGCGAGTCCCAGTGGCGCTCCAGCAGCCAGCGTCGCAGGGGCGAAAGAAGAAATTGTGCGGATCGAGACCGACCTGTACCGTGTTGAACTTTCGAACAAGGGCGGGGTGGCAACTTCGTGGATTCTCAAGAAATTCAAGGACAGCAAAGGACAGCCGTTGCAGCTTGTCCAAACTGCGGGCACCGAGAAGGTGGGTTATCCGTTCGCGATCCAGATGAATGGCCGCGATATGAACCCGAACCTGAACTGGTATCTGTTTGCGGCAACGCCGACCGCTGACGGGTTAGGTGTTGAATTCCGTTACGCCAATGGGAATAACCGGGCGACGAAGTCTTTTCGGTTCCGCAAGGATCAATATGTTGTTGATGTGAAGTCTGAGCTGGTGCTGAACGGTGTGCCGACTGGGCACAATCTTGCCTGGCGCGGAGGTTTTGGGGATCACCTCGCCTTCAACGCGCATTCGCTTGGGACTACCGTGCGGCTGGACCAATCGACAGGCAAGCTAGCGACCAAGAGTGCGTCAGAAGCCGCGAAGAGCTGGTCTACCGATACAGGAAATTTCTTTATTGCAGGCATACAGGATCAGTTTTTCGCTGCGGTTGCGCTGAACAAGGTTGGCGTAAATCTGGAATTGCAGACGACGTCCGACACCTTCATTCCGCTCTCTGATCCTGACAAAAAAGAGCAACCGAATATTGGAATGGCGGTTGGTGGTGCGCCCAGCAATCAGCTGGCTTTCTTTATCGGCCCCAAGGATCTGGACGTGCTCAAGGCCGTCGATCCGCGCATGGAGCAGATGGTTGATTTTGGAACCTGGTTTGGGATTGTGGCGAAGCCGCTGTTTTATGCCCTCGACTACGTCAACAGCAAATTCATCCATAACTACGGCTGGTCGATTATTGTGGTCACCCTGATCATCAATTTGCTTAGCCTGCCGCTGAAGATGTCGAGCATGAAGTCGATGCAGAAGACCGCGCTGATTCAGCCGGAATTGCAGCGGATCAACGATAAGTACAAAGGCATCGCGATGACAGATCCGCGAGCGGCGAAGAAGAACGAAGAAGTGATGGAGTTGTATAAGCTGCACGGGGTGAACCCGGCGGGCGGATGTTTACCGCTGATGTTGCAGATGCCTTTCCTGATCGGTTTTTATTCCGTATTGAGTGTGGCGATCGAGATGCGTCAGGCGCAATGGTTCTGGGTTCATGACCTATCGCAACCGGAGACAATCCCGATCCGGATTCTGCCGGTGCTGATGGTGATCACGCAATTCCTGCTACAGCGGATGACGCCTTCTGCGGGAATGGATCCGCAGCAGCAGAAGATCATGCTCTTCATGCCGCTGATGTTCGCTTTCATGTTCTACGGAGCGTCCTCCGGACTGGTGTTATACTGGCTCACTGGCAACATATTTGCCATGGCGCAGCAGTACATCTTTAGCAAAGTTAAGCCGGTTCCGGCACGACCGCCCTCACAAGTGGTCGTCAATGTGAAGAAGAAGAAATAGAGAAGTTTGGATTCGATTGGTGCGGAACACATGACTCGTAAATACCCAATAGAACAATACGAAGACAAAATCGGCGATTTTCTGGACGTCCTGCTGGACGCTGTCGATGTCGATGTCGATTACGAATTTGTGGAAGGTGCTTCGACCTACCCCGAGATTGAAAATCCCGACATCGTTGTGAAATTCAGCGGCCCCGAATCGGATTTGCTGCTGCAGAACAAGGCGGAGTTGCTGCTTGCGCTTGAACACCTGACGATGGAAATGTTGCGTCTGCCGCACGAAGACCATTCGCTGATCGTGTTTGATGCCAAGGACTTCCGCTTGCAGCGCATCGAAGAATTGCGGCTGGCAGCGCAGACTGCGGCAGCCAAGGTGAAAGAGAGCGGCCAGCCCTTTTTCTTCAACCCGATGAGCAGCCGAGAGCGCCGTATTATCCACATGACGCTGCGTCCGGAGACGGAGATTCGCAGCGAGTCTGTTGGTTTGGGTGGTGGACGTCAGTGTGTTGTGATTCCAGCAGGCATGGTTACGCCTGCTGCTCCGGCTGGCCCGCCTCGTGATCGTAGAGGTCCGGGTGGCGGTGGTGGAAGACGCGACGGCAGGAGCGGCGGTGGTGGACGTCCTTCTGGCGGCGGTGGCGGAAGACCGGGCGGTGGACGCCCAAGTGGTGGATTTGGTGGCGGGCGCCCCGGTGGCGGTGGTGGACGTCCTGGCGGTGGAAGACCCGGTGGCGGGCTTGGTCCGCGTCGTGAAGGTGGCGGTGGTGGCCGCCCAAGTGGCGGCGGAGGGTATCGTGGCCCGCGGCCTGATGGCGGTGGCAATACCGGTGGCAATACCGGTGGCAACCGTTAGCTCGCTGTTGCCTTGAAACGCTGTTGCCTTGAAACGCTGTTGCCTTGAAACTCAACGACACGATTGTTGCCATATCCACGCCCCCCGGACGCGGTGGAATGGGAATCGTTCGTCTCTCTGGCAAGCAGGCTTTGCAGTACGCGCAACTTCTGCTCTCATCCTACAAAGATCCGCAACCTCGACATGCCACGTTATGTGTTTTCGTTGACGGGGCCGGGGAACGCATTGATGAAGTAGTCGCGACCTGGTTCCAGGCTCCCCACAGCTTTACGAGCGAAGACGTGGTTGAGATTTCATGCCATGGGTCTCCCGTGATTTTGCGTTATTGCGTGCAGCGGGCCACGGAGATGGGAGCGCGCATTGCCGAGCCCGGTGAATTCACGCTGCGGGCTTATCTGCTGGGGCGCATCGACCTGCCGCAGGCTGAAGCGATACGCGATCTGATCGATTCCACAACGCTCTACCAGGCGAAGGTTGCGGCACAGCAACTGGGTGGCTCTTTGAGTCGGCGCGTCGCACCGCTCAAAGAACAGTTGATCGAAATGATTTCGTTGCTTGAGGCTGGCATTGATTTTGCCGAAGACGATATTTCGATTGCTCCCAATGACGAACTCCTGAGGCGGCTTGCCCCTTTGCTTGCGGGACTGCGAGTGCTCGAAGCTTCCTTTCAATTTGGCCGCATCGTCCACGAGGGGTTTTCGCTCGCAATTGTGGGCCGGCCAAATGTCGGCAAATCGAGCCTCTTCAACGCGTTGCTGGAACAGGATCGGGCAATCGTGACTTCGATTGCCGGTACCACGCGGGATCTGGTGACGGAGTCGGCGGCGATTGAGGGAATTCCGGTTCGCTTTATGGATACGGCGGGGATCCGGGAATCGAGTGATCTGGTGGAAACTCTGGGGATGGAACGCAGCCATCAGGCGATGGCAGATGCCGACCTTACGCTTGTGGTTTACGACGCAAGTGTGGGGCTGGATGCAGAGACCGCAGCACTGCTGGAACGGGCAAAGGTGCAAGGTCGCTTTTTGCTGGTGGCCAACAAGTGCGATCTGGTGGCACCAGAAAGTGTGGCGACAGAAGCGATTGCTGTTTCTGCCAGTTCCGGCGAGAACTTGTCCTTGTTGCGGGAGCGCATTCTGGAGAGGATTGCTCCGGGCGGAATGCTGGAGGCAAATGATGGATTCATTACAAGCCTGCGCCAGAAGGGGCTGTTGCGGGAAGCGGTTGAATACCTGGAGCGTGCGAACAGTGCTATCGAGGGGAGTATTCCTCACGAGATGCTGCTACTCGATCTTTATGCTGCTTTGCGGGGAGTGGATGGACTGACGGGAGCGACAACGGCCGACGACATCCTGAACCGGATCTTCTCAACCTTCTGTATCGGCAAGTGACTGGCCGTATGAAATAAATGAGAATCTTCTAATGCGGCCTTACGCCAGATGGGATCGCTTTCACGACGCCATTGGCTTCACTACGGCGATCCCAGTCAAATAGCCTCACAAATTAAAGACCATGCTTTCGATCAGGTTACTTCGCAGCCTTTATCCAGTTGATATACGTTGTCGCCGAACCTGATGGCCCTAAGACTCTGTTGTCGAAGACAGCGGTCAAACACCCTGCACCAGACTGGCTATACGAACTGGGCTTTGCAAACCAACTATCAAACTGCCCACTGTACACGCCTGTCGTAGAGTTAAAACTCCAGCCAGATTTCCACGCAAAATTGTTCGTTGTTATAGGATTCAAACTGCTGTCTCTCAGTGCACAATTGACATA
>JANXLY010000109.1 GCA_025354885.1 Acidobacteriota bacterium | reverse complement strand
CCTACTTGCCGTGAGTGTGCTGAGCTGTGCGGCTCAGAAACTGGATCCGATCCATTGGGCTCTTGGAGCTTTTCCGGAAGCGAAGGCTGGGACGGAATTCAAGATTCCGGTGCGGGCGAATCTCGATGAACACTGGCATCTGTATTCCCTGACGACTCCGCCGCCACCGAAGCCGACGAAGATGCAGGCGCTGGAGGGGGCTCCCTACGAAGTAGTGCGCGTAGAGCAGCCCGCACCGACACGCAAGCGCGATGTGAACTTTGGCAGCGACACGGAGACCTTTGAGGGGGCTGTTGAATTTACGCTGGTGGCAAAGGCGCTCAAGGACATTGCAGCGAACGAAAGCGACCTGGTGGTGGAGGTGCGGTATCAGGCTTGTGACGACAAGCAGTGTTTGCCGCCGAAGAAAAAGCAGGTGAGTTATGACGCAAATTTTGCGTTAAAGGCAGCAGCGGTTGCGACGGAGAAACCGGTTGCACCGGCGGCCGGAAGGAGCCTGGGCGAGTTTTTGCTGCTGGCCTTCGGGTTTGGATTGGCGTCGGTGTTGACGCCTTGTGTGTTTCCGATGATCCCCATCACGATGAGTTACTTTTTGACGAAGCAGGGGTCTTCGAAGGGTCGGATTTTGATGGATGCGCTGGTGTTTTGCCTCGGCATCGTAGTGTTGTTTACTGCGATTGGCTTTGCGTTGACAGCGGCGCTGGGAACGGCTGGCGTAGTGTCTATCGGATCGAATGTTTATGTGAACGGGTTTATCTCATTGGTGTTTTTTGCGCTGGCGCTGAGCCTGCTTGGGGCTTATGAGATCACGCTGCCTTCGTCACTTTTGACAAAGCTGAATTCAGCGAGTGAAGGTGGCGGGATTGTGGGAACACTGCTGATGGGATTGACGTTTTCGCTCACCAGTTTTGCGTGTGTGGGCCCGTTTGTAGGGACCCTGCTGGCGGCTTCGATTACGGGAGACCGCTTGCAGCCGGCGCTGGGGATGATGAGCTTCAGTTTTGGGTTGTCATTGCCATTTTTCTTTTTAGCGCTGTTTCCCGGGGTGTTGAAGGGATTGCCGCGCGCAGGAAACTGGATGATCCGTATCAAGGTAGTGATGGGATTCATGATTCTGGCAGCGATGTTGAAGTACCTGAGCAATGTGGATGCCGTGTTGCAGTGGGGCTTTTTATCGAGAGAGCGATTTCTGGCTCTCTGGGTGGTGCTGTTTGCGCTGCCGGGCCTGTATTTGTTGGGTAAACTGCCGATGGACGGAATCAAGATCGGCGAACAACTGGGGGTGGGAAGAGCGTTGATCGGGACTTTGTTTTTAGCCTTTGCGCTGTCGCTCGTGCCGGGAATGTTTGGCGCAAACCTCGGTGAGATTGAAGCCTATGTGCCGTTTGCGAAGGAGAATGCGAGTTTGTTTGGCAAGGGGAACGGCGGGACGGCACTGGCATGGATGAAGAATGATCTGGAGGGCGCACTGGCCAAGGCGAAGGCGGAGAACAAGCTGGTGTTTGTGAACTTTACCGGGGTGGCGTGTACGAATTGCCACTGGATGAAGGCGAATATGTTTCCGAAGCCTGAGGTGCGCGAAGCGATGGAAAAGTTTGTGCTGGTGGAGTTGTATACGGATGAACTGGACGATCCAAAGAGCGAGGCATTTCAGAAAATGCAGGAGAGTTTATTCCAGACCGTGGGCATACCCTACTATGCTGTGTTTAATGCAGATCGAAAAGTAGTGGGAAGCTTTCCCGGCCTTACCAAGGACGCGAAGGAGTTCAGTGCCTTTTTGAATGCAGCCTTAGGCAAAGCATGAATTTTCTTTCTCTCTCGTTAGTATTTTTGCTGCTCGAACAGGGGTTTGCGGCAGATTCCATCCGCGGATTTCCGGAGGACGAAGCCAGGCAGCGTCAGCCCTTTGAGCAGCGGTTGCGGGCCACGGCGGAATCAAACAAGATCCGCGAATACATGACTCGTATTGCCGGAGAGCCGCACCATGCGGGGTCGCCGGGATCTTCTGCGGTTGCCGAGTATGCCCTGGCGAAGTTTAAGGAGTTTGGGCTCGAGGCAAAAATCGAAACTTTTGATGCTTTGATTCCTTACCCTACGCAGCGATTGCTGGAAGTGGTAGGGCCGATACGGCATACAGCAAAACTGCGGGAGCCGATTGTAAAAGACGATCCGGATTCGAGTGATGCGAATCAGTTGCCGACTTTCAATGCATATTCGGCGAATGGCGATATTACGGCTGAGGCGGTGTATGCGAACTACGGAATGCCTGAGGATTATGCGCTGCTGAAACTGAAGGGAATTGAGGTGCGCGGCAAGATTGTGCTGGTGCGCTATGGGCGGAGTTTTCGGGGGATCAAGCCGAAGGTGGCGGCTGAGAATGGGGCTGCGGGGTGTTTGATTTATTCGGATCCGAAAGATGACGGCTACTTTCAGGGGGATATTTATCCGAAGGGTCCGTTTCGTCCGTCATCAGGAGTGCAGCGTGGGAGTGTGATGGATCTGCCGTTGTATCCCGGGGATCCGTTGACGCCCGGAAAGCCGAGCGTGGCGGGAGTTGTGCGCTTGAAAATAGAAGAGGCGCAGAGCCTGCCGAAGATTCCGGTGATGCCGATTTCGTGGGAGGATGCGCGGCCGATTCTGGAGCAGATTGAGGGTGAGGTTGCACCGGTGGATTGGCGGGGAGCGATTCCGGTGACCTATCACATCGGAGCCGGACCGGTTGTGGTGCACCTGAAGGTGCAGGCGGACAATGCAACGCGACCGATCCATGATGTGGTGGCGCGGTTGAAGGGAAGTGTGTTTCCGGATCAGTATGTAGTTTATGGCAACCATCATGATGCGTGGGTGAACGGCGCGACGGACCCGGTGAGCGGGGCGGCGAGTCTGCTTGAGGCGGCGCGGATTTTGTCGAAGGCAGTGCAGCAGGGCTGGAAGCCGAAACGAACGATTGTATTTGCGTTGTGGGATGCCGAGGAGTATGGGCTGGTTGGATCGACGGAGTGGGTGGAACTGCATCGCGACGACCTTTTGAAGAATGCGGTGGCCTATTTCAATTCCGATTCAACGCTGCGTGGGGCGATGCGTTTACAGGCGACTCCGTCGCTCGAAAAGTTTATTGAAGAGTGGATGAGGGATTATCCGGATCCGGCAAGCGGGAAGAGTTTGCTGGAGACGAGCAATCAGAAAGGTTACCGGGCGGGGGCGCTGGGCAGTGGAAGCGACTATACGGCGTTTGTGCATCATCTGGGGGTGGCGAGTCTGAATGCGGGCTTTGAGGGAAGCACCGGTGGGGTGTATCACTCGGTGTACGACAGCTTGAGATGGTTCCAGTATTTTGGGGATCCGGATTATGTATTTACGACGGCGTTTGCAGGGTTTATGGCAACCGGCTTGGCGCGGATGGCCGATGCATATGTCGTGCAGTTCGATTTCGGGAGGGTGGCGCGATTCTTGCGTGAAACGGTGGAGGATTTACGGAAGCCAGCGAAATCAAAGGGGTTGAATTGGGAATCGCTGGACCGGGAAGTGGCGAAAGTTGGAGCTGCGGCAAAGGGCTTTGGCCAGCTAATGGTGCCGCTCGAGCCGCGCTTTGCGAGCCTGGACAAGACGAAGCTGCGGAAGTTGAATGAGGCTGTGTTTTTATCGGAGCGGGCGCTGACGCGACCGGAGGGATTGCCGGGGCGTGATTTTTACAAGTATCAATTGTCGGCGCCGGGCAAGTACAACGGTTATGGGGCGAAAACGCTGCCCGGGATTCGCGAAGCGATAGAGGCCGGCCGGATGGAAGAGGCACAGTTGCAGATGAAGGTGCTATGTGAAGCGTTGGCAGCTTACACGGAGCGGATTCTGATCGCGACGAAGCTGGCTGGCGAGTTCTAAGAGTTATTGCTTCCAGCGTGAAAGGTAGGAATCCATGGCGAGAGAGTCGAGCTCTTTCTGTAGGTCCTGATCCCAGTTGCGCTTCTGTTTGTCTTTGAGTTTGGTGAGGACTTCGGATGCCTGGTTGGCTTTTACATAGAATTCCTTTTGTTTCGCAATTTGCGATTGTTTATCAACCATTTTCTGATTGATCTGGATGGCCTGGGTTTCGACGACCATGCGGTAACGGCCTAGTTCGGCGCGGGCGTGGGGATTGGGGAGCACCGTACGAAGCTCAGCAAGGAAGCTCTGGTTGAGGGAGTCGAGTTGGTGGCGGAGCTGGTTGAGTTCTTCTTCGAGGGTGACGAGTCTGGCTTTTTCAAAGTCGGCCTGACTGCGGCGGTAAACGAGTACACGCTGGAGGGGGAAGAGGAAGCGTTTCATCGGCGGACGGGCGTGTTATTGCCCGTGGAAATGAGAGATGCGAGGCTTTGGAGCTGGCTAAGAGTGTCGTCGAGAGAAGAAGTTTCTTCGGAGTCCTGACAGAGGAAACTGTCGATTTGGGCGCGGTTTCGCAGGACGTTGTCGAGGAGTGGGTTGGAGCCCTGGACATAGGCCCCGAGCTGGATCAGGTCCGAAGATCGCTCGAAACTGGCGAGAGCTTCGCGGATGACGCGGGCAGATTCTTTGTGGTTGGGAGTGGCGAGTCTCGATTGGAGACGGCTGACACTTTCGAGGACATTAATTGCTGGGTAATGCCCCATGGAGCCGAGTTGGCGGGAGAGGATGATGTGGCCATCGAGGATGGCGCGAACGGTGTCGCAGACGGGTTCATTGAAATCGTCCCCTTCGACGAGGACGGTGAAGAAACCGGTGATAGAACCCTTGGGGAATTTTCCGGCGCGCTCGAAGATTTTGGGCAGGAGCTGGAAGGCGCTGGGGGGATAGCCTTTTTGACCGGGTGGTTCGCCGGCGGCGAGGCCAATTTCGCGTTGTGCCATGGCGAGGCGAGTCACTGAATCGATCACGAGGAGGACGTCTTTGCCCTGGTCGCGAAAGAACTCGGCGACAGCGAGCGCGACGAAGCAGGCGCGGAGGCGGAGGGGTGCGGGTTGATCGCTGGTGGCAGCAATCATGACGCTGCGCGCGCGACCTTCGGGGCCAAGTTCGTTTTCAAGAAAGCTCTTGACCTCGCGGTTGCGCTCGCCGACGAGAGCGATCACGGCGACATCGGCCCGGTGATGTTTGCACATGGAACCAAGGAGGGTGCTTTTGCCGACACCAGAGCCGCCAAAGATGCCGATGCGCTGGCCTTTGCCACAGGTGAGCATGCTGTCAATGACGCGGATGCCGGTGACGAGGGGCTCAGTAATGTTCTCGCGAGCGAGAGGACCTGGAGGGGGAGAGTAGAGATCGTAGTGTGCCTCTGGGGTGATTGCAGGCCCTCCGTCCATGGGCTGCCCAAAGCCATCGAGGACGCGGCCGAGGAGTTGGTGACCGACGGCAACTTTACCTGCTTCGGGACGGGCAAGGATGGAAGCACCCTGGGAGAGGCCACCCGTGTCTTCAAGGGGCATCGAGAGAACTTTTCCGTTTCGGAAGCCGATGACTTGAGCGCGGATGCGACGACCGGCAGGGAGTTTGATTTCACAGAAGTCGCCGATGGCGGCGGCGGGGCCTTCACTTTCGAGAAGCATGCCGGCGACGTCCGTTACGCGCCCGCGTAGCTGAAAGAAATTGCCCTGAGTCAAGAGCTTCTCGTAGCGCTCGATGTTTAGCCCGCTCATGCCTGGCTCGCTCCTGTGACGTAATTGCCCGGATCGAACAGGTTGCCTTGCTTGAAGTGAGTCCGTTTGAGCTTGCGTGGTTTACGAACGCGGATCGGGATGGACTTTTTGGGAGAACCACAGAGGTCGATGCAGTCGACTTGAGTCTTGTCGCGCCGGTCTCGCTTGTTCATCCCCGCCTCCCGAGCAGGTCGATGAAGCCCCGTTCGACTTCGTCGAGTTGAGCCTGAATGGAGGCATCAAGGATGCCACTGGTGCTTTCGAGAAGCATTGCACCGCGTTCGAGAGCGGGGTCAGAGACGATTTGGACTCTTGGGGGAAGTTGGAGGCGTTCGAGGTGAGGGAGCAATGACTGGTGATCCTTGGGGTTGAGTAAGATGCGATTGAGTTCGCGCAGTTCGGCGCGTTGAGTGGCGGCGTGGATCAGACCGAAGAGGGCTTCGCTGTCGACCTGAATTTCGCGGTAGAGGATACGGCGGGCGACGGCAACCGCAAGCCGCACAAGTTGTTCTTCGCTTTCAGCCAGGTAACGATGCTTGACGGTGGCGATGTCTTCAATCGATTGAGCCATGCGCTTGAGCCAGGGTTCCACTTCCATCTGAAGCATGGACTGGGCGCGAGCCTCGCATTCGTTGCGGGTTCGCTGGATAGCTTCGTCCAGTTCTTTTTTGTGGCGGAGCTGAAGCTCTTTGAGGCCGGTATCGGATTCTGCGGCTGCCTGAGATCCGGCGTGAGAATTGTACCCGCGAGCAGTACTGGCTGGACCTGGAGAATAGCTGTCTTCGACGAGCCAGGGCGACATCCCGATTTTTTCGGCTTCGAGGGCCTCAAAGATACGGGACATGCTGCCTGCCGGAGCAGGTGTGCGCTCTACGGGGGGATTTTCGCTAGTTGACATACTGTTCGCCTACGGTGCCCTTGAGATTGATGACGCCTTCGTTTTCGAGCTGGCGGAGCACGGTAATAATCTGCTGTTGCGCGCCTTCGACCTCGCGAATTTTAACCGGTCCGAGGGCGTCCATGTCTTCGGTCAACATCTCGGCGCCGCGCTTTGACATTGAGGAAAGAAAGTGGTCACGCAGTTTTTCAGTGGTGCCCTTGAGGGCGACGGTGAGCAGTTTGCGATCGATTCGAGCAAGGAGTTCTTTTAGGCCGACTTCGTCAATCATGAGCATGTCTTCAAAGACGAACATGAGTTGACGAATGCCCTGGGTGAGTTGTGGATTGAGGATTTCGAGAGATTCGAGGAGTTCCTTGCTGGTGCCGGAATCGAGACGATTGAACATTTCGGCGACGGCCTGAACACCGCCGGTCGATTCGCGGCTGAAGTCGCCGATTTCTTTAAGTTTCAGGCCGATGATGTTGGCGATCTTGCCAATGATGTCAGGGGAGATCTGTTCGAGACTGGCCATGCGGTGGGCAATGTCGGCCCTCAATTCGAGGGGAAGAGCACCGAGGAGGCCGCCGGCCTGGGTGGGATTGAGATGAGAAAGAATGAGGGCGATGGTTTGTGGGTGTTCGTTGTGGATAAACTTTGCGAGTGTGGTGGGGTCGGCTTTCTGGAGTGCGTCAAAGCTGAGATTTTCGCCTCCCAACTGTTTGAGGAGCCGATCCAGGATGCGCTTGGCTTCTTCAGGGCCGAATGCCTGGATGAGAACCTTCTTGGCATATTCAACACCGCCCTTGAGGACGTACTGGTGAGCGATCGACATCTGATAAAACTCTTCAAGCACACCTTCAGCCGCCGTCGCAGTGACGGAACTGGCGCGGGCGAGTTCCTGACCGATGCGCTGCACTTCGTTCTCGTCCATCTGTTTGAGGACTTCAGCAGTGATTTCCTGACCCAGGATGATGAGGAGAATGGCGCATTTTTTTGCGCCTGGCAGATTGACCCTGAAGGTAGGTTCTTCGGGAATGATGTCGCTAATTTTTTGCGGGATTTTTTCAGGGGCCTGGGCTTCAGCCATTTTCTTTATTTCTCCTTGTCGGCGTGAAGCCAGCTACGCAGAATCTGGGCAATCATGATGGGATCCTTTTTCGCTTCGTCTGATATGTGTTGCTGGAGGATTTTTCCTTTTTGGGTGGTCACCTCGGGCATCTTGAGGCGGGCCAGTTCGTTATCGGCGAGTCGTCGCTGGAGGTTTTGCTGTTCGGCGAGACGATCCTCAAAGCTACGGCCATCGTCGGGCCCGAGAGAAGCAATCAGGGCGGCGTTGGGGTTATCGCTTTTGATCGTGCCATGGCCGCCGGGAACCGATTGCGCGATCCGCTTGGCCTTCTTGCCTTTGCGAAGAAACAGAAAGGCCCCAAGAGCCAGCCCGAGGAGAAGGACTCCGGCGGCAATAATGACGGCGAGGAGCACCAATGGGTCTTTGAGCGGCGCAGGCAGAATATTCAGCAAGTAGGCCGGTATATCAAAGAGGGGTTTGGGAGGCGCGGGAGGGAGGGGCGGCCCGGGCGCGGTGAGTTGGAGCGTGGCATCAAAAGGGAGGCTCTCGACAATCACGAGATCGCCACGATCGGGTACGAGGCCAATCGCGGCAGAAACGACATCCTTGATCGCTTTGATTTTCTCTGGAGTGGGAACTTCGAAAACACGTTTTGCCTTGGGGCCAATACCTTCCCAGCGGAGACCCTGATCGAGCAACACCGAAAGCGAGACGCGCTTAATAGCGCCCTGGGGGGTTTTGGTGCGACGGATGGAGCGGCTGGCCTGGTAGTTGGTGCTTTCGGTTTTACGTTGCGTGCCTGTATGAGAGGAAGCAGGTCGCGAAGTGGGGCGTGGAAGATTGCTGGCAGTACCGGGCACGCCGCTGGCAAGCGGGATGCCGCTTGAGTCTTCGGTCTTTTGTTCGGAAGTAACGACAGCCTTTTCCGGATCGTAAATTTCTTCGCTGGCCTCGCCACTGGTCATATCGCAATCGACTGTGACGCCGGCACGATATTTTTCTTCGCCCAGCAGAGGAGTTAGCGTAGCGTTGATCTTGGCGAGCATATCCTTTTCTACTTTTTGGCGGTATTCAAGCAAAATTTCGGGGTACTCTTCTTCGGCCGAAGAGAATTTGCGGGGCCGACTGAGCAAGTTTCCGTTTTGGTCAATCAGAGAGACGTGATCGGGGGAAAGCCCCTCGACGGCACTGGAAAGTAGAAAGATCACGGACTGGATCGAGGATGGAGCAAGACGGGCGGCGGATTTCAGCTTGAGGACTACACTTGCTTTTGCCGGCTGACGGTTGTCCTGAAAGATGGACTGCTTGGCGAAGGTGAGGTGGACGCGGGCAGATTCGACTTCACGAAGGCTGGAGACGGTGCGCTCAAGTTCCCCTTCCAGTGCGCGCTGGTAGTTGACCTGTTCAGCAAATTCGGTGAGGGCGAAATTGGTCTTGTCAAAGATCTCAAAGCCGATGCGACCGGTACGAGGAAGGCCTTGGGCCGCGAGATCGAGGCGAAGCTCGGCAAGTTTGGCGCTACGGACGTAAATACTGGATCCGTCGTCGCCGATTTTGTATTCAACATTTTTCTCACGTAGACGAGTGGTGAGATGCCCGGCATCTTCCGGAGCCATCTGGGTGAACAGAAGCTTGAAGTCTTTCTCCTTTTGCGACTGTACAATCCAGTAGATTCCGCCACCCACTGCCAAAATAGTGAGGGCCAGCGATATCTTCTGGCGAAGGGAGAGACGGTCGAAAAGTTCAATTATCTGGTTCAAGGCCTAAGGTTCTCCACTGCGAGTGCTCAGATTTGCATCCGCATGACTTCCTGATAAGCCTGCATCATTTTGTTCCGGACCTCGATGGCGAGTTCGAAGGTGAGCCCAGCCTTCTGGACACTGGTGGCGACCTGGTGAATATCTACTTGTTCTCCGTTGAGAAAAGAGGAAATCTGATTGTCGGCGACTGTCTGCGTGGACTTGATGTTGTCGATAGCGCCGCTGAGCAAAGTCTGAAATTCGTTGCCGGAACCGGCAGCCTGGGAGCCAATACCACCCGGGGACAGCGGCTCCAGCGGCCGCACCAGTGCGAGCCCGGAGCTGAGTGATTTGGCAAAGTTAAGATCCATAGTTAGCCTCGCAACAGGTCAATTGATTTCGAAATCATGTCTTTCACGGCGTTCATCGCGGTTACGTTCGCGCTGAAGGAACGACTGGCACCCATCAGGTCGACCATTTCTTCGATGGGGCTGAAATTAGGGAAGGCAACGTAACCCTTTTCGTCGGCATCTGGGTGCCCCGGCATATAGCGGCGGATGGGTTCGCGGTCATCGATCTGGACTTCGCTCACGGCAACACCGCTATTGGACTCGTCGAGCGAAGACTGGAAAGAGGAGGAGAAAGGATGGGTGACAGGTGCGGACTGGAAGACTGCGTCCTGGTGGCGGTAAGGACCGCCCTCTTCGGTACGGGTTGTTTCCGAATTGGCAATATTCTGGGCCAGAAGTTCCGTTCTGAAACGTTGGGCGCTCATGCCGGAAGCGCTGACACTCATGCTGTTAAAGAGGCTCATTATCCGCGGGCATCCTTGATGGCAAGGCGAATATCGTGGGCCTCGCCACGGAGCAATTGACTCACGAAATTGAAGCGCATGGCGTTTTCGCTGAGCAAACGCATTTCGCGATCGATGTTGACATTGTTGCCGTCGTTCTTGGTTGTGAGCCCATCGGGCTCGATGACACCTGGCTGCTGCCCGGAGATCAGAGACTGGAATTCGAAGTTGAAATCAATATCCTTGGTGCGGAAACCAGGGGTATCTACATTGGCGATATTGGCGGAAACAAGCTTCTGCCGTTCGGCGAGCAAATCGAGGTAGTGAGACATCCGGCCGGAGATTGGATCGAACATACGCGATGGAATATGCAAACGGCATGCCAAACGCCAAAGATGGGGGAAAGGAGACGAGTTTGCGGGGCGAAAGTGGCAATTTATTGGCAGTTGCGGCTAAAATTCGGCGGAGCCTACTCGTAGGTGTCCGGGTATTTCACACGCATCTCGTTTGCCATTTCGAGCGCTGTTCCAATTTGGACCAGTTTTCCCTGGCCGATACCTGGGCACCAAGTGCCGGTTTGCTTCCAGGCCTTGCGGTCTTCGACAAGTTCTGGCCAAAAGGGGAAGAGGCGGCACTGCACCGGTTTGACAGGGTGGATGCCACAGCCACCTTCATCAAGAAAGGGACATTGCTTCGCTTTGCCGCGCGGTTTACGGATACGGCGCATGTGGCGGGTGCGATAGATGTAACGAGCTTCGAAGTCGGGTTGACTGAGACCAAGGAAGCGGGCAGCGCTGCTGACATCCTCTTCAGTGAGATAGACGTAGCCGGAAACCTCACAGCATTTGCGGCAACCGGGCTGGCAGGAGAAGCGAATTTCGAAATTGGGAGTGCGGCTCACGCAACACCAGCGTAGCAATCGTGTTCAATTGGTTTATGCGCGTATTTTCCTGTTTTGCAATTGCCGGATTGGGTTTGATGCAAGGGCAAGCCCCAACGGCACCTGTAATCCAGCCGCGCGGGGTAGTGAATGCGTATACGCAACTGCCTGCGCCGGCGGTGGCGGGGCAAGGTGGGTTGATTCATGTCAACGGGATCAACCTGGCACCACCGGAAGGGTGGAAGGCGGAGGGACTGCCGTTACCAACGCAATTTGGTGAGCCACCGGTGCAGGTGTTAATCAACAACCGGCCGGCACCGCTACTATCAGCGACACCGGGACGGATTGTGGCACAGGTGCCACTGGAGACGCCGAACGGATCAGTGTCCGTTGTGGTGAGGCGAGGAACGGAACAATCGCGTGTGGCTCGATTGCAGGTGCAGGCACTGGCGCCGGGCCTGCTTGCAGTGAGTGGACTGGGATTTGGCGTGGCAGCGAACTCGGGTTCAGACGGGATTTTGCAACTGAAAGCGACTTCATTCGGGCCGACGGAGCCAAGGGTGGGTACCGGGGAGGCGGCTTCGGAGGTGGCGGCTCCCCGAGCGACGGTGAATGCTTATGTAGGCGGGGTGCCTGCGGCGGTGAGCGCGCGCTATTCGAGCACAACGCCAGGGGAGTTCGATATCGAATTGAAGGTGCCGGAAGGGGCGAAAGATGGAGATCCGGTGTTGCTGGTGGCAAATAATGTCGAGGCAAACATTCTGACGATGAACAAGGGGCGGCGCGAATCGGAAACGATTTACATTCCATATCCGGCTGGGACACCGGACTTGAGGAATCTGCGTTCGAGCGATGTGGATGGACTTTTTCTGAATGCGAATGGTGCGCGCGGTACAGACAGTTGCTTTGTCAGCTACCGGATTGATGCCTCGAAGAAAACTTTTCAGAAGATCGAAGGATGCCTGACGACGGCGCAGGCGCAGGCAATTACTCCTTTTATCGACAGTGGGAGCTCACCAGTGTTTGCGGCGTTTGTAGGGCCGTTTACGGGCACAGTGCAAGCAGGTCAGCCTGTGACTATAAGCGACAAGGTAATTCTGTTTCATCCATTGCTGGCAGAGCCGGTGAGTGTGACGTTGCCGGTGGCGGTTGCAGGTTTGAACGGTACGGTTGGTGGAAATTTTATTGCCACCGCACCCGGAAGTGGGGGGGCACCGGGAAAGATTTACAGCGTCAATTCTGAAACAGGTGAGGTGGCAGAGGTGGTTGCTGCCGCAGGCGGAGGAGGTGGCGGGCTGGGTGGTGGAGTCAACCTGCAGGGACTCCTGCAGCGTTTTGCGACGCTCGATCTAGGGGACGGAATCAATAAGCTGCTGAGCCCGGTGTCCCAGTTGAACAACCAATTTGTTCTGACAGTTGGCGATAGCCTGGAGAAGCCAACCAAGGCGAAGGTGGCCGTAATTAGCGCTCAAGGCGATATTGTGGCGCAGCGCGCGTTGCCGGAAGGCTGGCTGCCGATTGTTGCCCCAGCCGCTGTCGCGCAGCAGCCAGGCCCAGGCGGCCCAGGCTTCCCCGGCCTCCCAGGTGGAGGACAACTTCCACCCGGACTGGCGCAACTTCGCACGCCGACGCCCGTATACATGGATGCTCAGACTCGCAACTACTATGTGGCCGTGCGCTCCCCAGAAGGAAAGCATGGACTGGCGTTTTTTCCGACCGAGGGGGATGCGCGGATGATTGGGCTACCCGAGGACTGGTATTTCACTGGTTGTGTGCCGAACATTCCAGTATTCGGAATTGAACTCGCGCGCGGGATTGCGCTGATGGGCGGCAAGTCAGAGGACTCTACCTTCAAGGCCACTTGCCCAGCAGATGGTTTCTTGTTGTTTGATCTTGCTACGCGGCAGTTCACCGCAGTGGGATTGCCGGGGGCCGGTAAATTCAATGCTTCTGGTGGAGCCGATGAGTTGAATGACTTTTTGATCGGATCCAACATCGACCCGGCTAACCGAAACACTTCGGATACGTTTTATGCGCTGGATGGTGTGAACGCGACGGCATTTCGCTTTGACCTGCCAGCGGGGGTGAATAATTTTTCGGGAGGCACGAGAGTTCCGGCGCTGAACCTGGTGGTGGCGCAAGCGAACAATCGCGTTGCCGGCGACGCAGGGCTGGTGTTGTTTGATCTGGAGCGGACGGAGGCGCGGCTGCTGCCTACTCCCGAGGGGTTTGCTGCCATCAATTTCCTTGCGGTGCTGCCGTCGATTCGACGTGTTGTAGCGCGGGGAAACAAGACGGGAAACACAGGCTCGCAACTTCTTGTGTACAACCTCGAAAATGGAGACCTGGAGTTGATCGCTAATCCGGAAGGGGTTGCCTTTATCGGATCGCCGCCGCAACAGCAAGGTGCACCGGGACAAGCACAACAAGTTGTGAATCTTCCGGTTCGTGTGAATCAGAAAGCGAACACAGTGGAAGCGATCGTTTTTGGGGAAGACCGCAAGCAGCGTGGTGTCATCGTGGTCCGCGTGAACTAAGTGCTGGTGTAAGGACCGAAAGAGGCAGTAAGGCGATCGGATTCATCCCTGTTCGTTATGATGTGAATCTGGTAGCTTGCACCGCCAGGCGCTACGCGCACAAGCACATGGCCGTTGTCGCTCTTGAGTTGGCTGAGGCGCCTGATTGTGATTTTCGCTTCGGGTTTCATGGCCGTGGCGAAGATGTCACGAGGACCGGGGTAGAGATCCTGGCTGAGCATGTTGTGGAGAGCTGGCATCGTGGGGTGAGCAGAATCCCAGGCATGAATGATGAAGGCGCGAGGGCGTAGTGCGCGCACCACTGCGGGACCGGTGGAATCGATATAGCCGTGGTGGCTGGCGAGAGCAACATCCACAGGACCGGCAATCTGAGTGGCCGCTGTTTCCATGTCGCGCCAGGCGGGGACACCATAAGAACTGCCATCTGGGAGATCACCAGCTGAGAAGTAATCGAAGGCACCGTAGCGGATGCGGATGCCAGTGGAGCACATGTTCTCGGTTGGGTACTGACTGGCCTTGAGGGTTGCCAGTTCGGGAAAGCACTTGCGCGTGTTGTCGCCGATTCCGGTCCAGAGTTCGCCGTTGGCGACGATATTGCGAACTTCGAAATTGGGGAAGTCGGCGGGCTTGCGGAGCAGCGTGAACTGAGAGGTAGTGCCGACACGGAAGGCTTCAAGTTTCGTTCCGGTTCGGGCAAGGGCTTTGGCGCATTCACGATAGTTATTGGTGCTGGGGTCGTTGATGGGAGTGGGGTAATCGTAGTTGGGGAATCCCCTGTCGACGATCCTGCCCATGGGCATGAGTTCGGCAACATCAGCGAAGCCGGTGAGGTGGTGGGTGCCCTGTTTTGATCGCGGGAGGCCCGGAACGAATTGACCCATGTGGTCCGAATGGAAATGAGTGAGCAAAAAGTGGTCGATCTCATTGCGGTTGGCATGTGCAAGATGGCGTTTTGCATAGCGCCCCAGCCATTCACCGGGCCGGCGGGAAGAATCGGGAAATGGAGTGATCTGGTATTGAACATCATCACCGGTTGGCATTAGGGCACCGGCGTCAATCATGAACGAGGTGGCGTCGGGAAGGATGCATAGAGTGCAATTACCGCGCCCAGTGGAGATGTGATGAATGTCGAGAGTGCCTGGGGTCCAACTCGCGAGGGTTGCCCTCTGCTGAGACAAGGCAGGGGTCGCGGAGAGAGCGAGGCCGGCGAGGAAAGAACGGCGCGAGATGGACATAGGACTTTATCTTAGAACGTGCGCGCGGGGCAAACGCTAAACTGGAAGCTTCCGCATGTCTCAAGCCATCAACACCTGGGTGGAGCAAAACCGCCAACGCCTGCTCGACGAGTTATTCGAGCTGATCCGGATTCCGAGTATTTCCACATTGCCTGAACACGTTGCCGATGTGCGGCGCGCCGCCGATTATACGGCTGACAAGTTGCAAACGGCGGGGCTCGAGAACATCGAGATTATTCCGACCGACGGGCATCCGCTGATCTATGCCGACTGGCTGCATGCGCCGGGCAAGCCAACGGTGCTTTGCTACGGACACTATGACGTTCAGCCGCCCGACCCGATTGAGCTTTGGGTAACGCCGCCGTTTGAGCCGACCTTGCGTGAAGGGAATATCTATGCCCGTGGAGCAGTGGATGACAAGGGCCAATTTTACATGCATGTGAAGGCAATTGAGGCCTTGATGGCAGTGCATGGAACTTTGCCGTTGAATGTGAAATTTCTGATCGAGGGCGAGGAAGAAATTGGCGGCAAGTCGATCTCAAAGTACGTGCCGCTGCATAAGGAGAAATTGAAGGCGGATGTGGCGCTGGTATCGGATACAGCGCTTTATGCAGAGGGGTTGCCGACCTTGTGCATTGGATTGCGCGGACTGGTTTACTTGGAGATTGTGGCCACGGGTGCGTCACGGGACCTGCATTCTGGCCTCTATGGCGGGGCGGCACCCAATGCAGTGTTTGGGCTGGTGGAGTTGCTTGCGAAGACCAAGGATGC
>JANXLY010000103.1 GCA_025354885.1 Acidobacteriota bacterium | reverse complement strand
CCCGGATCTGCTCCAGGCTCAGTTTCTCGCCACCTTGCATGCTGATGATCAATCCCCAGCTTCTGCCACCTCTCTGCCTTCAGGCTCATCTTGTGTGAGAATCGCTCTTTCCTTCAGGCTCATCTTGTATGAGACAAGACTTGGTAGAGCGAATCGGCGTTATTTCCGGTACCATGTCATGTCAAGCAAGGTGAAATCACTCTTGGACACGGCAAGCCATAAGCCTTCGCTTGCTGTGCACCCGGATTGGTACTACTAAGAGCCGCAATATGATTACCCTCACCACTGGAGACATCCTCGTTGCCGAAGCCGAAGCTCTTGTCAACACCGTTAATTGTGTTGGTGTGATGGGCCGGGGAATTGCGCTTCAATTTCGTAAAGCCTTTCCGGCGAACTTCAAAGCCTATGAGGCTGTCTGTGCCCGCGAAGAACTCCGTCCCGGAAAAATGCTTGTCTACGAAACCGGGCTCCTCACTGGTCCAAAGTTCATCATCAATTTCCCTACCAAACGTCACTGGAAAGCCAATAGCCGCATCGAAGACATCGATTCCGGCTTATTCGCACTTGCTGAAGAAATCAGCAGGCGCAACATCAAATCCATCGCCATCCCCCCGCTCGGTTGCGGGCTTGGCGGACTGGATTGGCAGCAAGTGCGCCCGAGGATCATCCGTGCTCTGGAGCATTTGCCAGACCTTCAGGTTCTGATTTACGAACCCGGCGGAACCCCAATCGCAAAAGACATGGCGAAGTCCAGCGTAGCTCCAAAGCTTACCTCTGGCCGTGCAGTGCTGATCGAACTGATGTCACGCTACCTCACTGCAGTTCTGGATCCGTTCATTACACTTCTTGAAATTCACAAGCTGATGTATTTTATGCAGGAATCTGGGGAAGACCTTCGTCTGGATTTTGAAAAGGCGCTGTATGGCCCATATGCAAAAAATCTCCGCCATGTCCTTGGCATGGTGGAAGGACACTTCATCTCAGGTTACGGAGACGCGGAAGACAATCCAAATAAACCAATCGAATTACTACCTGGAGTCACGGAGCCCGCGGCTGCCCTCCTCAAGTCGAATCCAGAGACGATGCAACGCTTCGAGCGCGTTGCCAAACTGATCCACGGCTTTGAAACACCCTTCGGAATGGAACTGCTTGCCACCGTCCATTGGGTTTGCGCTCACGATGGTGCGACGAGTGATCATGAAGCAATCCAGAAAACTTATTCATGGAACGACCGCAAAATCGGATTTTCGCCAGAACAAATTACCCTCGCACGCCAAGTGCTGCTAAGCCAAAATTGGATCCATTGATAAACCACAGCTGCGGCTAGGACGCCTTTCCACTGTAGCCAGACCTTGGACTCAAATATTGCGCCCGGCCAATCAATGCTGCACCTGTCGCATCGTCGGTGCCTCGATATGACCAAAGGACCCAGATCCTGCCAGTAAATGATGTTGCCAAGTGCAATTGGCGTAGACGATTCCATGGAATGTTCGGCTTGTACTTTGAACCCAGCGGCATACTCAATTGAAGCCAAGGTCTCAATACTTCCTAGCGCAACCTCTATTTCCCAGATCTTTCAATAATCCTGTCCACGCGGTTGAATTGCAGCAATCGCTCAGTGGCTCTACCCTGAGGAGTTCTGCCCAAAATCTGCCATGACGCAAAAGCGAAATGCTGATCCCAACCATGTTTGCGAGGGTGGTACAACTCAACGATCATTCCGGATTCAGGGTCGATGGAAGCGATGTCGCTTCCTTTATGGCGATTGCACAGGGTGCAGGACAGAGCAAGATTGGATAACTCTGATTTCCCTCCATGCTTTACCGCGATAATGTGGTCAATTTGGTGCTCGAAGAACCCCAGCGTTTCAAGCAAACCACAATACTCACAACGCCCGGTAGCACGCAATCGAACGGTACTTCGGTCGCTGGCACTAACCTCTGCCATCAGCAATGGATCCGCTCAAGCGACGATTCGCGTTTGCCTTGGCCATCCTGACGATATGTTCCAAATACTCATATCGCTCCCATTCCCGCTGCTCATGCTCGTTCAGCCCAACATCGCGATTCTTGGAAAGCAGCTCGTTTACGCGGGCACCTAGTTTGGCTGATGGCCTAAGGGCCAAAACTTCCTCAGCACTAGGAAGGCTGGCCAATATTCCCAATATCTCAGTGACGCTCTCAAACCCTTCATGTTGGTCCCCACGAATTTCGCGAAGCCCAAGTTCAAGAATCTCCGGCAAGCGTTCCTCTTGGCCTTTGAGTCTCAACGCAAGCTCGTCCGGCAATTGTACAGTGATAGCCGACATGATAATTCGAAGAATATCACGAGGTCTCAACTAACGCTCAAAGGCCTTGCACTACCATCAAGCGACAAGCGCAATCTGCCGGCCATCTACTGGGCACCTGAGTCTCGTCGTACCATGGTGAGATCGCGATGTCCTCTCTTCCCAGTCCGCGCCCGCATCTCGACTTGTTGGAGGATCGGCTAGGGTCTTCGTGGACCTCGATTCGCAAAGCGCAGTTGGAAACTCAGAAATGGCGGAAGGATCTAACCAGCCGCTTCGCGCAAAGCGGATCTCCGGACACCAGTTTGGTCGTCTTCGGATCAGTCGCCCGCGAGGAAGTCACCTCTGGGAGCGATCTCGACTGGATCCTGCTCATTGATGGTCAGTCCTTTCCTGAGCATAAAGAGCAAGAACGAGAAATCGAACGCCTCCTCGAAGAAGGGATGTGGCCGGCTCCCGGACGGAGCGGCCTGTTTGGCCGCATGGTGGGCAGCCACGACCTGGTTCACAATATAGGCGGCGAGGACGATCTCAATTCGAATACGACTCGCCGCGTCCTTCTCCTGTTGGAATCCTACGCCGTCGGCAACAGCGAGGCTTACGATCGAGTCCGACGACAGATCGTCAAGCGATACCTCGGGGATGATCGCGGCCTGACGCACACAGATGGTGACGTTCGAATCCCTCGGTTTTTACTCAACGACCTGACTCGATACTGGCGAACGGTCACCGTCGACTTCGTGTACAAACAACGCGCCGACAATGATGAAAAGTGGGCTCTTCGCAATGCAAAGCTTCGGATGTCGCGAAAACTCATCTTCGCCGCTGGCCTGACAAACGTATTCTCTTGTCATCTCGATCCTGCCGCCGGAAAGGCCCGCATCGAGTTAACTTCCAAACGGGATGTATCGCTCTTGACTGCATACTTGGTGGAACAACTTGCCATGCCGCCTTTGGAGACCATCGCGAAGGCGTGCAACGAACTGGCGATCGCCGATGAGATCGCCTCGAAAATTTTCGATAGTTATGATCAATTCCTTGGCATTCTAGACGATCCCGGGAAGCGGTCTGAGCTAACGTTGGCGAAGAGTCACGACGATCTGAGAAAGTCGGCTGCTTGGGCCGAGATTCGCAACGTGAGCGTGCCCTTTCACGAGGGCCTGGTCGCGCTGTTTCTGGATGGCAACGAAGAGTTGAAGAAATTGACTACCAAGTACGGAGTATTCTAATGAGGCGCATCGGCTTTTCAACAGGCGCACTGGCGCGAGGAAATTTTCGTTCTGCATTGGAAATGATGAGGCATCACAACCTCGATGTTGTAGAGTTGTCGGCTCTGCGAGTTGGTGAGCTAGGCCCATTGGTTGAAGCCATCCCCGACCTCGATCTGAGTGGTTTTCACTTTGTTTCGATCCATGCGCCAAGTAAGTTTTCTCCAGACGAAGAAGCTGGCGTGCTAGCTTTACTTCGCCCCTTGGCCGACGCTGGCCATTGCGTTGTCGTCCATCCCGACGTCATCTTCAACGCCAACATCTGGCGCGTGCTAGGCGACCGACTGCTAATCGAGAACATGGATAAGAGGAAGCCGATTGGACGGACTGCTGGTGAACTGGCTGAATTCTTCATCGCCCTACCTGAGGCTCGCTTCTGCTTCGACATCGGCCATGCCAGGCAGGTTGACCCGAGCATGACCGAGGCCGCCTTGCTCTTGAACGCCTTTCGGGGTCGGCTCGCGGAAGTCCACATGAGCGAGGTCAACACG
>JANXLY010000083.1 GCA_025354885.1 Acidobacteriota bacterium | reverse complement strand
ATGCTCAGCGGCACAACAACTTACACGGACATGTATTACTTCGAGGAAGAGGTTGCACGGGCAACCAGACAGGCTGGGTTGCGTGGAGTGCTCGGGCAGACCGTAATTGGTTTTCCAGTTGCTGATGCCGTAACTCCAGAGGCGGCACTGTTGCGCACCGAAGCCTTCTTCAAGCAGTTCGCAAACGATTCCCTGATTATTCCAGCAGTCGCTCCGCATGCACTCTACACGAATACCCGGCCCTCGCTCGAGGCTTGCCGCAAGCTGGCCAATCAATATGCAAAGCCGCTAGTCATTCACATCTCAGAGACAAAGCGGGAGAACGACGACATGATCAAGCAGCACGGCAAGAGTCCTGTCCAGGTGCTTGCGGAATGGGGCATCCTCGATGGCCCGACGATCGCCGCTCATGTGATCTGGGTGGATGATGCCGATATTGCAACGCTCGCGCGTAAGAAGGTCGGCATTGCCCATTGCCCTTCGTCGAACATGAAGCTGGCTAGTGGCATTGCCCCGGTGCTGAAGCAACTGGCGGCAGGATTGCACGTCGGCCTGGGGACGGATGGCCCAGCTGGATCAAACAACGATTTTCATTTGATGGAAGAAATGGATCTGGCTGCCAAACTCGCCAAAGTACACGCGATGAACCCCGAAGTGCTGCCTGCCAGGACCGCGCTTGAGATGGCGACCGTGCACGGCGCCGCAGTGATTGGCATGGCTGACAAGCTGGGTTCGCTCGAGGCCGGCAAACTCGCCGACCTTGTTTTCTTGCGGGCCGACGCGCCGAACATGGTGCCGAGTTTTGATCCTTATTCGACAATTGTTTATGCCGCCAAAGGCGCGGACGTCACCGATGTGTTCGTGAACGGTGAGGCAGTAGTGCGTGATACGAAGCCAGTGAAGCTCAAGGCTGCCGAAATTCTGGCCAAGGCGCGCGAGTACCAGCAACAGATAGCCCTATCCCTTAAAACCAAGCAGTAGTATCCCTACCGTACTGCCCATACCCCGAATATTAATGTCGGAGAGTGCCTAAAGAATTTTCGCACTACCTCTCCGAATCATGCATCTCAAAACATTTGCGATCGCGAGAGCGGCGCTGACCGCTCTACTATTCGGTGCTTCTGCCCAAGCAACGATTTTGAATGAGTACAATACCCAGGCGGCCTGGGCTGGAGTAACTACGATCGGAGCTACACAGAACTTCAACGCGGCGGGGTCTACCTACGTCGGGACTAGTGCTGGCATCACTCTTGCTTCGGTGAATTATAGGGGTTTCTACAACGAAAATACGAGTTTGGGGTATGATACTTATCGCTTTAATCCTGCTGCTGCCAGTCCCGAGGACTTAGGGTCACAAGGTATCATCATCGGCGGATCCAATTTCGGCCCCCCTCCAAGTGGTGTATCGGTGTACGATACGGGCATTCGCGCCGATGTAAGTGCGTTTAGCGGGATTCGCAGCATTGGATTTAACTTTTCGGCATGGCGTTATCCTGCCGCTGGCGGAATCACTTACTCGACAGCAGGCACACCAATTGTCCTTACGCTGCAGGTTTACGAGTCCAATGTCTTGGCAGACACCAGAAGTTTGACGGTACCTGCCGGGTCTCCTCTTGCTGGCTTCTACGGATTTACAAGTTCAGGTGACATTTCTGGAGTCAGACTGCTCATCAACTCACCAGCCAATACAGATTCCAACCGTGTCGCTCTCGACAACTTTGCTTACGGGGCGATCGCGGCTGGCGCAGTGGAAGGTGGTGGCGGAGGCATCCCCGAGCCGCAAACCTACCTGCTCTGCGCCGCTGGCTTGCTAGGCGTATCACTCCTCGGACGTAGAAACCGCTAAGTCCAGTTCCATATCAATCAGGTCCGGCAAGCGCCCCCCCTCCTGCTGCGCCGGTACTTCCACAAAGCCCAGCGTCTGGTACAAAACCACGGCGCTGGACATCCTTGTTTTCAGAGTGTCGAGATGCAGCCTGCGGTAGCCTAGCTTGCGTGCTGACTCTATCGCGGCGGGCATGAGCAGCCTTCCGAAGCCGCATCCACGGGCCGCAGGGTAAATAAAAAGCCGTTTAAGCTCCGCGATCCCCTCTCCCAAAGGCCGCAAGGCCACACAGCCCGCCAGCGCGTCCTCCACCTCGAGCAGCAACACGCAATCGTATTTGCCTGGCAGCGTTGCCAATTCGTGATCGAAGGACTGAAAACAGAGATCGACATCAATATCAGCCTGATAGTCGCGAAAAAGCTGTCGCACTGCGTCTGCATCTTCTGGGAAGAGGGCGGTGCGGATGATAAACTTGGGTCTAAGTGGGTTCAGAAGCCAAAGATTCCTTTCAGCAATTAGTAGACATTATGGCGCGATTGCGTGCGCCGGATGGATGTCCGTGGGATCGCGAGCAGACTTTCGATTCGATCAAGCGTCACACGGTGGAAGAAACCTATGAGGTGATCGATGCCATTGAACGCAAAGACTACCCTGCACTGTGCGAAGAGCTTGGAGACCTTTTGTTGCAGCCGGTCTTTTATGCACAGATGGCGAGCGAAGCCGGTCTGTTCAAAATTGAAGATGCTCTCGATGCGATCAACTCGAAACTGATCCGACGCCACCCCCACGTATTTGGCGATGTAGTCGTGGAGAGCTCAGACGACGTCCTGACAAACTGGGATGCGATTAAGGCGACAGAAAAGGGCCATGGCTCCGCAGGGCTTCTCGACAGTGTGAACCGCGCACAGCCAGCGCTCATGGAATCGATGGGGATTTCGAAGAAGGCCGCCAAGGCGGGTTTCGAGTGGGCGAATTACGAAGACGTTGTAGCAAAGCTGCGAGAAGAGATTGCAGAACTGGCCGAGGCAAAAGCTGGCGGCGACGAGGCAGCAATCGAGGGTGAGATCGGCGACTTGCTCTTCACCGTCGTCAACCTGGCGCGCTGGTCCAAAGTAGACCCCGAGCAGGCGCTACGCCTCACGAACACTAAATTTCGCAAGCGATTCGCGCATGTGGAAGCATGCGTTGGCGCAACCGGCAGGGCATTGAGCGATGCGACTCTAGAAGAGATGGAAAGCCATTGGCAGGAGGCCAAAAAGGCATGATTGAAGTGCGCAGTCTCACAGAAAATTGCGAGTTTCAGGAAGCCGTCGCATTGCAGAAAACGATCTGGGGATTTGAAGAGATCGAACTCTTGCCTGTACGTCTCTTCGTCGTGGCAACCAAAGTAGGTGGGCAGGTTTTCGGCGCTTTTGACCAAGGCCGCATGGTGGCGTTTCTGCTCTCCATTCCCGGTCTGAAGCCACAGGGAAAATACTACCTGCACAGCCACATGATGGGCGTACTGAGTGATTATCGCAACGCCGGGATTGGCCGCATGTTGAAGCTGAAACAGCGCGAAGAAGCCCTCTCTCGCGATATTGCCGTTGTGGAGTGGACCTTTGATCCACTCGAAGTCAAAAATGCATTTTTCAACATAGAGCGCCTCGGCGTTGTGGTGCGGCGATACGTATTGAATCAATACGGGACAACTACAAGTGCACTGCACGGTGGATTACCGACAGACCGCTGCGTTGCAGAATGGTATTTGGACGAAGATCGTGTGACAGGTTTACTCGACTCCGGAAAATTCATGCGTCCCCCTGAGGCTGCACGCATCGAGGTGCCAACGGCAATTCAGGATTGGAAACTGAGCAATCCGGCACGAGCCCGCGAGGCGCAGGCCTCGATCAGTGCGCAGTTTCAGGAGCATTTCCGAAACGGCCTGGCAGTGGTGGGGTTTGAACGTGGCGAAGACAAAGGAACTTACATCTTAGGCAAATGGCATTCGTAATTGAACAAATTAAACTGCGGCAGATCGAGATGCCGCTCGTACATTTCTTCCAGACCAGCTTTGGCCGCACTTACTCGCGCAAAATTGTTCTCGTGGAAGTCGTCGCCGGTGGCGTGTCCGGCTGGGGCGAGGTCACTGCTGGCGAGAACCCTTTTTACAACGAAGAATGGACCGATTCTTCGTGGCTGATTCTGCGCGATTATGTAGCACCTCAAGTGCTGCACCACGAGTTCGCCACAGCCTCGGCAGTGGGTGAGCGCTCTGTACACATCCGCGGGCATTTGATGGCGCGTGGCGGCCTCGAAGCAGCCTGCTGGGATCTCGAAGCACGGCAACGCGGGATTCCGCTCTACCAGGCAATTGGAGGCGGTGCCCGCAAGGAAATTGCCTGCGGAGTATCGATCGGAATCCAGGACAATGTTGATCAGTTACTCGGCAAGATCGAAACCGAAGTCAATGCCGGATACCAGCGCATCAAAATGAAGATTGCTCCGGGTTGGGACGTCGAAGTAATTCGAGACGTCCGCAAGCGCTTTCCGGAGATTCTGCTGATGGCAGACGCAAATTCCGCCTATCGTCTGAGCGACTGGGAAATGCTCAAAGCCCTCGACGAATTCAATTTGATGATGATCGAACAGCCACTCGCACACGACGAAATTATCGACCATGCAGAGTTGCAAGCCAAGCTGGATACCCCAATTTGTCTCGATGAATGCATCCGCTCGGCGCATCAGGCAGAACAGGCGATCCGCATGAAGGCCGGCCGCATCATCAACATCAAGCTTGGCCGCGTGGGTGGCTTTGCCGAAGCGATCAAGGTGCACGATGTGGCGATGAAACACGGAATCCCCGTGTGGTGTGGGGGCATGCTCGAATCGGGTATTGGCAGGGCCGCAAACATCGCGCTTTCTACTCTGCCGAATTTCATTTTGCCTGGCGATGTGAGCGCATCCAAGCGCTACTGGAAAAAGGAAGTGCTCACACAGCCGGTTGAGGTTTCCCCTTCCGGCATGATTCGTATTCCCGAGGGTCCGGGCTTTGGCTTTGAGGTGGATCATGCGTTTCTCGACTCCATCACCGTCAGACAGGAGACCATCAGCAAGCCTTGACTGAAGGAAGCAGTAAACGGCATCTTTACGCACTGATGGTTCTGATCACTTTGCTCTGGAGTTTCAACTTCATCACGAGCAAAGTGGCGATGCGGCAGTGGAACCCTGTCCTTTTGACCGGCTGGCGAACGACACTGGCGCTGTTGATCTGTCTGCCCCTCTATTGGCGCGAAGGTCCGCATAACTGGACCTGGCCAATCTTCTGGCGTTTCGTCGGCTTAGGGACGCTTGGCATGGCCGCCAATCAGCTCTTCTTCGCAATGGGAGTCAAGCGGACTAGCGTAGCGCACGGTGCCCTCATCGTTGGTCTAACGCCACTGCTTGTCTACGCTCTTTCTTGCGCGATTGGGCAAGAAACATTTCGCCCTAAGAAGCTGATCGGTATGTCGATTGCACTCGCTGGTATTGGATTACTGCAGGCGCAAACGAGCGGTGGTTCTTCCTTGACAGGGGATGCGCTGGTGTTGCTCGGCTGCACAATCTTCTCGATTTTTACGGTATTTTCAAAGCCGCTGAGCGGAATGCTGTCGCCGATTGGAACGGTAACCTTAAACTTCCTCGGGGCTGCCATTTTTCTTCTCCCTGCCACCGTAACTCTATCCTTCGGTTTTCCCTTTGGGGAGTTGCTGCCGATCAGTTGGCTTTGCCTGATCTTTATGGCACTGGTTCCGAGTGTGTTTTGCTTCCTGCTTTACTACAAAGTGCTAAAACAATTACC
>JANXLY010000025.1 GCA_025354885.1 Acidobacteriota bacterium | reverse complement strand
CCAGTTTCCTCTTTTCCGCATCTCGTAGACCAAAAACACCCAACGCGACTCTGCTGCTCCCCTCGCAAATCCTCCATCCCACCACTTTCACAGGAGTTGCGCACAGCTTTACGGTTGGTTGCGGAATCGCTGCCGCAAGCCCATCCCTCTCGTCCCCGCATGTTAACTTAAGATAACTTCACCAGTGTCTTCCTCATGTAATAAATCTGCCCTGTTCGCCCTTGCTACAGCGCTGAGCTTCTCCTGCAACCGCCAAGCCGCCCCGGCATCTGCCAACGCCCCCCAAGCCGTACGCACTGTCCAAGCCTTTACCGCTGATGTCCCTCTTGAGATTTCCTCCATCGGCACCGTCGAAGCAAGCTCCACCATCGAAGTCAAGGCACGCCTCACTGCCCCCATCATCAAGGTCCACTTCACCGAAGGACAAGATGTCCGCCAGGGCCAGCTCCTCTTTGAGCTTGACGCAGAACCCATTCACCGTCAGATCACCGAAATTGAAGCCAACATCACCCGCGACGTTGCTCTCGGCAAGCAGGCCGACGCCAACATCACCCGCGATCTTGCCAACCTGAAGAACATCGATGCAATCGCTGCCCGCACCCTCAAGCTCTTCAAAGAGGGCATCACGTCCCGTGAACAAGCAGACCAGGCTCAGTCCAACGCAGATGCCGCCAAGGCCGCAGTCGATGCCAACCGCGCCGCCCTCGAAAGCGCGAAGGCTGCAGAGAGCGCCGAACGCGCACGTCTCCAGGCCGCCCGCCTCCTGCTCGACTACACCAAAGTACTCGCCCCAATCTCCGGCCGCGCAGGCGACATCGCTACGAAAGAAGGCAGTCTCGCCCGAGCAAACGACAACACCCTCGTCACTCTCCTTCAGTCCACCCCGGTTCAAATCGCATTCTCGCTGCCAGAGCAGTTGTTGCCGCAGGTCCGCAAATACCAGCTCCAGCAACCACTCACAATCACCGCCACGACTGGCGATCATTCTTCCACCGGCGCACTCCAGTTCATCGACAACACCGTCGACCCCACCACAGGGGGTATCAAACTCAAAGCCCTTTTCCCGAACTCTGATCGCGTCCTGTGGCCGGGCCAGTTCGTCAATATCAACGCCCGTCTCAGCCTTGAGCACGGCGTTGTCCTTGTTTCATCGCAAGCCGTCCAGACTGGCCCCCGAGGCAAGTATGTCTGGATCTTGAACCAGGCTGACTCAACCGTTTCCATTCGCGATGTCAGCGTTCTCCGTCTTTATACTCCCGCCGGACAAGCGGAGCATGCCGTCATCGGATCTGGCCTCAAGACCGGTGAAACAATCATTTCTGAAGGTCAAAAACGACTCACAGCGAACGCCAAAGTTCGACTGCTCTCAGCCGGCGCTCAAGCTGCGAACTGAACGCCATGTCCATCACAGACTTCTTCATCCGCCGCGTCGTTGCCACATCGTTGCTGATGGCTGCACTATTCGGTTTCGGTCTCATCAGCTATTTCAGTCTTCCCGTAAGTGACCTTCCGCCTGTCGAATATCCCACCATTCAGGTCACCGCGAGTTTGCCTGGTGCCAACCCCGACATTATGGCGTCTTCTGTAGCAACTCCGCTTGAGAAAGCCTTCTCGAACATCGCTGGCGTGGAAAGCATGTCGTCGTCCAACACGAACGCCAGCACTACCATCACCCTGCAGTTCGACTTCAGCCGTACCATCGATTCCGCCGCCCTCGACGTTCAGTCTGCCATCTCCCGGGCCACTGGCGAGCTTCCCCACAACATGCTCGCGCCACCTTCCTTCAAAAAGGTCAATCCAGCCTCCCGCCCTGTCGTATTCCTCGCACTCACCTCTGAAACAATGACTCTCGCCGCCCTCAACGAGTATGCGGAAAACATGATTGGTCGCCGTCTCTCGATGCTCAACGGAGTCGCCCAGATCAACGTCTTTGGAGGTCAGAAATATGCAGTCCGCGTAGAGATTGATCCCGACCGGCTCGCCTCCCGTCAGGTGGGCCTCGAAGAAGTCCGCGCCGCCTTCGCCCAGCAAAACGTAAACTTGCCTGCCGGTTCCATGCACGGCATCACCAAGGCCTACACCGTTCAATCGAACAGCCAACTGAGTACGGCTGACCAGTTCAAACCCATGATCGTCGCTTACCGCAACGGCAATCCCGTGCGCCTCGAAGACGTGGCCCGAGTTCGCGATAGCGTGAACTTTGAGCGGAGCGTCTTTTGGGTCAACGGAAAACTCGGCATGATTGTGGCGGTGCAGAAACAACCGGATGCCAACACCGTTGCTGTAGTTGACGAAGTCAAACGTCAGCTCCCCAACCTCCGCCAGAACATGCCCGCCGGTATCAACCTCGATGTCGAATTTGACGCATCCAGAAACATCCGTGAATCGATTGAAGACGTCAAGTTCACACTCCTCCTCACTATCGGTCTGGTAATTTTCGTAATCTTCGTCTTTCTTCGCAACGTCTCGGCTACAGTCATCCCAAGCCTCGCTGTCCCGCTCTCTCTGCTTGGCACTTTCGCCGCCATGAAGCTCCTCGACTTCACGATCGACTCGCTCTCCATGATGGCCATGACCCTCTCGGTCGGCTTCGTCGTCGACGACGCCATTGTCATGCTCGAGAACATCGTCCGTCACATGGAAATGGGCAAAACGCGTATGCTGGCCGCTTACGAAGGTGCCCGCGAAGTCAGCTTCACTATCGTCTCGATGACCGTCTCGCTCGTCGCCGTCTTCATTCCCGTGCTCTTTCTGGAGGGCATCATCGGCCGACTCTTGCGTGAGTTCTCGATCACTATCGCAGTCGCAATCCTGATCTCCGGGCTAATTTCGCTCTCGCTTACCCCGATGCTTTGCAGTCGTTTTCTCCGGCACGAGAAACCCACAGGCCACCTCTACCTCCTCACCGAACGCTTTTTCGACGGAATGAACAAGTTTTACCGCCGCACGCTCACCACTGTCTTGCGCTTCCGTTTCGTCGCTCTCATCGCTACGCTTGCCCTCACCGTCGTTACCGGCTGGCTCTTCTATGTGATGCCCAAGAGTTTCGTTCCAACTGTTGATACCGGAATGGTCTTCGGCGGCACAGAAGCCGCCCAGGACACCTCGTTTGAAGAGTCAGTCAAGCTTCAGGAACAGGTGCTTCGAATCGTCCAGAAGAACCCCTATGTTGGCCAGTTCGGTACCGGCATTGGCGGCGAGAGAGGGGGCTTCCTCTTCATCCACTTCACGCGCGACAAGAAACGCCCGCACGCCACCGAAATCGTCGCTCAGTTGCAGAAGGACTTCGCCCAGATCCCAGGCTTTAACGTCTTCCTGCAGCCGCCTCCCATGCTCACCCTCGGACAGAGCGAATCTCGCTATCAATATTCTGTTGCGCTGCAGGACGCCGAAACCAGCACCCTTTACCAGTGGGCACCAAAGCTCGAAGCCAGGCTCCGTGCACTCCCCGCCCTCGCCGAGGTCTACAGCGACCTCCAACTCAACAACCCGCGCGTGAATGTTGATATCGACCGTGATCGCGCCTTCTCCCTCGGCGTAACTCCAGAGCAGATCGCGAACACTCTTTACGACGCCTATGGCAACCGGCGCGTCTCAACCATTAGCGCTCCTGCCAATGAGTACGACGTCATCATGGAGGTGCTGCCCGCCTTTCGCCGCGATCCTGCCGGGCTGTCAAAACTGTATGTCCGCTCGAACACCGGCAAGCTGATTCCTTTGTCAGCTGTCACGCGTGAGATCCAGGGCGTGGCTCCTCTCAGCGTCAACCACATCGGCCAGCTCCCCGCCGTCAACATCCAGTTCAATGCCAAGCCTGGCGTCTCCCTGAGCCAGGTCACGGAGCAGGTTGATGAAGCCGCGCGCGAGATCGGCCTCCCTGACACCGTCTCCTTCTCTTATCAGGGAACTGCCTCAGCATTTCAAAAATCTGTCGGAGGCCTTGCCATCCTGCTTGGCATCGCGATCCTCGTCATTTACCTGGTCCTCGGCGTCCTCTACGAGAGCTTCATACACCCCATTACAATTCTTTCCGGCCTTCCCTCGGCCGGCCTCGGCGCACTCCTTACCCTGCTCATCTTCAACCAGGACCTGAACCTCTTCTCCTTTGTGGGCATCATCCTGCTGATCGGTATCGTAAAGAAGAATGCAATCATGATGGTGGATTTCGCCATCATGTCCCGCCGTGAGGGAATGTCTGCTGAAGACGCTATTTTTGAAGGCTGCATCCAGCGTTTCCGTCCCATCATGATGACCACGATGTGCGCACTCCTCGGCACCCTCCCGATCGCTGTTGGCTTCGGCGCTGGCAGCGAAGCACGGCGGCCTCTCGGCCTTGCTGTCGTTGGCGGCCTGATCGTCTCGCAGCTCCTCACCCTCTACATCACGCCTGTTGTCTACCTCTACATTGAAAAACTGGCCTCCCGCGCTGCCCACCAGCCGCAAGAACTCCCAGCCACTCTCTGATGCGAAGTGCGCTTATCCTTTTGCCCGAAGCGCCCTACCCTGTCATCGGGGGCGGCCCACTCCGTACCGCCTCCATTATCGAAGGACTCGCCTCTCAATTTGAGTTGACAGCCATCCACTACCGCCTGGAGGGTGACCCAGACCCTGCCGGTCTCTATCCTCCAAAGCTTCTAAAGTACAGTTACACGCTCAACCTGGCGCAACTCGCCAAGTCAACCCTGCCTCGAATCATCCGCAACCTCAAGCGAGCCCTCCGGGGCATTCCTCCTCTGGTGGACCGCTTTGCCGGCCAGGAAGCCGCAATCGAGCGTATCCTTCAAAAGCAGCACTTCGACCTCATCTGGGTGGAACATTTCTGGGCCGCCACTTACGCCCCGCTTCTCAAAAAGCACAGCAGCAAACTCGTCCTCAATCTGCACAACATCGAACATGCCTACTACGATTCTCTTGCCACCACTTCGCCGTTTTTCCATCGCTCTCTCTTCCAACACTTCGCGAGATGTGCCCGGCAATATGAGGCCAGCCTCCTCCCATTCTTTGATCTGCTGGTCACCACCTCCAGCGCTGATGCAAAACGGATCCAACATCCCAACATCCGTGTCCTGCCCAACACCATCCCCTGGCACGACCAGCCGAAGGTGGAGCAGACCGAATCGATCGTCTTTACCGGAAACTTCGCCTACGCTCCCAACCAGCATGCCCTCCACTGGTTCCTCGAAAACTGCTGGTCCACCATCCTCAAACAGAAGCCGAAGCTCCGCCTCCGTCTCGTCGGCAAAGAGATCCACTACGCCCACTCCAATCACCCTTCTATCGACTATATCGGCCCCGTCGAGGACGCCATCCCGGAGATCGCAAAATCCAGTCTTGCCATTGTTCCCTTGCAGTCCGGCTCAGGTACCCGTCTCAAAATCCTCGAAGCCTGGGCAGCGGGCTGTGCAGTCTTGTCCACTCCAATCGGGGCGGAAGGGCTCGATGCAATCGACGGTGTGCATCTCAAAATTGCCCAAGGCCCAGCAGCTTTCGCCCAATCCGTTCTCAATCTGTTAGACAATGAAGTTGTTCGTTCCCGTCTCGTCCAAGCTGGCCGTCTTTTATATGAAGATCGCTACACTTGGAAATCCGCGCGCAAAATCCTATCTGAACTGGATCTGTAACACTTTTGCCGAGAATCACTTCCAAAACATTGGACTATAATGTGAAGACTTGCATGCGCTTTGCAATTGACGCGCATACCATCGGACGACACCTGACGGGGAATGAAGTCTATGTCCGCAACCTGCTGGAGAATTACGCCAGGCTGGATCGCGACGCTCAATTCTTCGCTTATGTCTGTTCCGAATACGCCGCATCAGGAGTGCCTAACCGCTTCGAGAAGCGAAGTGTGTCTGCCAACCCTTTTGTGCGTCTGGGCTATGACCTCACGCAGAGGGTGCTTGCCGACAACGCGAGTCTGCTTCACGTTCAATACACTGCTCCGCTCTATTGCCCCGTTCCATTCGTCGTAAGCGTTCACGATGTGAGTTTTATCGAAAAGCCAGAATATTTTACTGCCGCGAGACGGCTGCAGTTGAAGACGACTGTTGCCAATACGGTGCGCCGGGCGGCCAGGGTTCTGACGGTGAGCGAGTTTTCACGCCAGCGCATCATGGCTACCTACAATGTCGCGCCGGAGCTGATTGAAGTGATCTATAACGCGGTTGCACCCCACTTTAGGCCCGTTCAACCCAAAGTAGCTTTCACCAGCGTTTCGCAGAATTTTGGTGTGCAGTGGCCCTACATTCTCTCGGTCGGCGACTTGCAACCCCGCAAAAATCAGATTGGCCTGATCGAGGCATTCGAAGAATTGATTCGCCACTATCCGCAGTTGCCACACCATCTTATCCTCGTTGGCAAGCCCACCTGGTTTGCTTCGCGAGTTTACGAAGCGGCCAAGAGCAGTGCGGTTTCAAACCGCATCCACTTCACGGACTTTGTGAACGACGAGGACCTTTTGCATCTCTACAACGCTGCTGAGCTGTTTGTGTTTCCGAGCTTTTATGAAGGCTTTGGCTTACCAATTCTTGAAGCGCAGGCCTGTGGACGTGCAGTTGCCTGCTCAAATACTTCAGCAATGCCGGAAGTTGCCGATTCGGCAGCTCTGCTTTTTGATCCGAATTCAAAAGCTGAAATCGTCAAAGCAATGCGCGATCTATTGCTCGATACGGATCTGCGTCAACGCATGGAAAGAATGGGTCTCAAGAACGCAGGGCGCTTCAGTTGGGAACTCGCCGCAAGGCAAACCCTGGATGTTTATTACGATGTCGTCGGAAGACGCAAGTCCAAAGTACACGCCCGGGCTGCGCAAGCCGTCCAATCTATATGAGCTGCCGTGCGATCGCATTTGTCTTTGCTTGCCTTTCCATGAGCGGGGCGACGGAGACACTCCGTTATAACGTGAACTGGCCGAGTGGTCTCTCGCTGGGGGAAGCGAGTTTGATAACAGACAATCTCGATGCCTCAGCCGCGACGCGCAAGTTCGAATTGAAGCTTGACGCATCGATTCCTGGCTTTGTGGTAGCCGATGAATTTCGTGCTCTTGCCAAAGCAGATTATTGTTCGATCCAGCTCGACAAGAAGCTGAAGCATGGGGCACGAATTGCCGAAGAGCGAATGGAGTTCAAACCAGAAGACGGTTTTGTCGAGCGCAAATCAGCGAAGGGCGGCTCCACGAAGATACCGCTGAATGGTTGCGGACGCGACGCACTGACCCTGGTCTACTTTCTGCGATCGGAGCTGAAGCAAGGGCGCTTGCCCGGCGCGCAAACAGTTTTCTTTGGAGCTGCCTACCAGGTGACCTTTAAATATCTTGGTGCAACTTCGGTGCAGCTCGGAAGCGGATCAGAACCTGCAGACCGCATGCAAATATCCATAAAGGGCCCGGCCTCCCAAAACACCGTCGAGATATTCTTAGGCCGGGATGCATTACGCACGCCGCTGATTTTCAAAGTGCCGCTGTTGCTGGGCACTTTTTCGATGGAGTTGCAACGTTAGATGCGCATCGCCTTTTTCTCGCCGCTGCCGCCGGCGCGGAGCGGGATTGCCGATTACTCTGCTGCCCTGCTTGAGCCGCTGAGACGAATTGCGGATGTGGAAGCGTTCGAAGAGCCTCCAGCAGAAGAACGGCTGAAAGAATTCGACGTTTTACTCTATCAGATGGGCAACAACGCCTATCATTCCTCGATCTACGAATATGCGCTGAAGCACCCTGGCATTCTTGTCTTGCACGAGGCGAACCTGCATCACTTGCACGCTGAGCGGACGATCAAACGCGGCAACTGGGATGAGTATTTGAGTGAGGTAGCCTACGACAGCGGCCCTGCCGCTAAGGTATTTGCCGAGCGTGTTCGCCGTCTCGAAATTGGCCCGGATTATGAAGGTGTGCCGATGCTGCGCCGCCTGCTTGAGAGTGCCAAAGGCGTAATCGTTCATTCGGATTGTGTTGGCCAGTCGGTGCGTGAGGCCGGCTTCACCGGGCCGATGACAAAGATCTGGCATGGTGCATGGATTGACCGAAACCCGAAGCCGCCACTACGCGACTTTTACCGCGGCAAACTTGGGCTGAACCCATCGACGCCTTTGATCGGCGTTTTCGGTTTTTTGAAGCCTTATAAGCGGATTGCCGAATCACTAAGGGCATTTCGCCGCTTGATCCGTCTGCAGCCGGAAGCGCGGATGATTCTGTGTGGAGAAGCACACCCGGAGCTGAATCTCGACCAAATGCTGCATGGGCTGGGCCTCGAAGAATCTGTGCGCCTGCTGGGTTATTTGAATCCGGAAGACTTTCATCATTACCTTGAGGCCTCGGACATTATTCTGAATCTGCGCTACCCCACCGTCGGCGAAAGCTCAGGCACTTTGCTGCGGGCCTTCTCGCTCGGCAAGCCGGTGCTGGTGAGCGACATCGGGAGTTTTCGGGAGTACCCCAACGAGATTTGCCTGAAAGTCCCTGCTCCACCAGACTCGGCCGAAGAAGATACGATCTTTGAATACTTGAATCTGCTTTGCGGAAGACCCGCGTATCGCCGCACTCTTGGCGAACGCGCCCGCCGCTGGGTGGAGCTGGAATGCCCTTGGGATTTGGCTGCCGCGCGTTACCTGGACTTTGTGACAGCCGTAACCGAAGGTCGGCAACAGGAAGTTCCCAGCGCATTGCCGGAGCCAGCCCCGCCTGTCGAAGTGCCGCCGCAGGATATTCTCACCTGGGCTCAGGATGAGGGCGGCAAGCAGTACACAAACACCCACATCACGAGGCTTACGAAAACGCTTTCGCTGACTCCGGCCGGAGACGCTTCAAAGGCGATCCTTGAAATGGGTGCCTACATGCAAATCACGCCGGCGCTCAAACATCAACTAGGTTATGGCACGGTTCGAGGCTGTTATTACGGGCCTGCGGGCAGGGTAGACCATCACGAGATTTCAGCTGAAGATGGTACAGCTTTTATTTGCGACGTCGACCTGTTTGACGCTGAGAAAGACATCTTTCCTTACGCTGATCAGAGCTTTGACACGATCCTTTGCTGCGAATTGCTGGAGCATCTGACAGTAGACCCGATGCACATGATGAGTGAGATTCATCGCGTCCTGAAGCCAGGTGGAAGCCTGGTGCTAACGACTCCGAATATTGCGAGCCACAGGGCTCTGCATGCAATTCTACATGGCTATCATCCGAGCTTTTTCCCTGCTTACATCCTGCCCCGCAAGGTGGGCGAAGAAGCTGAGGCGCGCCACAATCGCGAGTACACAGCCAAGGAAGTGCACTTGCTGTTCTGGGAGACGGGCTTTGAAATCACAAAGCTTGAGACGGGCGAGTTTCTTGAAGCACCCCATCCGGAGCAGCACTTTATCGCGCATCTCCTGGAGCACTATAATTTGAGCAACGACCTGCGTGGCGACGGCATTTATTGCGTCGGCCGCAAAGCGGGCCCAGTTCGCAATCGGTACCCGGGTTGGCTCTATGCCTGAAATCACAGATTTTGCCGTCGCGGCAAATCAGTTCCAGTTACGCATTGATTGTTCACTTAGCGGTGGCGCAACTACTGTCGGCTGCCACTGGGTCGACCCCGAGTCGGGTCGTTTTTTGCGGGAAAGCCCCTGGATAAAAAGCGATGCTCAGGGTAAGGCGTGCTTTGAATTCGAAGTACCAATCGCTCCGGGGCGATATCGCTTCTATGTCTCTCCAAGAGAAGAAGGCAAAGACTGGGCCTACCTGCAGGGCGAGCAATTTCTTTCGATTGATGCCATGGTGAGCGAGGGCGGGATTGCGGTGGAGCGGCAGCAGTTGACGACCACCGGCCAACTGCGGAGGGAGCGTTGGCCGGGAACTATCCGCGAGATTCTGGTGGGGCCGTTTCAGTCGGTTTGGCTGAATCGTCACCTGATGCAATCGATGGTGCGACGTGACATTGTGGCGCGGTATCGCGGCAGCTTTGCTGATGCTTTTTGGGCGCTACTCAATCCGCTATTGCTGATGCTGACCTACTACTTTGTTTTCGGCGTTTTCCTGAAGACGAAGTTCCCCGGAGACCCGACGCAATCCGGCTTTGTCTTGTTTTTTCTGGCAGGAATGCTGCCTTGGCTCGCGATGAACGAGTCTCTGGCGCGTGCGCCAAATTCGGCGCTCGAGCATCGCAATCTGATCACCAAAGTGATCTTTCCGGTAGAGGTTTTGCCGATCAATCTGACGCTGGCAGGCTTGGTTACCGGATTCACGGCGACAGCGATTTTTCTCGTGTTTCTGTTGGCGACTCGGGGAGCGATTCCGGTGACAGTGCTTTGGCTGCCGGTGCTCTTGATTCCGCAATTTCTGTTTACGGCAGGGCTTTGTTATCTGCTTGCGGCGACTGGGGTCTATGTGCGGGACCTAGTGTATGTGATGGGTTTGTTGTTGACGATGTGGTTTTTTCTGACTCCGATCTGTTACCCGGATATCTCTTTGCCGCCGCAGTTGCTGCCGATTCTTGGCAAGAATCCGCTCTACATTCTGGTACGGGCGTATCGGGCGATTTTTATTCAGAATACAAGCCCAGAATGGAGTGCGGTGGCGAAGCTGTACGGCTTGTCGATTGTGTTATTCTACGCGGGCTTCGCTGTGTTTCGCCGGGCACGCCGGGGCTTTGCCGATGTCCTCTAGTCGCAGGCCAAAGCGGGGAGTACTCGATTACTTTCTGGGAGCCAGGGCGAAGCAGGACCTGGTGGTGATTGAGAGGGATGCGCAGGAGGGTTTGCGGCGTGCGATTGTGATGGGCTCGGCAGCCGTCTTGATCACTGCAGACGAATTGATTCCGGATGAGCTGCTGGCGGAAGCGAAAGCGAAGGAGATCTCGATCCTTGGGCCTGACTCTTTCGGGGTGGCTGCTCCGCATGAGGGGATCAACCATAGTTTGAGCCTTTCGCCGATACTTGCGGGACGCGTCGCCTTTGTAACTCAAAGTGGGTCACTGGGGGCGGCAATCCTCGATTGGGCTCATGAGCATCAGGTCGGCTTCAGCGCCTTTGTCGCACTTGGGAAATCGCAGGATATTGGCTTTGCCGACTGCATCGACTATCTGTCCGAAGATCCACGCACGCAATCGATCCTGGTGTACTTGGAGACAGTCCATGATGCGAGTCGCTTTCTCTCGGCGGCCCGGGAATGTGCGCTCCGCAAACCCATTATTGTGCTCAAGGCAGGACGCGGAGATGGCAAGAAAGATAGTGTTTTTGATGCCGCGTTTCGACGCTGCGGCGTGTTGCGGGTATCCCGCATGGCAGATCTTTTTTACATGGCGGAGTTGCTTGAGAGACAGACGCGTCCAAAGGGGCCGAAGCTTGCCATTGTAACCAATGCCAATGGTCCGGCTCTTTTGGCGGCCGATGCGTTGCGGCTGGCGGGCGGAGAGATGCATAGCCTGACTGATCTTGGCGGCAGTGCGGGGTCTGAAGAGTATCGAAGCACATTGCAGACTCTTTGCGCTGATGCTGAGTGTCACGGGATTCTGACGATACTCACTCCACAGCCTGCGGCACACATCGTCGAGACAGCTACAGTACTGGCAGAAGTGGCGGCGCACACCCGCAAAACGATGCTGGCTTCATGGATGGGCGGTGAGCTGATGCGACCGGGCGAAGCGATCCTGTCAGAAGCGAAGATCCCGACATTTCCTTATGCGGATACCGCTGCGCGCGTGTTTCAAAGACTCTGGCAATACTCAACCAGCTTGAGTGGCCTCTACGAGACGCCGGTGTTCGGAACCGAAATTGCCGACACGAGTTCGCTGGCCGCAGAGCTTGAATTGAAACGAGGAAAGCTCGAACCGGCGATGATCTCGAAGTTGCTTGGCGCTTACGGAATTGACTTTGATGCTGCGGCCATGCCGACGGAGATTGGGTTTACTCTTTTGAGCTACCTCGACCAGAGCTTTGGACCAGTGATGGAATTGAGTGCTGCCGGTTTTGGCAAGACGGTTTATGAAGATTCGGAGGCGGCCCTGCCACCACTGACTTCGACACTGGCGCGGCGGATGCTGGATCAGGTTAGGTTGCACAGGGCTTGTTCGAGTGAGGCGCTGCTTGGGCTGGAAGCCGTGCTGGTTCGCTTTTCAAGACTGGTGAGCGAGATGGCCGTGGTACGAGCGTTATGTATTGAATTGGTGGTTGAAGCAGATGGGCGGATTCGGGTAAATGCGGCGAGCGGGGAATTGCAGCCTGCAGGTTTGGCGAGAGCAGACTGGCCCAAGTGTGTGATCCGGCCTTATCCGCAGCAGTATGTTCAGGCGTTGCGGTTGAGAAATGGGAGCGAGGCTATGATGCGTCCGATACGGCCCGAGGATGAGGCGCGCATTGTCGATTTTCACAATGACTTATCGGAGCGCAGTGTCTACTTGCGCTATCTGCAATTTCTGAAATTTGAGGAGCGGATTTTGCACGAGCGACTGGCGCGGGTTTGTTTCAACGACTACTCGCGGGAGCTGGCTCTGGTAGTGGAGCAGCAGGGGAAGATTCTGGGGGTGGGTCGATTGCAGCGCAATCCGTTGCGAATGGAGGAGGCTGAAGTGGCTTTTCTGGTGAGGGACACGGCGCAGGGTCAGGGGATTGGGACGGCTCTGGTGGCGAGCATTACGCGTGCCGCCGGGATTGAGGGTTTGACGATGCTGACGGCTGAGTTGCTGGCAGACAACAAACCGATGCGATCGATGCTGGAACGCGCCGGGTTCCGGATACGGTTGGCCATGGACGGACAAACCCTTTTGGCCTCTCTTCCGCTCGTAGAGAATTGAAAACTGGAAAACGGCCAGATTGATCTGAGCTACTTTCTGACAGCGTCGCGGCGGATGAATTGGACCTTGTCGTCGTAGCCGGTCATCTCCAGGTACCCGAGACCAGGATGGGTTCCTTCAAAGCGCATGGCACCTTCCCAGTAGCTTGGGGTCAGTTTGCTCTTACTCGTCAGTTCTTGTTGATCCAGTCTGGGGATGGCCTTTAGGTTCATCTGCAGTTTGGGAATGTTTAGACTCCACTCGATGGGATAATTTTTCCAGCGGCGCCCGGGGCGAAGTTCAATTTCGCTCGCGCTGAGATGCTGCGTTTGGCCTTTTCCATCGATGAAGGTACCAGCCGAGTGAGGGCTCGCTTGCCCCTCTTTCTGTCGAAGCCGGTAGAGCATAAGCTCAGTATTGTTTTCAAACTGAATCGAAAACCAATCCCACCCGGCGAGATTGGCGTCGAGTTCGCTTGAGAAAAACTCATGGTCCATCCAGGTACTTCCCTCCACTTGGTGCACTTGTCCGTTGACGGTGATTTGGCCTTTTGTGCCCAGTCTGGGAAAGGAAATGTAATGACTCGCCTGGCCCGGTTGAGGACCTTTTTGGCTAATGCCATTGCTGCCATGAATGACATGTGGCTTGAGCGGAACCAGCCGCAGATCGATTGCGAATTGCGAGTCCACAGCCCGCAGCTGATGTTCATTTGAGCTTAGCCTGCAAGACCAGTTGCCGTTCCAGATGAGTTCTCGCTTTTCATCGACTCCCGCTAGACCAGGGCCCGGCCGATTGAGTCGTTCAGCATGGAGGAATTTCTGAGCTTCGATATCCGTTAATGCGAGATGCGCCATGTAGGCATCGCGGGTGGACCAGATAGATTTTCCCTCAACAGTTGGAGCTAGCGCCGCCCGGAAAAAGGTAAGCTCGTAGCCGAAAGCGCGGCCTTTGGGATTCGCTAGGTTCCCGGTGTAGTACCACCACTCGGTCTGAAAAGCGGGATGTGAGAAATGGTCGCGCGGAAACTCATAGCGGTAGCCGGGGAGCGCTTTGAGAAAAGTTGTGGCAGCCAGAAAATCGCGTCTCGTCATTCTTCGTGCATGACCTCGATTGGGTTGAGTCTGGTGGCGATTCGGGCAGGGTAAAGGCCAGCAATCACTGTTGCAATGAAGACAAAGGTCAGCGCGGACAAAAGTGCGAGAACGGGCATGTGGAATTCGATGGTCCAGCCGAAACTTTGCTTGTTGATGACGAAGATCAACACGAGACTCAATAGTCCGCCGGACAGGACACCTAAAAACTGCGAAAAAAGCCCAATGAAGGCGGCTTCAAAGAGTATGATGCCTCGGATTTGCGAGGCGGCGGCACCGAGAAACCGCAGGAGGCCGATCTCTCGGCGGCGATCGATAATGAGGGCTAACATTGCCCCCGCAACGCCCATAACGGCGACAAAGATAGCGACGGCTTCCAGCGCGTAGGTGACTGCGAAAGTCTGATCGAAGATACGAACAGCTTCGTTGCGTAGAGAACGATTTTCGAAGACTACGATGCGGCGAGGCGCATAGGCGGCTTCGATCTGTGTACGGAGTTTTTTGCGGTCGATTCCTTCTGCCACATAAATTGCCAGGTTCGACGGCTCGTCGGCGGGGAGATACTTTTTGACAATTGAATGGTCGAGGATGATGTAGCCGTTTTCGCTTGAAAAATCGCGGAAAATTCCGGCGATACGGAAGCTTGGTTTCTCTGTTCCCAGCGGTACTGTGATGTGGTCGCCAACCCTTACCCCGTGCTTTTCAGAAAACGGCTCGCTGACGATGACGGCTTCTCCCGCAAGCATGCCCCTAAGGGCGTCCTGTTGATTGCCGGATTTGAGCGCAGTGCGCCCGTAGCGCATTTGCGCCTGAACATCGCCAGCCGCAAGGGTGACCGCCAGGCCGTTGTATCGAATAGAGTAGGCGCGGAATCGATCCACGACCTCGACGCCGGGTAGGGCTTCGATTCTAGTTGCGACCTCTTCGGAGATAGTCGGGTGACGGTCCATTGCGGCAAGTCCGGCTGGCCGCAAGTAGAAGTCGGCGCGGATCTGGCTGTCAATCCATGTGAGCATCGTCTCGCGAAAACTGCCAACCATGATGCCAACGCTGGTCATCATGGCGATGGCGGTAGCAAGCGCGGCAACCAACACACTGCTACGGCGCAGAGCTCCGGCGAGGCTGCGCCCTGCGAGCAGCGACTGCACGCCGCCAAAGCCGGCAAGGTATTTTGCGCCGAACTGAATCAGGCTGGGGGCGCTGAGAGAGGCTGCAGCTACCAGCGCCAATGTGGCGAGATAGCCGCCAAAGGGTTTGCCAAAAATTGGGGGAAGGAGGCAGAGCAATCCCGCCAGAACGATCAGGCCCGCAGTATGTTGGAGGTTTCGACTCGAAGCGAGCTGGAGTTGCGTATCGATGCGGCCACGCGCCATTGCTTCGGTGGGCGGGATTTGACCGGCTTCCATTGCTGGCGCAAGAGCGGCCAGGAGACTGACGGCGATACCGGAGCCGAGGCTGAGGGCGGCAGCGGCAAAGTTGAATTCAACGGGCGCAGCCGTGGAAGAAACATAGAGCGCCTGCACCGTGAGGCCCACGAGTTGCACTGCCCCTTCTGCGAGGATGCGACCAAAGACAAGCCCCAGCCCTCCTCCCACGATGCCAAAGACGAGTGCTTCCGTAAGGAAAGCCAGAGTCATCAAATTGCGTGTGCCTCCGATGGCGCGAATGATGCCGATTTCTGCGCGACGACGGACGACAGAAACACTGATGGTGTTGTAGATCAGGAAGGCCCCCACCATGAGCGCGATGTAACTAAGGACGCGGAGATTCCAACGGAAGGCTGCCAGCATCTTTCGGTTTTCTTCTTTGCGGGCTCCGATGGCTCGAATGGTTGCGCCCGGCGGGATCTGGCTTTGCAGCTTGCTGACCCAGGAATCAACATTCGATTTTTCGTTTTCAGGAAGGGACACAAGGATGCGGTCGATGCGTCCTGTGCGCTTGGTGACGGCCTCGGCATCTTCAAGATCCATCACGATGAAGTCGCCGTTTACCCGGCTGGCGTCAATAGTGCCGAGGATTTTGTAGCTGAGGGGCTGGTCGTTGATTTGGAGACGCAGCAGGTCGCCTTTTTTGCCAAGTGATGTAGTCGTAAAAATGCCACGTTCGCCGCTTTGGGTGAATTCGCTTTCGCTTTGGCCGGCGTTTGCCAGTTCGAGAGCATTGGCGAAGATGTCGACACCGATGAGGGGCACGGCACGCTTGGAATTGACTATGGCGAAGTCTTCGATGCGGGGAGAGTAGCGAATCGGATAAGGGAGGAGGCTGAGTTTAGCGAGCACTGCGACCGGAAGTCCCCCGGTTGCGAAGATCTCGATGTCGTCCTGACCGCTAACTGTTTCCATCGAGCTCTTGAAGCTCCCAGCGGCAGCTTCTGCGGCGAGGTCCATCGCGAAGATTACAGAAACTCCGAGAGTAATAGAGAGGAGTGTTGTGACAGTGCGGCCGCGATCTGCCCACAAGGGACGCAGGATGAACCTTTGGAATAGCTGCATCATACGATGAGGCCGTCGCGCATCTCGATTGTATGGTCTGTTACACGGACCGAGTCGGGAGAGTGTGTGGCCATGAGGATGGCGGTTTCAAAATCTCTGGTGGCGCGACGGAGCAGGTCAAGTATCAGGTTGCCGGTGGTGGTGTCGAGATTGCCAATCGGTTCGTCGGCGAGAAGGAGTTTTGGCTTATGTACGAGAGCGCGAGCAATGGCGACGCGTTGCATCTGACCACCGGATAGCTGGTGGGGCATTCGATCGCCGTATTTCTCGAGTTCCACCCAATGGAGCGATTCGAGGGCCCTTTGACGGGCATTGGCCGTGCTTGCAAGGAGAAGCGGGAGCTCTACGTTTTCGGCAACGCTGAGGGTCGGCAGAAGCTGAAAGTTTTGAAAGATGAAACCGACCTTGTTGCGGCGAAGAGCAGTAAGTTGAGCGTCGTCGAGGCTTGTGGTGAAATCACCGTCGATGGAGACGCTGCCAGTGCTGGGAAAATCCATTGCTCCAGCGAGGTTCAGGAGAGTGGATTTACCACAACCACTGCGTCCGACGAGAGCTGCAAACTCTCCCTTATCAAGGGTTAGCGTGACACCGGCGAGAGCGATAACGCGCTCGCCCTGGGCCTGGTAGTGCTTGGTGGCGTTGTCAATATGCAGGATGGGCACTGTGAGTTGGATTCCTGAACTGATCAGCCAAACCTGGAAAAATGGTATTTTTCTTGGGCGGCGCCATAGAAACTGCTGCACCACTCTTCCAGATTTTTCTCGGGTTTGTCTTCGCAGAACTTCTGGCAGAGGCAGCCGAGAGCGTCTGCCCTCCAGTCTTAGGGATCTGCCAAAGTTTGTGGAAGTGCTTGCTGTCGAATGAGTTCTCAAGTGTATTCAGTGAGCTGGATGTCCTGTTCCTATTGTTTCAGGTTGAGCTGCGATGCGTTGCTCAGTGTAGTGTTTGTACCCTCTTGGCTGTGCCAACCGTTGGCCGAGGCAGCTTTGTTAGCGAGGCGATGCTGGCATTCGGATTTAAGTGGATAGTGGGATTGTTTCGGGCAGTTTCGACAGAGCCTCCGGTTGATCACCAAGGACGTTTATGCCTAAGCTCGCAAAGCGTAACTTGCTTATCCTTGGGGACCGGGTGCCGCCGCGATCCCTTTGATAATTGCGCTTGCACGTTCAAAAAGCATCGCAGTTTCGTTGGCGCAACCAAGGAAGAGGAAGCCCTTTTCCTTCCACATCTGCATCAGTTCCAGCGAGCGATTGTGTGTGCCGGGTGTAATTCCGCGCTTGAAACAAGCGTCGCGAATTTTTTCATAAGCGGCAACCAACTTGGGGTGTGTAAATTCACCGGGAACTCCCAGCGAGACGCTCAAGTCTGCCGGGCCAATCATGACGACATCGATACCTGGGACGTTGAGCAGTTCGTCGACTCGGTTCAAGGCAGTTTCGGTTTCGATCTGCAGGACGACCATGGTCTCAGCGTTGAAGTGTTCAATCGCTTGCGGGATCGAGACGGCGGCATAGTCGTAATTCACAGGCGTAAGACCATAGCCTCTGATGCCGGTGGGAGGAAACTTTGTCCAGCTTATAGCTTGGGCCAGGAGCTCTGGGGATTCAACGCGTGGAAAAATGACTCCGGGGGCACCAATATCGAGGGCTCGAGCGATGAGCGCGTATTGCAGATCGGCGACGCGAACTAGAGGTGTGAAATTGACGGAAGGCGCGATTCGGCAGAGATCTTGTACGGTTTCAAGATCGAAGCCGCCGTGTTCGCAATCAATAAAGGCCCAATGGAAGCCAGCAGCCGCAAGTAGCTTGACGACTTCCTGCGATCGCAATTGACCAAAGCCGCAGCCATATTGGCAGTGCCCGTTTTTCAGGGCTTCTTTGAGAAGGTTTTTACGGAGTCCCACGATGATTTAGGACTTTAGCCTACCAAAAGCACGTGGTGATCGTGACATCCCTCGTGGATGTTTTCGAGAATCGTGGGGATGAAATCGAGGCCATAGTCAGAGAGCATCGCAAGCAGGGAGTAGTGGCGCTCTTGCAAATGTCCGTGCGGAGCGAGACGGTGCGATATGTGAGCGGCTTGACGAGTTGCCTGTTCGTTCTTGCGCAACATTTCGAAAATGATTTTGGTGCGGCTTTTGGTGAACTGATAACGGATCTTCTTACGCGAGGTTTCGAGAGCCTTGACGAGAGTTGGATCGAATTGATCGAGTTTGGTTTCGAGGGTGGCGAAAGTCTTGTTGATGTCTCGCTCAGAGGCCTGAATCGCTTCTGTCAGCTCTGGTGGGACCAAGCGCTTGGCTAGTGTTTCCCGGACGTGTTCTTCACTTTGCAACATGTCGGCATAGCGGACGCGGAAGCGTTCAATGGTTTTAGAAGACTTGGGATCAACGATAGTAAAGAACGCGCGCGGGAGTAGCAGGGGCATGCGATCGAGCAAAGCATTGTAGAGCACTTCGGATTGGGCGAAGTAGGCAAGTTCGCCTGGGCCAGCGAACAGGGCTGCAGTAGGGAAGAGCCAATCCTGCCAGACCGGGCGGAGGAGCGCGTTTGGAGACAGCGTTGCCCCGTGGGAGGCCATTGCCTCGGCCTGATATGTGTTTTCGTCGAACTTGAGTTGCTTGCGAATGCCGTCTTCAAGGAGAAAAAAGAATGAGGTGTTGTTGCGCTCGAAATGAACCTGGGGATGGTAACCGGCGGAACTGAGTTCGCTATTGCGATCAAGCATTGCGGAGGCAAGTTCGGGAGCGCGCCGCGCGGCTTCTTCTAGGAAAGGTGCACCAGCCGCCCGAAGTTGAGGGTTCAACGGATCTGCAAAGAGAAGGCCAAGTGGGGAGAGTAGTTCCTGAAGAAGCCCAAGGAAGCTTTCACCGAACGTTTTTCCGTTTTGGTAGTGACGTTTGGCGAGGGCGGCTATTTCTTCACTCAGGGGAAGATCGTCTGGAAGTCCGGCAAGCTTGTGGAGACCTGCAGGTCGTCCATCGGAATTAGCCGTTGCACTAATATCGGCATCCCAAAAAGAAGCACTTCGGATCTCTTCAACATCGTGGTCTTCGGTTGCTAGCCAGAAGATGGCGACTGCCGGCTTGCCAGATGCGTTGAGCTGCTGAGCCATTTGGACGGCGCTGAGCGCTTTATATAGCGTGTAGGCAGGGCCACCATAGAGCCCGACTTGCTGACCAGTCAGGATGGCTACTGTGTCCGGTTTTGCAAAAAGGTCTAGAGAGGGGCTGTTGCCGTTGATGGTTCGGAGTGCCTCAACTACGAGCGCTCGACGCGAGGCAGGATATGCGACTTCGTCAATCGCCCGATCTATCGACGCAGAATCGGATGGGTCATGGGAATAGAAGGAGCTAACTCGCTGAAAATCATAGAGAAAATCTATGAAGAGCCGCGAAGCTCCGGGTAGTTCGGTATGGCGTATACAGGCACCGGTCATTCACACGTGTCCCAAAGGTCACAAACGTACCTTAGCAGATGCAGTAAGGGCAGCGAAAGACACGAAAAGTTTGATACCTTTCGATCAGGGGTTTTCCATTGAGCGATTCTGAATTTCAATTGTGTTGTGATGCGGCCCTTTCGGACCTGAATAAATCACTCTTGCCTGCTGCTGACGAGTTTGGATTCGATCCGGATTTTCAGGCTGGCGCATTGACTGTGGAGTTTGAAGATCCGAAAGAAAAATTTGTGGTGAGCCCGAATACGCCCGTCCATCAGGTTTGGGTGAGTGCGAGGGTAAAGAGCTACAAACTGGACTGGGTAGCCGACCGAAATGCCTTTGTTTTTGCAGCTACATCTCAAACACTCAAACAGTTGATGGCAGATTTGCTCGAGCAGCGCATCGGGGAAGCTGTCGTTCTCTGATGCCCGGAGTTTACATTTCCTACCCCTTTTGTGCGCAAAAATGCACCTACTGCAATTTTGCGTCTGGGGTATTTCCAAAAGATCTGGAGCCGGTTTACCAGTGGCGTCTTTTGCAGGAAATTGAAGAGACCAAATGGCAGTGGACTCCGGAGACGGTCTATCTTGGGGGTGGGACCCCAAGCCTTTGGCTCCTCAAAGATTTGAAGGCTGTACTGAACTCCATACCTGGCGGTCCTTGGAGAGAAGCAACGATGGAGGCATCACCGGGAACTCTGTCGGCGGAGCGAGTAGACGGCTGGTTGGAGATGGGAATCAACCGTGTGAGCTTGGGCGTACAAAGTTTCGTGGAGAAGGAGATTCGTCGTACCGGCCGCAAACACACGGCAAAGATTGTGGCAGCGGACGTAGCGTTACTCAAGCAGCAGGGAATTGACGATATTAACGTGGATTTGATTGCGGGTCTGGCTGAACAGACGAGGGAAAGTTGGGAACAAAGCCTCGACGGGGCACTTGCTCTCAATGTGCCACACCTGAGTGTTTACATTCTTGAAGTGGATGAGGAGAGCCGCCTGGGGAAGGAGGTCCTCCTGAATGGAAAACGGTTTGGTGCTCCGGATGTTCCAAGTGATGATCTGCAGGCCGAATTTTATGAGCGGGCGGTAGAAAGGTTGGCTGTAGCCGGTATCCTTCGTTATGAAATTTCGAATTTTGCCCTCCCTTCTCACGAGAGTATCCACAATTTGAAGTATTGGCGGCTGGAGCCTTATGTTGGCTTTGGCGCCGATGCTCATTCATTCGACGGAAAGTGGCGATGGCAGAATGTGGAAGATGTAAAAGAATATGCACTGGGAACGGCTGTCTCCCCGAAGCGGGAATTGGCAGATCCGGCAAATGAAAAGTATTGGGTGGGATTGCGGTTGAGCGAAGGCGTAGTTGCCGGTTCTCGCTTCGGAAAACAGATTTCGCAATTGGTGGGCGACGGGTTGCTGGAGTGGCAAGGGGAGAGAGTGCGACTAACCCCTCGTGGGGTGTTGCTTTCGAATGAGGTCTTTCAAGAATTCTTAAATGAATGAACCGATAAAGGGTGTAAAACAGAGATTGTAATGAACGATGCACGATGGCCCTTAGTATTATGATTGCGGAAGTTGAGCGTCTCGCTGTCGAAGTGACTGAACTAACGCACGAAACAAAATTGGAGGCAAACCGGCGGGCGCTTGAAGAAAGAAGGAGGCGACTGAGGCTGCACGGTGTATCGAACCACAGGGCGAATCGGCCATTTTCATTTTTGGAGCGGGAGCTTTGGCCTTTTCACTCTCCTGGCTGCGTGTTCAGGCTTTGAGTAAGGCGGAGGAATAGGAAATCTTTGGATTTGGTGCTCACTGCGTACGATTTTGTTGGATGGCTCGGCACTAGTTTGTTCCTTACTGCAGGAAAGCGGAGCAGAACGACGAAAGGCGTTGACTCGAATTTCGCGGCTAGTGGTTTTGGGTATACCGATGATGCTGGAATCGGAAATGTTCTTGTGGCAGAGGACTCGTGATAGTCGGCATGCGCTCGATGGATTCCTGCGCGAGTGCCAAACGGAGTTTCTGGATTTTCGACGCGAGCACACTGCCATTTCTATGAGCGCTTTTCTTCGCTTTGGAATGGGCCGATATCCAGCTGCTTTGAATTTTCGGGATTGCAACAGTTATTCGTACACAAGGTTGAGCGCTCTTTCGCCTTTGTGCAACGGTAGTTATTTGGGACAAACCGATCTGGCAAAGCCGGAGCGGTTGGATACGGAGAATCAATGATGGAAGTAATAGACTTACGCAGCGACACGGTGACCCGCCCGACGGCAGAGATGCGGGAGGCGATGGCTGGCGCTGAGGTTGGAGACGACGTATACGGAGAAGATCCGACGGTCAATCGACTGGAAGAACGTGCCGCTGAAGTGATGGGCAAGCAAGCCGGGCTCTTTGTGCCTACTGGTGTGATGGGTAATACGATTGCACTCAAGCTGCATACCGAGCACGGCCAGGAAATCATTTGCGATTCGCGCGGGCACATTTTGAATTACGAATTGTCAATGATGGCCTGGTTCGCGGGCTGCGTAGCCCGTTCAATTCCCACTAGTGATGGCCTGCTGGATTGGGCAAAGGTAAAGGCTGAGATTCGCCCTTTGGGGCCCCATGCCGCGCAGACGGGTTTGATTGAAGTGGAGAATTCCCACAATGTCGGCGGAGGAACAGTTTATCCGCAGGAGCAGTTGGACGAGATTTGCGATGGCGCACATGCGATGGGCTTGCCTGTCCACATGGATGGGGCAAGAATTTTTAATGCATCGGCTGCGCTCGGAATCCCGGTATCACAAATTGCCGCAAAGCTCGATACGGTAATGTTTTGCCTGTCGAAAGGCTTGGGCGCTCCGGTTGGCAGTATGGTTGTAGGTCCGCGGAGTTTGATGGATCGAGGGCGATTGTATAGAAAGCGTTTGGGTGGCGGGATGCGACAGGCGGGAATATTGGCTGCAGCAGGTTTGATTGCGCTCGAAAAAATGCCCGCTCGTCTGGTGGAAGACCACTCAAATGCAAAGATGCTGGCAGAGCGGCTTTCGCAAATGCCGGGAATATCGCTCGATCCGGCAAAAGTTCGAACGAATATTTTGATTTTTGATGTGGCAGGTACTGGGCTGAGTGCTGCGGAGTTCTCCGCGCGCATGAAGCCACTGGGGGTGCTTATGATTGCTTTTGGCCCAACGCTGGTGCGCATCGTCACTCATTACGACTCGCCGTTAAAGGCATGCTCTGTGGCTGCCGAGAAGATTCAGGAGATGCTGGATACCCTATGAACCCTTTATTGAGAGTGCCTTTCGAGATCCCGTTTGATTTGATCCGGGTAGAACACATTGTTCCGGCCATCCGTGAATTGTTAGTGGAATCGCAGAAGAATGTGGATGCGATTTCTGATTTCGCGGGTGCTCGTGATTTTGCCAACACGCTGCGCGCCCTCGATGAATCAACTGTCCATCTCGAGAATGCGATGGCTGTGGTTCGGCACCTTGAGTGTGTTTCGAATTCACCGGAACTGCGCGAAGCAATCCAGACAATTGAGCCTGAGCTGAGTGCTTTTTATTCTTCGATTCCGCTCAACCCTAATCTTTGGACTGCGATACAAGCAGTCTCACCGGATGGACTTGTCCCCATTGAAAAACGTTTCTTGACGAAGCAGGTTGATGCATTTCGTCGATATGGCGCCGAGCTTGAACCTGAGCTAAAGAGACGTTCCCTCGAAATTGATGTTGAGCTACAGGCGCTGTGCACCAAGTTTTCACAGAATGTACTCGATTCGACGAATGCCTTTGAGTTGATCATTGAAGATGAATCGAGGCTAGCGGGGTTGCCTGAAGATGCAAAGGGGGCAGCGCGGGCAAATGCTGAATCGAAGGGCAAAGCTGGTTTCCGCTTCACTTTACAAGCACCAAGCTTTTTGCCCGTGCTGACATATCTCGATGACCCTGCGATTCGTCGCACCATGTGGGAGGGCTACAATGCTCGCGCTACTTCGGGAGAGTTTTCGAACCGCGAGCTGATGAAGCAGATTCTCACTTTGCGGAGAGAAAAGGCTCATCTGCTCGGCTATTTCACTTTTGCTGATTTCGTTCTTGCTGATCGCATGGCGCAGCGTGGCGCGATCGCGATGGAGTTCGTTTCAGACCTGGAGCGTGCTACAAGGGAGAAGTTTTCTGAAGAGCATGCAGCGCTCGAAGCCTTTAGTGGTCAGCCTCTCAACCCTTGGGACTTGGGCTATTTCGCGGAGAAACAGCGCGCGGCGCTTTACGATTTTGATGAGGAGGCCTTGCGACCCTATTTTCCGGTGGATCGTGTCGTGAGGGGAATGTTTGAACTTTGTGAAAGGCTTTTCGGAATCGAAGTTCGTCAGATTCCGGACGCCAAAGTGTACGAGCCAAGTGTGGCGTATTGCGAAATCTATTCGGACGAGCGGATGATCGGAGCCTTTTATGCCGACTGGTTCCCTCGAGAGTCCAAGCGGGGAGGGGCATGGATGGAATCCGTTCGGACAGGCGGTCCGCAGGCGGATGGTAGTTTTGCTCCACACCTTGGGGTGATTTGCGGCAACATGACACCCCCAATGCCGGGGAGACCGGCGCTGCTGACACATCGAGAAGTGGAGACGATCTTTCATGAGTTCGGACATTTGCTGCACCATTGCCTCAGTGAAGTGCCCTTGCGGGGTTTGAGTGGGACAAATGTGTCCTGGGATTTTGTCGAATTGCCAAGCCAGATTATGGAGAACTGGTGCTGGGAGCGCAAAGCGCTAGACTTCTTTGCTCGTCATTTTGAGACGGGCGAACCGATTCCAGAAGAGCTTTTCGCCAAGATGAAGCGCGCGAGACAGTATCGGGGAGCCTCCGGGCAGATGCGTCAGTTGGGATTTGCTACGGTCGACTTGACTTTGCATATGGAATTTGACCCCAAGTTGGATCGTGATTTGTTGGCAGTGGCGAACTCCGTGTTGCAACGATTTACCTCGATTCCCTTACCAGACAACTACGGCATGATCCTTGGCTTTACCCATTTGTTTTCTGGACCTGTCGGGTATGCAGCAGGGTATTACAGCTATAAATGGGCGGAAGTTTTGGATGCGGATGCGTTTTCCCGCTTTCAAGAAGAGGGCGTGCTCAACGGAGAGACTGGACGTGATTTTCGCCAAAAGATCCTCGCAAAAGGAAATAGTGAGGAGCCAAAGGACCTATACCGCAGTTTTATGGGTCGCGATCCGAGCCAGAACGCACTTTTGCAGCGTATTGGACTGATTCAAGTGTCAGAAAATCAGTAATTCAGATATTCTGATGACATGACTGAATCATTTCTTCAGATGGGAAAGCGTGGGACGGTCGTCATTCCGGCAAAGCTACGCAAGAAGCTGGGGATGGTCGACGGTTGTTTACTGCTTTTAATTGAGGCTGAGGGATCAATTCGCCTTCGAGTGGCAAAGGTTTTGAACCCGGATTCGGACGCCCGATTGAAGATGGCGGAGCGCCTCTTGAGCGGGGCAGAGGATTTAGGCGAGTATTTTGCTGCGATGGAAGAAGTGAAGCGAATGGGATTTGATCCTGACGAAGTGCCCCACCAGCGCTATTCTGGAGAGAAGAGTATATAGAAGTGACCCAGGACCCCATGTTTCTCAAAATCTTGTCTCATCCGGTTTTCGTAAACCTGAACTTTCACATGCCGATGGTGATTGACCTGTCTCATCCGCTGATCATGCTGACGGGTGATAACGGTAGTGGCAAGAGCACTTTACTGCATTCGATTCTTTATGCAATGAAGGGCGAACAAGTGGACGGATTTGTGTATCGGCTCGATACGGGCAAGGTAGAACTGGGCAAGCCGTATTTGTTCGACGCCGAGCAGCACAATCCGCGGATGCAACTGGACCTGTTTGAGGACAATCCACAGATGGTGGAGTTTTTGCAAATGGCGAGCCACGGGCAAGTGATGTTGGCGATGTTCCGGGAAAACTTTCCCGCATTGCCGGAAGGCACGGTGTTGTTGCTGGACGAACCGGAAATGGCGTTGTCGATCAGTAACCAGCGGCGCATATTGAAAATGTTGATGGAACTTGTGGACCAGAAGAAATTCCGGATCATTTGCGCCACGCATTCTCCAGTTCTGCTCGATGCAAAAGAAACTTACGTAATCAACCTCGACGACTATACGAACAAGAACGTGGCGGACAGTTCCATGGGTGTGCAGGGCGCGTCGACTCTGCAATAGTTCAGCTTGGTTGCGATATTCTGACGGGCAATGATCCTTGCCCATCTTTGGTTGTGTGTGCTTGCGCTCGATACGCCCCAAGTGCCTGGTGTGGTGATTGACCACGAGAGGGCAGCGAGTCGGCGTTATATCGGTTCGCCTTCTATCGTGAAAACTCGCGACGGGGCTTATGTTGCGTCGCATGATTTCTTTGGTCCCGGTTCTACACAGCAGGCCTCCGGGGTGACGCGTGTCTTTCGATCAGAAGATCGAGGTAAGACCTGGGTGCAGACGGCTGAATTGAAGGATCAGTTCTGGTCAAACCTCTTCGTACACAGGCAGGTTTTGTATCTGATGGGTACGACGTATGAATACGGACGGGTAGTGATCCGCCGTTCGCTTGATAAAGGCAAGAACTGGAGTGAGGCTGCCTATTTGAGCAGCGATGTGAATTATCACACTGCGCCAGTGCCAATTGCGATTTATGGCGGACGCATTTGGAGATCGATGGAATGGCATCCGCCAGGCAAGTGGGGATTCTTCGAGGCACTGATGGTGAGTGCCCCCGTCAAAGCAAACCTGATGGATTCAGGCAGCTGGACCTTCACTACGAGGCAGAAGTTTCCAACGGGAGCTGATGTTGTGGGACAGCATTGGCTCGAGGGCAATGTCATCGCCCGAAGAGACGGCAAGCTGGTGAATGTCCTGCGAGTGGACAACACCGAACATGCGGCATTCCTGAAGGACGGTGTAGCGGAGATGATTCCTTTTCCAGGTGGGGCGAAGAAGTTCACCATTCGATGGGACAAGAAGTCGAAGCTGTATTGGACCTTGTCAAACCCGGCACTCGATCGATACCCGCAATCGGCGAAGAGCCCGGCATCGGTTCGGAATACTCTTGTCCTGATGTCTTCTGCCGACTTGCGGAAGTGGGAGAGGCGCGCGACGATTCTTGAGCACCCGGATGTGGAGAAGCATGCGTTTCAGTATGTAGACTGGCAATTTGAGGGAAAAGATCTGATTGTTGCGTCGCGTACGGCCTTTGATGACGAGACTGGAGGCGCGCATCGCGCTCATGATGCGAATTACCTGACTTTTCACCGCGTGGTGGGCTTTCGAGATTTAGCAAAATAGTTTTGGCTTGGAATTAGTTCTACCCTTAGACAGGCCATTGGCGATTGGGGTCATCCGGGGGCCAGGGCATTCCGGAATATTCGATCGGCTGGTCTGGCAAAAGTTGTTTGAGATGATGCTTCAGGTGGGCAACATAGTCGAGAGCCAGATCGGATAGCGTCATGAACGGCGCTCCATCAATCGAGCAGGGGGTCTGAGCTTTTGCCGGGCTGATCTGCCTTATGACGTGGCTGATGTGGCGATTGTAAAACAATGCAATTGGACAAATCCGCACCCGCATAGCTTTGGACAATGACATGAGCCATTTGGTCATAGCCAGGCCAATTTAGGCTGGGCTGGGCCAGCGCACGAACGAAGCGCTGATGGTTATTGGCTGCCGAATCGATCAGGTGGCCAAGCAATTGTAAGTGCGTCCACTTTCCTTCGCCACGGTGCAATTCCCAATATTGTGGATCAAAAGTGGCGAAAGCAGCTTCGGCGCTTGCTATGAGACGCAGCAGCTGATCGGGCATCAGGTTCAGCATGATGTCATTTTGGCACAGCGTCTCAATTGAGCCAGCGCTTGAGCCAGTCTGCTAGTTCGTGATAGAAAAAGCGGCTGTCCTCGGCTTTGAGAATCCAGTGGTTGGCGTCGGGGAAGACGATCAGCTTGGATGGGATGCGGAGGCGCTGGAGGACAGACCAATATTCCAGAGAGTTGTTGAGAGGGACGCGGAAATCACGTTCGCCGACACTAACCAGTGTTGGTGTTTTGAAGCTGGCGGCAAAGCGGATCGGGTTTTGCTTGCGCCAGATTTCACCTTGCTGCCAAACGGGTCCGCCGTTGGTGAGTTCGCGTGCATAAATAGTGTCGCTGGTGCCCCATTGCGCTTCGAGATTGATCAGGCCTGCATGGCTGATGAGGCACTTGTAGCGCGTAGTCGTAGCCTGGAGCCAGTTGGCGATGTGAGCTCCGTAACTTGCTCCGCCAGCGGCTTGGCGCGCTGGGTCCACAAAAGGGAAAAGTCGGAGGGCTTCGTCGGCTGCTTCGTTGATTTCTTCGCCAGGAGTGGCTAGTGGGTCGCCCTGAATGTTCTGCGAGAATTTTTCGCCAAAGCCTGTAGAACCCGTGTAGTTGGTGAGAAGCAGTACATAGCCAGGAGAAGCGATGAGGTGGTAATTCCATCGCAGGAAGAACTGATCCTTCCACATGCCGTGAGGGCCACCATGGATGAGCACAAAGAGGGGGTACTTTTTCTTTTCGTCAAAGTTGGGTGGGGTAATGAGCAGGTTGTGGATCATGCGCCCCTTCCTGGAGGTGAAATAGAAGTGTCGTGGGGTGGAGAGATCGAGCTCAGCGATGGCAGCATCGTTAAAGTGGGTGATGGTTTTGCTCAGTCCATTGGCAATGGTTAGGCTCCGGATTTCTGTCGGCTGTGTCGAGCTATCGAAGCTGGCATAGATACTGTTTCCACCGATCGAGAGGCCTGAATAGTTGCCGGTCTTTTGAGGGTGTTCGCTCGCAGCGCCGCCCACAGAATTAATGCGAAAGAGCTTGCCAAGACCTGCGCTATCGGAAGTGAAGTAGACCGAGCTCGAATCGGGCGTGAAAACGAATCTGTCGATGGAATGGTCGATACCTTCAGTAATCGTCTTTGGTGCGCCGCCCTGAGGCCAGGGAATCATGGCGAGACGGCTGAGGCTGTACAGAGCATTGTTCACGCCTTCGCGGGTTTCGAGCAGATAGAGCGCTTTGCCATCGGGGCGAAACTTCGGGTTGCCATAGGAAAAGGCTCCGCTGGAAAGAGGCTGCGGTTCGCCACCATCAGCGGAAATCAGAAAGACTTTGGTTTTGACGATTGCGAAGGCAGCTTCGTGCTGATTGATGTCGGACTGGAAGACGATGGATTTTGAGTCGGGAGTCCAGACAGGGTTGAGGTCTTCACCGGAGTTAGACAGGGAGCCGGCCATGCCGGGGGTGGTGGACCATTGGGTATCGGCGAGAATGTCCTTAGCTGAGGCACCCGGCCTGTCTTCAATAACGAATATATGAGTATGCTTCTGATCGAGCCAGTGGTCCCAGAAACGGATGGGAAAGTTCTCATAGACTCGGGCGTTGGATTTGCGGCTGGCGGCGCCGGGACTTTGTGCCGTGGCAGTAAAGAGGATGCGCCGACCATCGGGGGACCACCGGGGATCGCCCGCTCCCCCTGGAATTTCTGTGTAGCGCTGGGCTTCGCCGCCTACTGACAAATCGAGGACGTAGATTTGGGAATCGCTGTCACCTTCGCGAGTCGTAGAAAAGGCGATGCGTTTGCTATCGGGCGACCAGGAGACTCCAGATTCGGAATTGCGAGTATGAGTGATTTTGCGGGGCGGGCTTGCACCATCGCCTGCCACAAGCCAGAGATCAGAAGATTGATCCTTGGGATCGTAAGCTGGTTCGACAACGCTAAAGACAACCCAGTTGCCATCCGGAGAGGGGTTTGGCGCACCAACACGCTTCATGAGCCACATGGATTCGTGCGTGATAGGCTGCTTGGCGGCAAAAACAAGATGGGACAAAAAGACAAGGAGCAGGAGACGAGGCATGATTCCCTTATATAACTAAAAGAATGGAATATCGCGATCTGGCTGGTTTGATCGACTATCACTTGTCGAGTCCGTTGATGACGGAGGAGCAGGTGCACGAAGGTTGCATGCGCGCACAAGCTTACGCAGTTAGAGGTGTTGTAGTGAGGCCGTGCGACCTCGATCTCGCTAAAGAGTGGCTAGGGAATGGCGTGCGGTTGGGGAGTAGAACGAGTGCGGCCCCAGGGGATGCAACTACGGCGGTAAAGCAGTTTGAAGTGAGGGACATGCTACGTCGTGGAGCGGTGGATGTGGAGGCGAAGCTGAATCTGTCCAAGATGATGAGTCGGCAGTTTCAATACATCGAGATTGAATTGATGCAGTTGCTCAAGACCTGCGTTGAGGGAAACGCGAAGCTGACGGTAAGCGTGGACATGTCTGTGCTGGATGAAGAGCGCCTTGTCATTTTGTGCAAAATGGCGAAGCGCAGCGAAGTGGCGATGTTGAGTGCGAGCGAATATCGTGCGGAGCAAGTGGAAGTTTTGCTGCGTAAGTGTGCGCCCTACGTGCAACTAAAATTGATGGTAGATGGCAAGAGTCTGGACGAAGTGCTCGCATTGAAGGAATTGGGTGTTGTTCAATTTGGCGTGAGACACCCGGCTGCCCTTCTTGATGGGTGGAAGCTGAGGCTTGAAGAGTTGAAGGCAAAGGAGGAACCTAGCCCGGCGGTGATAAGCTAAGGGACGTTTTCTACCTATGAACACTCGTGCGGCATTGCCCAAGGTTTGCATCGCCTTGGGTTTAGCTACAGTTGATAAATTGCTTGAGCAAGCAGAGAAGGAAGTTGCCGCGGGGGAACGCTTTCTCGAGTTTCGTCTGGACTACCTTACCCGGCCGGAATCGGGCGTCAAGGCAGTTAGTGTTTTTCTCGCGAAGCATCCGGATGTTTCGCTTCTCGTAACTTGCCGTCGGCACCAGAACCACGGCAAATATAACGGCGTTATTGAAGACCAGATGAAAATTCTGGATGCGGCGATCGACGCTGGCGCGCACGCAATTGACGTAGAGATCGAGACCGCCGAAAAGACCTCCGCCAGGCTGGAGCATATGCGGGCTAAGGCGCACCTGATCGTAAGCTGGCACAACTATGAGGGCACGCCGCCGCTAGAGCCCGTGTTGCGAAGAATGATGGCTGTACCTGCGGATGCCTACAAGCTGGTAACAACTGCGAAAAAGCCGAGCGATGCGGCGAAGGTATTGGCGCTGCAGAAGGCACACCCAAAGGTGCCAATGATTCTACTGGCGATGGGTGAGGTTGGATTTGCAACCCGGGTTTTGTGCAATGCGCAAGGTAGTATTTATACCTATGCGTCACCGAATTCGGTAGAGGGTACGGCGGCAGGACAAATTAGTGCGCGTGTATTGCGGCAGCTTTACCGGATCGACAAGATCACGAAGGCTGCGAAAATCTATGGCGTGGTGGCAGACCCGGTTCGGCATTCGCTGAGCCCGACGGTTCACAATCGCGCGTTTCAGGCAAGGCGTCTGGATGCGGTGTACTTACCGTTTCTGGTACAGCCGACGCATCTGAAGGATTTTCTGACCTTATGTGAATCCTTGCCAGTGCAAGGGTTTAGCGTCACGATTCCGCACAAGCTGCGCATCATGCGTTATCTCGACGTGATTGATCCTCTCGCTCGAAGGATTGGGGCCGTGAACACGGTGTGGAAGAAGGCAGGTAAATGGCGTGGCACGAATACAGATGCCGCAGCAGTTACGAAGCCTTTGGCCAAGCGGGTGAAGTTGAACCGGAGCACAGTGTTGCTAGTGGGGAATGGAGGAGCGGCCCGGAGTGCTGCTTTTGCTTTGGCCGATGCCGGGGCGAAGGTAGTGCTTACAGGACGGAACCCTGATCGGGTACGGGCCCTCGCTAAGATGTGCGGGGCTGAGCCGATGTTGAGGGAACAACTGGATGGAAAGAAGTTTGATGCGCTCGTGCATGCAACGCCGATAGGCATGTGGCCGCATGTGAACGAGTGTTTCTTTGACGGGGATGTGCCTTCTGATGTTGTTTTCGACATGGTCTACAATCCTCTCGAGACCGAGCTCTTCAAGAAAGCCAAGGCGCAAGGGGCTGAAGTAATTCCAGGGCTGGAAATGTTTCTAACTCAGGCTGCACAGCAGTTTGAAATCTGGACCGGTGAGAGCGCACCAATGAGCGTAATGGAGAAAGCAGCACTGGAGGCACTAAAGTGAAAATCAAACGCAGAGGAATGTTGATGGCGGGAATTGCTGGCGTTGTGTCCGCACCGTTGGAAGCTCAAGACCAAACGCCGCTCGATCAGGTGCGGAAGGCGATGAAGCTAAATCGAGAAGAGATCGAAAAAATGAAAGTGCCGATGTCTGTGGAACCGGCTTTTGTGTTCAAGGCATAGCTTATGGCAATCGCTGGTGATGATTTATTCTTTGCTTCTGCCGCCAGCCTGAACGCAGGATGGCGCAAGGGTGAGTATTCGGCAGCGGAATTGACAAAAGCATTTCTCGACCGTCTCGAGAAGTGGGGACCGGAGTTCAATGCCCTGGCTCTGAGCTTGCGGCAGGAAGCGGTGAAGCGGGCGAAGGACGTCGATAAAGAGCGCAAGATGGATCGCTTCCGGAGCCGTTTGCAAGGAGTTCCGTTTGGTGCGAAGGACTTGCTGGCCTGGCCGAATCATCCGACCACCTGGGGCGCAAAGCCCTATGCGACGCAGCAGTTTGACGAGCCGGCAACAGTGCTAAAGAAACTGGATAACACTGGTGCAGTGTTGATCGGCAAACTGTCGATGGTGGAATTAGCTGGTGGGCCTGGCTATCGATTCGCAAAGGCATCTTTGACCGGGCCTTGCCTTAATCCATGGAACAGGGCGCGATGGGCAGGAGGATCTTCAAGCGGGAGTGGCGCGGCGGTTGCGGCGGGCCTGGTGGGATTTGCACTGGGGAGCGAAACGAGCGGCAGCATTTTGACCCCGGCTGCGTTTTGTGGCATTACTGGACTTCGCCCTACCTATGGACTTGTGAGCAGGGCCGGAGCAATGGCGCTGAGTTGGACGCTGGATAAGATTGGCCCGATGGCGAGGACTGCGGAGGATTGCGGCATCATTCTCGAAGTGATTGCCGGTGGCGATGAGAAGGACCCGATGAGCGCCAGACAGCCGTTTTATTACTCACCACAATCGGCGCGCTCTATGGCTGATTACACGGTTGGATTCGCGCGAGTGGATTGGGAAGAATGGGCAGATCCGGAGACTCGCAGCACTTATGCCGATGCGCTTGAGGGGATGCGCGGATTGGGTGTCAAGCTCAAAGAAGTCGAGCTGCCGGACTTTCCGTATGGTCCTCTCGTGAGCACCATTATGCAGGCCGAGGCAGGCAGCATTTTTGAAGAGTTGGTGGCAAGCGGCAAGGTGGACGAGTTGGCCGATGAAAAGCAGATCGCCGGCTTGAAGGCATGCGGTGACGTGCTGGCGAAGGATTATCTAAAAGCGATGCGGATGCGTCGTTTGCTGCTCAGCACCTTTGCGGAGTTCTTCTATGACCTGGACATGATTGTTGCCCCAACCCGGATGGGGATTGCAAACCGGATCGAGGTGGCTCTCGATACGCCCAGGCCTCAAGCTCCATCTGGCCGTAAGCGAGGCTTGATGGGTCATGTTCCGGCTGGAAATCTTGCGGGGTTGCCGGCACTCAGTATGCCGTGTGGGCTGGCAGAAGGCTTACCGGTGGGAATTACATTGATGGGAAGGGCGTTCAGCGAGAATGCTTTGCTTGCTGTGGGTAAGGAATTCCAACAGCGAACCAACTGGCATCAGAAGAGGCCAGCGCTCACGTAGCGAGTGCAGGGAGTGGAGGCCAATGAAGAGCATTGAGCCTGCGCCCAAGGCGTCGAATTGTTCCGCCCACCGGGTGTGAGGTATCAAGCTGCCAAGCCAGGTCAGAGACTGGATCGTCATGGTGGCTGCGATTGCGGTTGCCGGTCGGGCAAATGATGCGCGGAATAGAATGGCCATGGCGAAGCCTTCGGGGATTTTGTGAAGAGTGATCGCAATCGCACCTGCACCGTGTTCCCCGCCGAGGCTGTCTGCGAAAGCATGTAGACCAAGCGCAATAAGCATTGGCAAACCGAGGCCGTGGAGTTTTGTTTTGCAGCTGGAATGATTGTGATCTCCGGAACAAGCGGGACATAGGGGGTAGATGAAGCGATTTGTGAGCCAAAGGATCAGAAAGCTCGCGAAGAAGTAATGCGGCATCCGGAGACCGCTTGTCGAACTGAGAAGGAGCAGGATGCCACCAACCCCTGTAAGACGTAGGAAAGCGGGGGAAGATGGGGAAACGCTTAGACTAAGAAAGCTGGAAGCAGCGCCGAGGATTGCGGCCAGTAGCGGAAAACCCATTACTGATATTGGATTATCGAACAAGAGAAAGGTTGCAGCAAACTTGGACATTGCCGTTGCGAGACTGAGCGTGATCTTTTTGGTGGCATTTGCTGCTGGCTGGTGGGACTGGCGTGAGCGTCGGATCCCCAACTGGCTTTGTTTGTGCGGGCTACTGGCAGCGCTGATGTTGAATGAAATTCCGTTTGCTCTCAAGGGTTTGGCGTTGGCACTGGCGATTCATTTGCCGCTTTACGCATTGCGGGCAACTGGCGGCGGTGATGTGAAATTGATGGCGGCCTTGGGCTCGCTGATGGGTGTGGACGACTGGCTTCGTTTGTTTATCGTCAGCGCCGTGTTGGGAGGAGTAGTAGCACTTGGCTTTGTTTTGTCACGAGGTGTAGTGGGGGAGACATTGAAGCGGGTTGGCTTTGTTTTGGCGAGCCTGGTGAGAGGGAAGGCTCCGTATGAGGGCAGGCCGGAACTGGATGTAAGGAGCGGTCTGGGGCGGACCTTGCCGCGAGGTGTGGTGGTGGCGATGGCGGTTGTGGGGTGGGCGGTTTGGGGCCGTTAGCGGATTGTCCGCACGGGGATTCCAGTGGGCTGATGCATGGGCAGAAATACTTTGAAGCTGGATCCTTGGCCGGGCACAGATCTGATTTCAATGCGACCGTGATGTGCGTCAATGATTGAGCGGGCAATGGCGAGACCAAGGCCGGCACCGAGGCCTCGCGTGCGTGCGGCATCTGCGCGGTAGAAACGTTCGAAAACGAATGGCAACTGCTCAGCCGGGATGCCGCAGCCGGAGTCTGAGACTTCAAAGCTGCAATGCTCATTTTCAAGGTTGAGGTTAAGAAATACGTTAGCTCCGGCGGGAGTGTACTTAATCGCATTGTCGGCGAGGATCATGAAGAGCCTGCGTATTGCCGATTCATCGCCCCAGACCATCGCTGGTTTCGAAGGAAACTGAAAGTTCACTTGAACACCCTTGCTCTCGGCGAGCGAGAAGACGGCGGTGCGGAGTTTCTTTAGCAAATCATCGGCGAAAATAATCTCGAAATCAAATTGCCACTGGCCTGCGTCGCCCCGGGCAAGCAAGAGAAGGCGATCAAGAAGTTCAGTCATTTCTTCGGTTTCGGACTGAATTGAGGAAAGGGTCTGGGCGTAGCTCTCAGGAGTGCGGCGATGACGAAGAGCCAATTCGGCTGAGGTACGAATCACAGTGACAGGAGTGCGAAGCTCGTGGGCGGCGTCTGCCGTGAAGCGAGAGACGCTGCGGACAGAAGCTTCGATTCTGGCGAGCAGTTCGTTCCATACTTCGGCAAGTTGCTGCAGCTCATCTCTTGTAGCGGGGACAGACAAGCGGGCGCTCAGATCGTCGGCGTGGATGGCCCTCGCTTCTGCTGTCATCGCGGCAACTGGATGGAAAGCTCGCCTGGCGAGCCACCAACCGCCCCAGACTGCGATTCCAATGACGAGTGGAAAAACAGCGAACATCACCCAAGCGAGGGTATTCAAGGTGCGATGGAAATCGTCAAGAGGCAGGAACAGTTCTACGTCAAGGGAATGCTCACGAATCTTTACTCTCAAGCGGCGCTGCAAGCTAGCTCCGGCTGCCGGAGCTTTTTCGAAAATCACATATCCGTCAGGTTGAGCAACCCGCAATCCATGGCCCTCCTGCAGGGTAGTTGCATATTCCCGGGCTTCCTCGCGCAAGGAGGGGAGATCTTCTCCACGTGTCTCTTGAGAGAGGTACGCCGCAAAGGCGGAGAGTCGCTCATCGAGACTACGCTGATAATTTTCAAGCAGAGACGCACGGAGCATGAACCAGGTGCCGGCCGCGAACAAGAGCATTCCAGACAGAAGCACCAGAAGGTACCAAAAAGTGAGCTGGAAGCGGATGGAGCGATAGGCGTTCATTCTACAGCCTCCTTTCGCAAGCAATAGCCGACTCCGCGAATCGTGTGGATCAGCTTGGTTGCATGAGGGCCATCGATCTTGCTACGCAGAGCGGAGACGAAGGCTTCGACATTGTTTGGAGAGACTTCACTTTCGTAACCCCATACCTCTTCCAGAATTGATTGACGAGTAACTACGCGAGGCGAAGTGCGGGCGAGGAGTTCGAGCAGCGAAAACTCGCGGCGAGTCAATGCGATGTGTAGCCCTGCTCTTGAAACTTGCCGCAATCCGGGATCCATGCAAAGGTCTTCAACGCGATGGACCGTGGGCATGGGTATGGGTCCACGGCGGGAGACGGCGCGGACGCGGGCCAGAAACACATCGAGCGAGAAGGGCTTGGTCAGATAGTCATCGGCTCCAAGATCCAAGGCGCGTACGATGTCCTCGATGGCGTCACGAGCAGTAAGGATCAGGATTGGAGTGCGGTTGCCGCCGAGCCGCAGCTGACGGGCGATTTCGAAGCCGTCGAGGCTTGGGAGCATAAGGTCGAGAATCAACAAGTCAAATGGGAGGGCCGATGCCATTCCGAGGGCACGTTTGCCGTCAGTTTCAGTTGTGACCTGGTAACCCTCTTCCTGCAGCCCGCACTGGAGCAGGTTAGCGATTCGAAGGTCATCTTCGGCGATCAGCACTCGCATCGATTCTCCTTCTCTACAGTGTCTCGTTTTTCTGAAGAACGGCTGAAGAAGGAATTCTGGTTCAGGGTTTCTTCAGGTTCAGGTGTTTTACTGATAGGCATTATGAGATCCATACTTTTCGCGTTGGCAACTGTCGGCTTGCTGCATGCGCAGAGTGCAAAGGCACCAGCGCCCGTAATGGAGGCATTTCAGAAGGCTTATCCGCAGGCAAAGCTGAAATCGGTAAAGCCGGAAAAGCGCAATGGCAAGACGGTTTACGAACTGGAAAGCACGAATGCAGCAGGCAGCCTGGACGTCCTTTACAGTGACAAGGGCGAGCTGATCGAGGCTGAAGAGGGCATGCCGGTGGCCGACCTTCCGGCAGCGGTGAGTGCTGGGGTGCAGGCCAAATATCCGAAGGCCAAGGTTTTGAGCGCGGAGAAAGTCACGTCGCCCGCAGGAATCAAGTTTGAGATGATCATCCAGGAAGGCAAGAAGAAGAAAGAGGTGACTCTTGATTCCACAGGACGCTTTCTGTAGGAGAATTTGAATCGATGCGAGTTTGCGGGATCGCGAAGCTTGGAGTTGGTTTGTGCCTGTGGGCCAGCCCGGCTAGGGGCCAGGTACTAACGCTCGAAGAATGCATTCGGAAAGCTCTTGCTGTTCCTTCGGCCGTGAGCCTGGCTCGCCTCGACATACAGAATTCTGATCGTGAAAGGAGCATCGCGCGAGCTGGGTATCTGCCCCAAGCGGCAGCAACTCTGGGGGCTGTGTATACCAGTACATCGCGAGTGAATCCAGGCACATTCGCCTTCATTCCGTCGAATGCAATCCGCGAGTATATTGGCATCGGGCGAATTTTTGAAGAGATCGATACGTCCGGACGCATTCGTGCGGAAGTCGCACGAGCAAGGGCAAATCAACTGGGTGCGCGAGCTAGCGCCGGGATCGCCGAACGAGATCTGAAAAGGGCAGTGAGCAATGCCTATTACCGGCTGCTGCTGACGCGTCGCCTTACGGATGCTTTGGCGACTTCGGTTGTCGAAAGTGAAAGTTTTGAAAAGCGGGTGAAGTTGCTGGTCGAAGGCGGAGAGGCAGCGCGAGCGGATGTCGTGAAGGCCTCAGCGCAACTGGCGGCACTTCGACAAGCGTTGATTTCGGTGCGTCTTGCGGCAACATTGGCCAATCAGGATCTGGCGGCGTATTGGACAACCAATGTGGATACAATGCTCCCGATAGAGGACAGTTTTGCTGAAGTTCTGGCCGAACCGGAGAAGGAGTTGGCCAAGCCGGCTGAAGTCCAGCGGCGCTTCGAGTTTGCTCTTTTTGATGCGCAGAAGCTGGGCTTTCTCGCCGATGCCCGGCGAGCCAAAGCCGCGCTCTTGCCGCAATTGTCCTGGTCGTTCAACTATGGTCTCGATTCCAACCAGGTGGCATGGAATCAACGTGGCTATTCGGCGGTGGCTGCGTTGAATGTTCCAGTATTCGACTGGTTCCGCGCGATCAACACAGGCAAGCAGTTTAAGGCTCGCGCGGACCAAGTGACAGAATCGCGGGCCATTGCCGAGCGACGCTTCTCGCAGGAATACGCGGCGGCGACGGCGCGAGTGAAGCAGTACTACGAACAGACGTTGCAGTCGAAGGTGCAAATGACGTTAGCAGAAGAAGATTTCAAGTTGAGCAGGATTCGATATGAAGGCGGCGAAGGAGCGGCGGTTGATGTCGTAGTTGCGCAGAACCAGCTTGTACAGGCGCTCTCGAATTACTACACCAGCATTGCCAGTTACTACAGCGCCAGGCTGGACCTGGAGGTCGCAAGCGGACGATGAGAACAGACTATATTCGGAATTGTTTTCCCCTATGGATCGCGATTGGTCTTGTCGGCTGCGGAGCGAAGACGGAAGAGAAAGAGCCACCTCCAGTGGCTAGCGTCAAGGTGACGCAGGCAGATGAACGAAGTCTCGATTTAGTGATCCAGGCACCGGCGACAGTTTTTGCTCGAGAGCAAGCGAATATCTCATCGCGAATCACCGCCCCGATCCAGGACATCACGGTGCGCAAAGGTGACCGCGTAACTCGTGGACAAGTGCTGGTGCGGCTGGACAACCGGGATCTACTAGCGCAGCGCCGCGAGATGACCGCACTCGTCACCGATGCCGAAGCCAGTCTCGAAAAGATGCGCACAGGTACGCTACCCGGAGACATTGAACGGGCCAAGGGTCAGGTTGCGACAACCCAGGCGTCGTTGAGTCAGGCAGAGAAATTTTATGATCGTCGCAAGCAGCTCTTTGAACAGGGCGCGATTCCGAATCGTGACCTACAGATAAGCCAGACGGATCTGGCAACCGCGAAGGCGAATTATGATGTGGCGCGACAGTCGCTTGCGCTGATTGAAAAGCAGTCTTCGGGCCGGGACTTGCAGATTCTTCAGAGTCGCATCGAGCAATCGCGCGGACGCTTGGCGGGTGTAGAAGCGCAGATTGCCTTTGAAGAGTTACGCAGCCCGTTTGCTGGATTGATTACGGAACAGTTTGTCTATCCGGGAGACATGGCGCAGCCTGCCACGCCAATGCTGACTGTTTCCGATTTGAGCGTTGCAATTGCACGTGCGCAAGTGCCGGAGGTTGAGGTGAAGGCAGTGCGTCTTGGTGCTTTGTGCCGGATGATGCCGCAGGATCAGCAGGGATCGAGTTTCGCAGGACGCATATCTATGATCAACCAGGCAGTGGATGCGGCACGGCGAAGCGTAGAGGTATGGTGCGAGATTCCGAACGGAAAGGGTGAGCTGAGGGCACAGGCGTTTGGAAGTGTAGAAATTGCTACCGGAAGTCTACCGCATGTTGTTACGGTTCCGCTGGCTGCGGTGCAATTTGAGGAGGGCTCACGTAAGGGTCATGTGATGGTGATCGGTGCAGACAAAAAGGCTGCTAAACGCCCTATTGAAGCGGGAGCAACGGTGGATGGGCGAGTACCGATTCTCAAGGGATTAAAGGCTGGGGAAACCGTGATTGTGGAGGGAGGCTACGGGCTCCCTGATGGCATTGAGGTGAGGGTGCAGTGACACCAGCAGCGTCGCATTCAGCGCTTGCAAAATTTGTCGATACGCACGGCAGGGCCCTCGTTGTAGTGTTCCTGAGTCTGGCATTGACCGGGCTCGCCTTTATGTTCCGGATTCCGGTTTCTATCTTTCCGCAAACCGATTTTCCGCGAGTGATCATTCTGGTCAACAACGGCATTGCTCCAGTTGATTTACAGATGCTGACGGTAACGCGGCCGATTGAAGAGGCGGTTAGAATCGTTCCCGGAATCACGAATGTGCGATCGGTGACGAGCCGTGGATCCTCTGAAATCAGCGTTTCGTTTCGCTGGGATATTGATATCTTGCACGCCTTGCATCTTGTTCAAGGACGCATTGCGCAGATCCTTCCCAATCTCCCGCCGGATTCAAGGTTCTACATCAATCGGATGACGTTTGCGGTGTTTCCAACCATCGGATTCAGCATGACGTCTTCGAGCCGGACGACGGCGGAGTTGTGGGAGAAGGCTTACTACGAGATTGCTCCACGGCTTTACCGATTGCCGGGCGTAGCGGAAACGCGCATTGTTGGAGGGCGTGCACCGGAGTATCACGTGGTGGTTGACCCTGAGAAACTCAATGCTTATGGATTGCCGTTGACGCGCGTAACGGATGCTATCCGAAAAACGAATCTGATTGGATCGGCCGGCATGATTCAGGAGAACTACAAGCTCTACCTGACCACGGTGACAGGGCTGCTGCGTGAGCCAGAGCAAATTGAGAATGTTGTTGTGGGAGTGGTGAAGGGTACGCCGGTGCTCGTGAAGAACCTGGCTTATGTGACTAAGGGTGAGAAGCCGGTTTACAGCATCGTGACGGCTGATGGGCTCCCGGCTGTGCTGGTGAATGTTTTGCAGCAGCCGGATGGCAATGCGGTCGAGATTGCGGATGCAGTAAACCGCGAGTTGAAAGAGATTCAGAAGGTGCTGCCGCTTGATATCAAGGTGGGTATTTTTTATGACCAATCCATCCTTGTTCGCGATTCGATTGAGAGCGTGACGGAGAGCATACTGATTGGTTTGGGTCTTTCGATTGCGGTGCTGGTGGGATTCCTTAAGAGTTGGCGTACAACCTTGGTTGCGGCATTGGTGATTCCGATTGCCGTTTTGATCGCAATCATTTTCATGAAGCTTTTCAATATGAGCTTCAACCTGATGACGCTTGGCGGTATTGCTGCCTGTATCGGCGTGGTGATTGACGACGCGATTGTAATGGTTGAGAACATCGTCGTCCATCTATCGATGGGACAAACACCTCGGGAAGCAGCTATGAGCGCCATCGAGGAATTGACGCCAGCTTTGATCGGTTCGACGCTGACTCCAATCGTTGTGTTCTTGCCGCTGGTGTTTTTGGGTGGCATTACTGCGGTGTTCTTCCGTGCGCTGGCCTTGACGCTGGTGACCGCGCTACTTGCTTCCTTGTTTCTTGCGATTTTTCTTACGCCGGTGCTGGCGCGTGTTTTCTTTCTCACGCCAAAGCTAATCGAGGGATTGAGCCTTCGCGAGGCAGAACATACGGGCGAAGGACGCGTCATGCGCTGGCTGAATGAAGGCTATTCGGGCGCGCTTAACTGGAGTCTCGCGCACACTCGAATCATCCTCTTGTTTTCGGTTGGTATCTTTGCAAGTTCTGTCTTTCTGTACCTCCATTTGGGAAGCGGTTTTCTTCCAGAGATGGATGAGGGTGCATTTGTTGGCGACTATCGAATGCCCGAAGGGACTTCGCTCGAAGAGACTGATCGAGTTTTGATGAAGGTGGAACAGATTCTGAAAGAGACTCCGGAGATTGAGAGCTATTCCCGGCGCACCGGAGCTCGCCTTGCGCTGGCCACAGCCGAGCCGAATTTCGGCGACTTTCTCATCAAACTCAAGCGGGAGCGACACAAGAGTGTCGAAGAGGTAATTTCCAGTATCCGCAGACGCGTCGCGCAAACTGTTCCGGTGCTTGAAATTGAATTCCCGCATATTCTGGAGGATTTGATTTCAGACCTGGTGGCATCTCCTCAACCGATCGAGATCAAAGTATTTCACCCCGATGACGCAACGTACAAGCGCGTTGCGAAGGACATCGCAGAATGGCTGCCAAAAATAACAGGCGTTGCCGATGTAGTGAATCAGACCATCATTATCGGACCGGCGCACAACTTTAGAGTGAACCTGCAGAAGGCGAGCATGGCAGGATTTGGCGTTCAGGATGTGCTTGATCTGGAAGCATCCATAGTGGATGGCCAGGCGATCACCAATATGATTCGAGGCGATCGGCTGGTTGGGATTCGAGTCCGCTATCCGAAAGAATATCGCGCGAGCACAGAGCGTTTGAAAGGGGTGCTGCTCACTTCACCAACTGGGCAGACAGTGCCGCTGTCGAGCATTGCCGATCTCGAAACGGACGAAGTGACCTATGAAATTCGACGGGACAACCTGCGCAATATGTCAGCAGTAACAGGGAGGCTAAGCGGGCGCGATCTGGGCACGACGGTCGACGAAATCAAGCTCCGTTTGTATAAAGAAGTAAATATCCCGCCGGGAACGGACATTGAATTTGGAGGTCAGTATCTGATCCAGCAGGAATCCTTTCAGGGATTGACTATGGTGTTGCTGATGTCGATGCTGCTGATCTTCGTAATTCTAGTGTTCGAGTTCCGATCTTTCTCGCATCCCATCGCAATTCTGGTAGCGACAGTGCTCTGTGGTTTTGGTGCTTTGCTGGCGTTGCAGGTGACAGGTACAACATTGAACATCAGTTCGTTCATGGGAGCAATCATGGTGGTTGGTATCGTCCATAAGAACGGAATCCTGATGCTGGATTCGGAGAAGGATTTTACTGCACGTGGATTACCGCTGCGTGAGGCGATATTTGAAGCGGGCAGGCGGCGTTTGCGCCCGATTTTGATGACCGCATTGGCAACGATTTTTGGCATGCTGCCGTTGGCTCTGGGAGTGGGAACGGGAGCTCAGATCTTGCAGCCGCTGGCAATCGCTGTAATCGGAGGCGTACTGATCTCGATGCTGCTGTCGCTACTGATCACACCCGTACTCTTCTTCGAATTGCGACTGAAGGGGCTGTAATTTCAGGCTGTAATTTCAGGGTGCGGACACCGGGCCGGGGCTTAGCTTGTAGTCTTTGTATTCAATGCGGATGAGGGTCTTGCCGAAGACGCGTACGCTTGTTTCTGAGCGGTTTACAGTGGCAAGCCAGTGCTCTCCGACTGGCGAGTATTCGTGAACAAAATCGGTCTTCTCAACCCACAGGGATGGATTCTTTGCTGGTGCCCCATCGATGCGGACAATGGCGTAGCTTTTGGCATCGATCCAGACGTTGCCACGAAACAGCAAGGCATTTGCCGACTTTGGTTCAGCCGCCAAAACATGATAGAAGCTCCCATTTGTATAGCGAGTCTCGAGCATGCGAAAAGAGTAGTTGTCAGCGTTTATTTTGGTGGCAGACTGAGCTTCAGGTTTAGAAGCAGCAGATTCGGTATCGAGCATCCGCTGGAAAACCAGTTTGCGCAGGGCACCAGGGCCCGTCATTTCGATAATCTTAAAGCTCTTGGAGCCATCCGGGAGCACGGCTACCTGAACTTTCATTGTGGCATTGAGGTGGATTCGGGTGTTCTGGATGGAGTAGTTGCGGGTTCCGGTATAGCCGGTGAAAATTCGCAAGCGGGCCTGGTCGGTGCTTCGTATTTTGTCGAGAAGTTCTTCGAGTGGAGGGATTGTCGCAGCGGAGGCCACGAGCGACCACAGCAGAAGTAGGATGGCGTGTACGTTAAGTTTCACGTGCTCTCCGATATTCTACGCAGCGCCAGGCGAGGAAGCTGATGCTAATGCTGGCCAGACCATCCACAGCGTAATGGTAACGGCCATAGATGGTGGCAATGTAGATCAGGCTTGCCACGATGAATGCAGTCAGCCAGATTGCGCGCCGATGGCGAAATACGGTGAAGAGCCCAAAAGCTGATGAAAACGCAACGGCGACATGACCACTTGGAAATACGCTGGTTGAGATGTCGAGGTGGTCCAGAATCCAGGTGTTGATGGTGCGGGGCAGACTAGTGAAAGCCGGAAGGTCGGTGCCCGGGAAAATGAGGCGTGGGGAATGTACTGAAAAGTGAGGCAACAAGGCATAGGCCGCAAAAGTTCCGGCAAAGAGAATCGAGAGATACCGTTCCACGCGAGACCGCGCATCTAGACCATAGAGCAGACCAAGAGCCATGATGGGGATGGTGTAAAGAATCAAGTAAAGTGTCTCAAGGAAGAACGGGATCACAGGTCCGGCGCTCTCGATCAGATTGCTCAGGCCCAAGGGGCCCAGAAGCTTTCTGTCGAAACCAACCCACTCGTTTTGCCAAACCTGGTGCGGGGCAGGACGAAACCATTTTAGTGACCAATAGGCCATCAGGATAAGGGCAAGTGCTGCCCAATCCCGGACGACACGAGACCAGGGGCGGCTAGTGCGGGATTCCAAAGCCCAGAAGGCGTAAAGCACTGCTGGGAGTAGTGGGAGGCTAAGCGCCTGCTGCCAGGATACAGGGTTTAGCAAGCCGAGCACGGCTACATAAAGGAAGAAGACCAGGGCTCCTCGCTCTGCCTCTTTCAGAAGACCCAGGTTGGGGAGCAGCGGCATCGTTCTTGAGGAAGATTTTGCAAGGACAGATGACATTGAATTGTAAGGGTTTGTTCAAACTACTACAAACCCATTGTCGTTGACAAGACCCCCGATGGATCTCTGGCCTATCGGCTCAATGTAAAACGGTCGAGTTCTTTACCTTCTGCGGAAACCTGGCGGAGTTTGAGCTGCTTCTCTTCAGCATCTATCACACTGAAGGAATGGGTGTCGGAGACGAATTTGTTAGTGAACTCAAGCCAGGAGGAAGGGTCGCCGTTTTGCTCGCGGTTGTAAAGGTTGGCGCCACCGGCACCGGTGATGATGTACAGCACGCCCTTGGGTCTGGCATTTTTGTCGCCGTCGAATGATTTGTCGAGAGTCCATTTGCCAGGAACTTCGGTGGCTCCTTTGGCCAGGGTGAAGCCAGGTTCGATTTCGAAGGTGAGGGGGTGAGTGCGTTGGTAGTTGTGGACATGACCGCTTAGAACCAGATCGACTTTACCGGCTTCAAAAATGCTGGCGAGCAGGCGGATGCGTTGTTCTTTGAAGTGGGCCTTGGAGGAATTGAATGGTGGGTGATGGAAGGCGACGATGCGCCATTTGGCCCGGGAGGCTGCCTTGAGGTCAGCCTGGACCCACTCGCGAAATTCGGCTGAACTCCAGTCGACGTAGGGATTGGAATCGATGACCGTCCAGTGGACAGTGCCATAGTCGAAGGAATAATTTGCCATTCGTGGAAAGGTGGCCGAAGTGGCTTTGAGAAAATTCTGTTTGATGGTTTCGTTGCCCTTGAGTTCCGGGGTGTTTTTTGAGCCGGGGCGGAGCGCAGGACCATTCAAGGGAAGCGACCAGTAGTTGTAAAAAGCGAGGCCATCGGGATTTACATCGAAATCAATTACGGGCTGAGAATCATGATTGCCTATGACGCCGGTGAAGAGAGTGCTGCGGAGGAGCGGCGCGCCGACTTGGGGGTCGGCCTGATCGGCATTGTAGACGGGCCAGAATTTGGTCTGGTATTCAGAGACTCTACCCCGGCTGTAGACGATATCACCAGCGATGAAGATGTAGTCTGGCTTCTCTTTTGCGACTTGAAAGGCAACGGCACGCTGGCCGGTAGTGTCGGCAGCACAATCGCCGAATACGACAAAGTGAGAAGCAGCATTTGCTGGTTTGCGGGCAGTTGAGGAAGCTTCGAAGATTGGCTTGCCGGCAATCGAGATTCGATACGTGAACGGCTTGCCTGGCTTAAGCCTGGCGAGAGGCGCGGAGTAGACCCGGTGAGCAGCCGTAAGGGTGACATCGACGCGACGCAGCATCTTGGGAGTGGCCTTGATCCAGGCCTGGTCGGTCTTGTATTCGACAGTCCAATCGACGTCTTTGTCGTAGCCAATCCACATGAGATCGAGGCCTTCCTGGGGAAGCTGCTTGGGGCGATCACCGAGCTGGAGGTACGGCTTCTCGAAAAAGTAGGGGTCTTTGGCGAACAAGGAGAGACCGAGGAAGAGGAGAGTAAGGAACTTCATTGATTCTTACTATGATCATCCCAATTTCATTTCAATCGAATTACGTGGTGATGAGGGGACGAGATTTCCTCCGCAGTTGCTTAACCCCGCTGCTGGCCGATCGGCACCGGGCGCAGGTGATCGCCATCAATATCAATATGCCCCGAATGTTGGAGTGCCTATTTGCAATCTGTCGTACCCACAGGGCATGACAACAGCGTCAATAGGGCGTGGCGTGGCCTTGTGGAACGCGATAGCTGGAAGTACGCCTGCTTTGGGAATACGAGTTGGGTGTTGTTCAACCTGAACGAAGATTCGTATGAATAGGCGGACCTGGCGCACAATAATACCTTCAATGCAGAGCGGAAGAAATTGATCGAACGATGGAAGCAATGGGTGGCCGATAACGGCGACTCGTTCGCAATTCCGACAGATTAGGCCGTCGGTTTGCTAGATTGGGTATTGTCCAAGGGAGTATCTATGAAATTACGGCCATTGCACGACCACGTGCTAGTAAAGCGCTCTGAAGAGCAAGTGAACAAGATTGGCAGCCTTTATGTGCCAGACAGCGCGCAAGAGAAGCCGCAGGAAGCCGAAGTGATCGCAATCGGCGCGGGCAAGCAGTTGAAAGACGGCCGCCGCGTGGCGATGGAAGTAAAGCCGGGAGACAAGATTCTTTTTGGCAAGTATTCCGGGTCTGAGACGAAAGTCGGCGGGGACGAGTATTTGATTCTAAGGGAAAGTGAAATTTTGGCGGTTCTCGGCTAGAGGACACTGCTTGAGTTTTTTGAGGAGAAGTCAAGAACCATGAAGACGATGATGATTCGGTTGGCGCTGGGCGCCTGGATGACGGCGGCGCTGTTTGGCCAAGCCAAGATAGCGATTCTCAATACGCAGAAGGCGCTGCTTGAGACTTCGGAGATCAAGAAGGCGCAAGCCGACCTTGAGGCGAAGTACAAACCCCGGACGGACGATTTACGTCGTCTGGACACGGAACTTGCCGACATTCAGAACCGTCTAAGTGCAGGAGCGGGCAAATTGACGCCGCAAGTGGAAGCAGATCTGCAGGGCCAGGGCCAGCGCAAGCAGCGCGAGTTGCAGCGCAAGCAGGAAGACCTGCAGGCTGAAGTGGAACGTGATCGTCAGGAGATTCTGATGAAGGCGAGCCAGCGGATGCAGGAGGTTGTGAAGAGGATGGCTGACGAAAAAGGTTATGACATTGTGATCGACAGTTCCAATACCGTGCATTTCAAGGTAACGCTTGAAATTACGACAGAGGCAACAGCGGCATACGACAAAGCGCATCCTGTGAAGTAGGGACATGTCTTCCTACCTCGATCAATACGGAGCAGGCGAAGAACGGCGGAACAAGAATATTGTTCGCGCCGTTCTCGGTTTTTTGGGCCTGGTAGTTGTAGTGCTGGCAGGGTATTTTTACTTGCGAAATTCGAGTGAACAGCACCGACTGGCAGGATTTCAAGGGTTGCTCGAAAAGAAAGAATATCAGGCTGCTTACGAATATTGGGGATGCACACCTGTCAAGCCATGTCGTGATTATGGCTACGAGAAATTTCTGGAAGATTGGGGCCCAAAGAGCGGACATACCGACTTTGGGCAAATGAAGGTTGTGCGCAAAGTGAGCTGCAGGGATGGTTACGGGGTGGGGTGGAGTTTCGGCAACGACGCTTTGCACATATGGATTTCGCGCGAGGATCAATCGCTGAGCTATAGCCCCTGGCCTGAGTGGCGGCAGACCTGGCTAGCTTCGATTTTCAACGACTGCAGCGGTATGAATCGTGCGCTACCCAATGTGCGACCGCTTTAGCATTGCCCTTGGAAATGCGTTGCGGTATGATTTCTTGGCTGCGCATCAAATCAAAAGTTATGAGAGCGGAGCATGAAACGGAGAAACAATGGCAAAGTATTTGGTTCAAGGAAGCTATACAGCTGAGGGATTACAGGGTCTGGTAAAGGAAAAGGCCAGCGGGCGCAAGGCGGCAGTGCAGGCTGCGGTCAAGGCAATGAAGGGCAAGCTCGAAAGCATGCATTTCTGCTTTGGTGCAGACGATGTGGTGTTGATCATTGATGCCCCAGACAATATTTCGGCGGCGGCTTTGTCGCTTGCAGTCGGCGTCGCTGGCAAAATCAAATTGAGAGTCACCCCGCTACTCACCGTGGACGAGGTTGATGCGGCAATTGAGCTGCCTTCGAAGTACCGCGCCCCGGGCGCCGAGAAATAAGAAGCTCGACATCCAGAGTTGTAAAAGGGCATCGCTCACCTGAGAAGGTAGCGATGCCCTTTTTGATTGGCGATAGGATCCAGGAGATACGCAAATGCCAAATAGGGCTGTAGATTGTAGTTGTCCCGAGAGTATGCTGCTTGCTGTGCTGGACAACTTGCCTGGGAATCAGCAACTGTTGGCGTGCGTGCGGTGTGGGCATGTAGAGCTGTCAGATGCACTCGTAAACGAGCCACATCCCGGTGATGTACAGCTTCTTGGCTATGCCTGGATCGAGATGAGTGAAGCGATTCGAGACTGGGCGGGGTCTTGGCCGCGCTTTGCGATGATAGCGGAGAAACGTGTTTATCTTTCGGCGCAATGCTTGTTTGAAACAACGGCTGAATTGAGTGCTGCGATTGAGAAAGCCGAGGCCGACCAGTCGGGCTTGGAGTTGCGAGAAAGACTCTTGCCGCTTGGAGTTCCAATGGCCCCCAGCCCGGAATCGCTGCCAGAAGCATTGAGCGGCTTTAGCGAGATCTGGGATGCCCTGCAATGGGATGATCAGACGCCGATTGAGGTCGTATTAGCGGCAGCGAATCGATTTCACGGGCCACGGCGGCTGGCAAGAAATTTTTTGGCTGGCTTACCTGATCTCTCGGCTCGTGCAGCAGTGCTTCTGCAGGACTCTGAGGAAGAGGCCCGAAGCTGGGGCCGCTATCTGGTGAAAGAGTTTGCCTTGAGTGGAGAGGCTGTCCTGACACCGATTCGCGGGCGGCTGCGACAACTTGCTGACAACTCGACGAGTGAGATGTATGAGATTTACGCGTTGCTGCGCGAGATGGGAAGCGAGGCGACTGGAGCACGCCCTGAAGTTGAGGCTGCTATCGAGCGCGTTGCAAAAAGTGATTACTACATGCATCAGGATCTGGTGAAGCTACTCGCGAAGTGGCAAAGCCCAGGCTAGTTCCGTGAGATTGCTACGCGGAGTTTGCCGCGACGGCACGCAAGCGCAGGGTGGCACCTTCCATATGTCTTCTTGCTGCTGTGCGCGCTGCGACCGGGTCCTGTCTCGAAATGGCGTCGAGAATTGCCGCGTGCTCATCTTTAACCTCTCTCGATAGGGACGCCTTCGTCGCTTCGTAGCTGCGATTGGTCGCAGTGGCGCTTTTGAGGAAGGGAAACAGAAACTCGATCAAGGCGAGGAAATGCGGATTGCCGGATGCTTCTGCAACCCTGCGATGAAACGCCACATCAGCGTCCACGCCATCTTTCCCCTCGCGCTCTTCGATCTCAATGTGACGCAAAGCTTTGGTTATCGCATTCAACTGCCTTGTTGTACGGCGCATGGCGGCGAATGCGGCGATTTCACCCTCAAGCGCCATGCGCAGTTCAACCACCTGAAGGACAGACTGGATCGAATCGACGATGTTTGGGTCGATGCGGAACGGAGCGTCCATGTTGCCTTCACGGATAAATACTCCGATACCCTGGCGCGACTCGACCAGGCCTTCAGACTTGAGGCGGGATATTGCCTCACGAACAACGGTCCGGCTAACACCAAAGTGGCTGGCCATACCCATTTCAGAGGGCAGACGATAGCCTGGGGGAAAGTTATCTCCGCGGATCAGTTGACTCAGCGCCTCACATACTCGATCAGCCAGGGAGCCTGCTGAGCTTAGCCTTTCAACTTTGAACTCGGGGAAAGATACCATTTCAACGCTTTCTGGGATGTTTGTACGGAGCGATCTTGAAATCCTTCAAGTCGTGTGCTGTACTTTCTATCATATTGTCTGACGTCTGGTTGTATGACAACTAGGTTTGGGACACGACAGTTCGGGAGCACGTAAATGAATCGCGAATCAAAGACGTCAGTCGGCGTGATCGGCCTGGGAGCCATGGGCATGGGCGTAGCAATGACACTCGTTCGAAACGGGTTTGAAGTACATGCCTACGATGTGCGACCAGAAGCTGTGCTGAAGATCGTAGATTCTGGCGGTGTCAGCTCCACTTCGCCTGCCTCAATGGCCCAACTGGTGGATGTACTGATTGTCGTCGTAGTTACGGCAGAGCAAACTGATGCAGTTCTGTTCGGAGAGAATGGTGCTGCGCCGCATTTGAAGTCGGGATCCGTGGTTATTGCCAGCGCCACCGTTTCCCCGGACTACGCCAAGTCGTTGGCCAAGCGTCTGGAAAGCATCGGCGTGCTGATGATCGACGGGCCCCTCTCAGGCGGCGCTGCTAAGGCTATGTCCGGGGAGATGACAATGATGACTTCCGGTTCGCCAGCCGCCTACGCCAAGTGCGAAGAAGTTCTCGAAGCAATTGCCGGCAAGATCTATCGTCTCGGCGACGAGGCTGGGCCGGGATCTGTTGTCAAAATGGTAAACCAGCTTCTGGCCGGAGTGCACATCGCAGCTGCGGGGGAAGCCATGGCACTCGCAATCCGCGCCGGTGCCAACCCGGATCAAGTTTATGAAGTGATCACGAACAGTGCAGGGAATTCCTGGATGTTCGAGAACCGCGTAGCGCACATTCTAGCCGGAGACTACACGCCTCTGTCCGCCGTCAATATTTTCGTTAAGGATCTGAGCATCGTTCTAGACTATGCGAGGAAGAGCGTTTTTCCGTTGCCGCTTTCAGCGACCGCGCATCAGATGTTTTTGCAGGCTTCGGCAGCGGGTCATGGTCTTGAGGATGACTCTGCGGTCATCAAAAACTTCCCTGGCATCAACCTGCCCGAACCCAAATTGGCAGGGGGAATCTAATGGCAATTCTGCTTGGGTGCATTGCCGATGATTTCACTGGCGGTACAGATCTTGCCGGCATGCTGGTCAAAGCCGGGATGCGCACGGTGCAAATGATCGGCGTTCCAAAGGAATCGCCTGGCGATGACATTGACGCCGTCGTCATCGCACTCAAGTCTCGTACTTCGCCAGCCGAAGAAGCAGTGGCTGAATCACTGGCTGCCTTGCGCTGGTTGCAGCAGACCGGTTGCCGCCAGTTCTACTTCAAATACTGTTCGACTTTTGATTCGACCTCCAAGGGGAACATCGGACCGGTTGCGGAAGCCCTGATGAAAGAGCTTGGTTGTAGTTTCACGATTGCTTGCCCGGCCTTCCCTGTCAATGGCCGGACGATTTACAAGGGCTATCTGTTTGTCGGAGATCTGCTGCTGTCGGATTCCGGCATGCGACACCACCCGCTGACGCCGATGGGCGACTCCAGTCTGGTTCGCGTACTGCAATCCCAGGTCCAGGGCAGGGTGGGTCTGGCCGAGCATGCAACGGTGCTCAAAGGTGAAGAAGCGATTCGCTCCCGGTTTAGAGCCCTTGAAGCAGCGGGCTGTAATTTCGCAGTGGTCGATGCTCTCTCGAATGACGACCTGCTGGCCATAGGCGCTGCCTGTGCCGGGATGCAGCTAGTGACCGCCGGTTCTGGTATCGCTCTTGGCCTGCCGCAGAACTTCCGGCGAGCTGGTCTCCTTGCCGACGATCGAGTGGCTGATGCTCTGCCACCCACAGGTGGGTTGCGGGCCGTGATTTCGGGAAGCTGCTCCATCGCCACTCAAGGGCAGGTGGCGGCCATGCGCGCGGTCCATCCATCATTCCACGTCGACCCCTTTGAGTTGGCACGGGGTGTCGAAGTCGTTGCGGCTGCGCTTGAGTGGGCGGCGAGCCGGATCAAGGACGAACCCGTCTTGTTCTACGCTACGGCTTCTCCTGAGGCAGTGAAGACGGTGCAGATGCAATTGGGAAGCGAGAAAGCCGGTAAGCTGATCGAAGCGGCCTTGGCGGCGATTGCGAAGGGCTTGATTGAGATGGGAGTTGGTCAATTGATCGTTGCCGGCGGCGAAACGTCTGGTGCGGTTGTTCAGGCGCTGGGTGTGTCGGGCCTCCGTATCGGAGTTGAAATTGATCCGGGTGTGCCCTGGACAACGGCGATCACGAAAGATAGCGTCGGGCGTCCTCTGGCGCTGGCGCTCAAGTCGGGCAACTTCGGTTCGCCGGACTTCTTCCTTAAGGCTTGGAGCAAACTAATCTAATGAACATTTCGACCCACTCGGAAGAGAACCGCCAGCGAGAGAACATCGTGGCGAAGTCGCGCTCACTTTACGATCGCGGCCTCACTGCGGGCAGCAGCGGAAACGTCAGCGTGCGGCTGGATGACGGGTGGCTGCTCACGCCAACCAATGCCTGCCTGGGTGATCTCGATCCTGCGCGTCTTGCGAAGATGGACTGGGAAGGCAAATTGCTGTCTGGAGATCCGCCTTCGAAAGAGGCTTTTCTTCACCGTTCGATGTACGAGGAGCGCGGCATGGCCGGCGCCATCGTGCACCTGCACTCGACCTACTCGGCGGCGGTGTCCTGCATTGGCGGACTTGACGCAGAAAGTTGCATTCCACCGCTAACGGCATACTTCGTGATGAAGATCGGAAAGCTGCCTTTGATCCCCTATTACCGGCCCGGCGATCCATTGCTGGGGCAGGCGATTCGGAGTCTGGCCACCAAACACAGTGCCTTGCTGCTTTCCAATCATGGTCCGGTCGTCTCCGGATCTACTCTTGAAGCGGCGGTCTATGCCTCTGAGGAACTTGAGGAAACCGCGAAGCTCTTTCTTCTATTACGCAACACACCGACGAATTGCCTGAATTCGGACCAGATTGCCGAGCTCAAAAGTGTTTTCAAACTGGAATTCTGAAAGGACCAAGATGCCCAAGTTCGCTGCAAACTTGTCGATGATGTTCAACGAGGTATCGTTTCCCGAGCGATTCGCCGCCGCCGCCAAATCGGGTTTTGATGCTGTTGAGTTTCTGTTTCCTTATGACTATCCGGTTGCGGATGTTACGAGTTGGTTGAAGGAAAGCAATCTGAAGAGTGCGCTCTTCAACATGCCGCCAGGCGACTGGGGCGCTGGAGAGCGCGGTATGGCCTCGCTGCCCGGGCGTGAAGCTGAGTTTCTGGCGGGTGTGCACAAAGCGATTGAATACGCTCTCTCGCTTGGCACGCCGACGATTCATGCAATGGCCGGGTTGTTCCCGGAAGGTGCTGACCATGGATGTCATCGCTCCGTCTTTGTGGACAACATTCGTCTGGCTTCCAAAGAATTGGCCAAGCACGGCTTGACGCTGGTCATCGAGCCAATTAACACACGCGACATTCCAGGCTACTTTTTGAATACGCAGGTTGAAGCGCATGCCATTCGTAGGGAAATTGGCGAGCTCAACCTGAAGGTGCAGATGGACTTTTACCATGCCCAGATCATGGAGGGCGATCTCTCCACAACTTTTAGAAATAACTTCGACGGAATTGGGCATGTCCAGATTGCAAGCGTGCCGGGTAGGCATGAGCCGGATGAAGGCGAAGTCAATTATCCACATCTGTTCCAGTTGCTCGATGAGCTCGGTTATGCCGGCTATGTTGGCTGTGAATATCGACCGCGCGCCAGGACGGAAGATGGATTAGCCTGGTTCCACCGCTAATTCCAGGAGATGGTTTCCCCACCTTGCAGGATCAGCTCTAGAATCGCGCTGCTCGTTGGATCGAATTGCACGGGGGTGGGCTGACCTTTCCAGGGTTTTGTGATTTTCAGCCGGGGCAGAATAGTTTCAAGTTTGGTTTGGCCTGAAAGTTGAAGCGCTGTTTGGAGAGAGGTGCCACGAATTTGAAATTTCTCTTCACCGTTGATTGAGACTGCGACAACCGGGTTGATCGCTACCGCTTTCGGAATCAAAATGCACATGTTTTCGCTTTCCTTCTGACAGAGGGCGGCTGAGTTGCTTGCGCTGAGTTTGCCGGTACGGACATCCAGCTCGTCCGGCGTGCGTGCGGCAACGACCAGGGCAGTAAAATCGTTTTCGCCAGTCTTGTAAAAAACTCGGAAATGCGCGCCTTCCGGGGGGAATCGAAAGTAGTTGGTAACGGGTTGAGCGTTGCGTTCGATCTTGCCATCGATGTGACGGTCAGCATATTGGGGTGTGATGCTGTAGCCGTTGCCGTTCGGGATTCTTTGCACTTTATAGAGTGCCCGCTCGAAGCCGATCAGATTGTCTGTGGATTTGGCTGTGAGGTTGAGGGTGACCCCGTTGCCACTTAGAGTTTCGTTCTCAATGAGGGGTTTTGTGGAATCTTTCATGAGCGGGCTAACCACCATCAAGTAGTCGCTCGTGCCTAGTCCAACTGTGCCGCCGAGCATGTTGTCTGTCTGAAGCAGGCGGTAGGCCATGGAAGGGTCGAGCGGAACGGAGACGGCAATTTGTTCTGCAAGCTGAAATGCCTGGATGCGCGGGAGACACTTTTGTGATTCGAGGCTGGCCGCCCAATTTGAGAGCCATCCCCCGCGCTGCTGCGACAAGGCAGCTCGGTTGACTGTGATGGTTGCGGTTTTTCCTTTTGTTTTTAGAGTGATCGCCTCGGAGTTTGGGGGGCAGGGTCCATGACCTGCAGGCAGTGCAGTCTTGAAGCTTCTTGTTTCGATATCTGCAGTTGTGAGATCGGGCGGGAGGAGTAGAGGGTTGTTCAACAAGCGCCAGGTTTGCGCAGTCGGACGGCGGGCGGCACAGCTTGAAGCTGTCAGGCAAGCGAGCAGAAGCCATGCTGATTTCAACGACAACAGTTTGCCCACTAGGTCTAGGCTAGCCAACTTGTCTTCGTTAGGTCAATCAACGGTGAACACAGTGCTATTTGGCTATGATTCCCTTGTGGGCGTGATTTTCCTGTTTCTTCTGGTACCGGTGTTGGGGCTTTGCCAAGGCATGTTGGGCGAGGCAAAGCTCGTGCCAAAGCTGGATGTTGCAGTGCAGCAGGTTGAAGCGAATGGATTGTTTCGCGGATTGGGAATGATCAGTGAGGAACACTTTCAAGCTCATGTGCGGGGTTCACGCGATCGTTTGAAGTGGGTGGATTGGCAGGATGTGGATTTGGGCCATGAAGGCGGGAGTCTGGTGTGGTTTGGAGAGGGAGTACGGTTTGTCGAGGTGATCGCTGAACATCCGCTACGGGTAGTGTCAAGAGTTTTGTGTAAACTATTTCCGGAAGCTGTTTTCCAACGTGATAGAGTGCCCAAGTCACACGGAGGACATGGCTCTGCGGGGCCGCAACTCGAGCGCCGTGTGATCCGAGACCAGAGGTGGACGGCTC
>JANXLY010000420.1 GCA_025354885.1 Acidobacteriota bacterium | reverse complement strand
CTCCTCGAAGTCTCCGAAAAATACCGTCTCGATGGTGCTTGGATCGACGGAGAATGCTGGCAAACCAATCCCGACTATTCCGCAGCCGCCCTCGCTGATTGGCGCAAACTCGCTCTCGGCATGGACGCACCCCGAAAGCCGCAAGACCCCCACTGGGATATCTGGCTTGAATTCAACCGCCAGCGCTTTCGCAACTATGTTCGCCACTACCTCGAGGTGCTGCACGCCAAGCGCCCGGGCTTCCAGATTGCCTCCAACTGGCTCTACACCAGCTTCGTCCCTGAAAAGCCCGAGCTGCCCGTCGATTTTCTCAGCGGCGATTACCTCGGAAACGCCAGTCTCACTCGCGCTCGTCTCGACGCCCGCTATCTCGCTCGCAGCGGCAAGCCCTGGGATCTGATGGCCTGGGGCTTTCAGATTGCCAACACCCAACCTGCCGGGCACATCCACAAGCCTGCCGTCCAACTGCAACAGGAAGCCGCAGTAGTCCTCGCCCAGGGCGGCGGCTTTCAGATCTATTACCAACCTTCGCGCGCAGGCCGCATCGATGATCGTCACATCGACACCATGAGTGAAGTGGCCCAATTCTGTCGTCGTCGCCAAAATCTCTCCCACAAAAGCGAAAGCGCCAGCGACGTAGCAATCCTGTTCAGCCGCATCAGCCTCTACCGCAACGCGAACAAGCTCTTTGGCGGTTGGGGTAAGAATATCGACCCCTGTACCGGCTTACTCGATGCACTCATCGAGTGTCATCTGAGTGTCGATGTTATGCCAGACTGGGCACCACTTACTCACTCCACTCTGGTCATTCCCGAATGGGAAGAAATCGGCGATCAGTTAGCCCGGCAAATTGCCGAAAACGTACGCAACGGTCTCAAACTCTTCTTAACGGGCTCTGCCAACGCAAGAAAGTTCGCGCCACTATTCGGTTGGAAACTAAACGGCGAACCGCAAACGATTCCTGCCTGGATCTCTGGCGACAAACTCTTCGGCATCACTAGCGGCCTCTGGCAGGACGTCGAACCAGCCGCCGGTCAAGTCATCGCAAGCCGCTACTCCAGTTACGATTCCAGTCGCGACGCGCACCCCGCCGCAATCTCTTGGAGCATCGGCAAAGGCAAAGTTGTACTCGCCCCAGGCCCGATCGGACAATCCTTCGAACTAACTCACAGTCCGGCCCTGCGCGAATTTGTATCGAAGTGCATGGCCGCTCTCGGCCCTGCCCAAGTCGAAGTTGCCGACACCAAAGTACCGCTCGAAATGGTCTTGCGCCGCAAGGCGAACCAAAGCATCCTCCACTTCCTCAATCACTCCAATAAACAGGTCGCGGCCAATTTTCCAGCCGTCGATTACATTGCCACCCTCCCTGGACAAACGCTTCGCTTGCGTCTCAATCAGGCTCCCAAAAAAGTACTCTGGGCACCTGCCGGCGTCTCCATCGGCTTCGATTGGCAATCCGGCTACCTCAGCTTCAACACCCCACCGATCGCAATTCACGAGATGGCAGTGATCGAATGAACCCTCGCCTCGCGGCCCTTACCGGCGCTCTGCTTTTCTCTACCGGCGGCGCGGCGATCAAGGCGACCACACTTTCCAGTTGGCAGGTCGCAGGCCTCCGCAGCCTCATCGCCGCACTCACAATCGCGCTGCTCCTTCCAGCCGCTCGCCGCCACTGGACCTGGCGTGCCGGCCTGGTCGCGATCTCCTATGCCCTCTGTCTCAGTTCCTTCGTTTTGGCCACAAAAAACACAACCTCAGCCAATGCAATCTTCCTCCAAGGCACCGCACCCCTCTACCTTGTTTTCCTTGGCCCCTGGCTGCTCCACGAAAAGGTACGCAACTCCGATTGGTGGACACTCTCTCTGGTGATTGTCGGCATGGTCCTCGTCTTCTGGGATACGGGCAATGCGCAACTCCTGTCTCCAAACCCGATACTCGGAAACATTTACGGAGCCATCAGCGGATTGACTTGGGCCGGTACAGTTTGCGGCCTCCGCTGGCTCAGCAAACGCGGGGAAGGGAACACAATGGCCCCAGTCCTCATCGGCAACCTGCTGGCTGTCGTATTGTGCCTCCCGGGCATGTTTCCACTCGAGGACATTACCAGCACGGATCTCTTCTCGCTCGTCTACATGGGAGTCTTCCAGATCGGCCTCGCCTACTGGTTCCTCACTGCTGCGATGACGAAACTTTCGGCGTTCGAAGCGTCGTTGTTGATCATGATCGAACCGGCACTCAACCCGCTTTGGGTCTGGATGATGCACGGCGAAAAGCCCACACCAACAGCGCTGGCCGGGGGCACGCTCATCATTGGATCTGCCTTGATGAAAAGCTGGCAAGATCGCAAGAATGTGTTATTCTGAAAATTCGCCCCACCCCTTTAGGGCCTGTAGCTCAGTTGGTTAGAGCGCTACCTTGACACGGTAGAGGTCACAGATTCGAGTTCTGTCAGGCTCACCATTCCCTCACTTTCGCCTCGCCTTTTTTCCCGACCCCAAAAGACTCAATAAAGACCCCACCGCACTCGACCGCTCCAGCGGATGTCGAAACGGCAAATCCCCATTCACCGTATAGCGATTCCGCCGTCCCACCTTCGTCGCCGTCAGATAACCCTCCGCAATCAAGTCTGCCGCAATTCTCTGCGCAGCCCGCTCCGTAATCCCCACCTTCGTCGCAACATTCTTCAGCAGCACCTCTGGATCGGATGCAATGCAAACCAGTACATGCGCGTGATTGGTAAGAAAAGTCCAGCCTTCCATCGTGAATCTATCTTGTCATACAAATCACGATAATAAAAACACGAAACAGAAAACACGGCTTGTAAAACACGATATACAGATCGTATATTGGATACATGGAAACAACAGCCTCCATCACAGTCGCTCATGGCGATGGCATCGGACCAGAAATCATGAGCGCCAGTCTGCGCATCCTCCAGGCCGCAGGCGCAAAGCTCGACATCGAGACAATCAGCATCGGCGAATCCATCTACAACCAGGGACACTCCTCCGGCATCCTCCCCTCCGCCTGGGATTCCTTACGCCGCACCAAAGTATTCTATAAATCGCCAATTTCAACACCCCAGGGTGGTGGCTTCAAGAGTCTCAACGTCACCGTTCGCAAGACGCTGGGCCTCTACGCGAACATCCGGCCCTGCGTCTCCTACCATCCCTTTGTCGACACCAAGCACCCCAAAATGGACGTCGTCATAGTTCGAGAAAACGAAGAAGACCTCTACGCCGGCATCGAGCATCGTCAGACCGACCAGGTCTACCAGTGCCTCAAACTCATCACCCGTCCCGGCTGCGAAAAGATCGTCCGTTACGCCTTCGAATACGCTCGCCGCAACAACCGCAAGAAGCTCACCTGTCTCACCAAAGACAACATCATGAAGCTCACCGACGGACTCTTCCATAAAGTCTTTGACGAGATCGCGGTCGAGTACCCTGAAATCCGGAACGAACACTGGATCATCGACATTGGTGCCGCAAAACTTGCCGACACACCCGAGGTCTTCGACGTCATTGTCACGCCTAACCTCTATGGCGACATCCTCTCCGACGTAGCCGCCCAGATCGCTGGATCCGTAGGACTCGCAGGCTCAGCCAATATCGGCGAACACGTAGCCATGTTTGAAGCCATCCACGGCTCTGCCCCAACCATCGCTGGTCAGAACATCGCCAACCCTTCCGGTCTGATTCAGGCTGGAGTCATGATGCTGGTCCATCTCCAACAGGCGGAAGCTGCCACTGCGATTCACAACGCCTGGCTCAAGACTCTCGAAGACTGCATCCATACCGCAGACATCTACAAAGAAGGCATCAGCAAACAGAGAGTCGGGACGAAGGAATTTGCCGACGCTGTCATCGCCCGTCTAGGCCAGCTTCCCTCAAAACTTCCGCCCGCCGCTTACGCCAACGCGCCCCAGCAGTCCGCCTCCCACACTTACTCCAAGCCCCGTGCCACAAAAGAGATTGTTGGAGTGGACATGTTTCTCGAATACGCCAACCCGAATCCCGATGAGCTTGGCGAGCAATTGCAGAAAGTCAACGTCGACGGCCTGAAACTCGTCATGATCACAAATCGCGGTGTAAAAGTATGGCCCGGCGGAATGCCGGAAACCTTCTGCACAGACCACTGGCGTAGCCGCTTCCTGTCCCCGGAAGGCACCCCGATCGCACATAAACAAATCATCCTGTTGATGGAGCAGTTGGACGAGCTCGGCCTCGACGTCATTAAGTCAGAAAACCTCTGCACTTTCGACGGCGCTCCGGGCTACTCGCTTGGCCAGGGGCAGTGATGGCCTGGGCTAATGTTCGACCGAATGCGCCCAGCTAAGCCAAGCCTTCTCTGACTCTTCGCCAAAGCTCCGCTTCCATGTTTTTCGAAACGCGGCGATATGGGCTTGCACTTTGCTGTCCAATCGAGATGCCAAGAGTTTCGCGGCTTGTGATCGTGACGGTAGGGTTCGCAGAAATTGTTCCGCGACCCTCGCGTCATGCATTTGGCCGAGTTCATCCTGTATGCGTCGAAGTCTGGTTAGCCATTTGCCACCACCGTCGGGATCAATAATTTCAATTGTGTATCGGAGGCGCTTGGCGGATTTGCGGAAGGAGTGCAATTCCGCAACATTGTTTGAGTCGGCGACGATGCTGCCATTGGCCAGAAATTCCACGATCTGCGCTTCCATTCTGATTCTGGGTTTCCGATCCGCCTTCTCCAGCGTGGGGAGCAGTTCTTTCTCCAGCTGAATTCTCAGGAATGTTTGTAGTTGTTCTGCGGCAAGGTCTCTTTGGCCCAGGAGGTAAATGCACGCATGATCCGATTTCAAGAGGCGGTAGCGTAGCAGGAGCCGACGGCTGACGTCGCGGTCTCGGACTGCGGCAGCGCGCTCGCGAATCTGCTTGACTATCTTTCGGAGCCTTCGGGCATGGGGGATTTCATCTTCAAAGATTCGCAACGCCTCCGCAGTACGGTTGATGATGACGCGGAGATCATGGACCGACTTTTCGGTTGGGGCCTCGGCGCTGCGGTACATTGCAGCAACCAGTCCTTCGAGCAGTTTAGATAACGCCTGCATCGCATCCAAAGGATACCCTGAGGCACGCTACAGAGCGGCAAAGCATTTCTATAAGAAGGAATGATGAAGGTAACAGCAGGGAGCTGAGCACGAATCGAGTCGAAACTGATTCGTATGCTGTGAGAAAAATGATGAAATGGTGAACGCGGTGGGAATCGAACCTACAACCTATTGATTAAGAGTCAATTGCTCTGCCAATTGAGCTACGCGTCCACATTTGATCGACTCATCTGAGATTCTAGCACGGGCAATCGCGCCGCCGCTAGTTCCGCAATGTCTTTTAGTGCAGGTGTTTTTTGACCAGCCGCAAGCTCAATTTGCGTCAGCGCCGCCTGGAACATCGTCTGGCAAAACGGACACGCCGCTCCTATCGTCTTCGCCCCCGTATCTGCCAGCTCCTTCGCCCGCGTCTCATTCACCCTTGTCCCCTTTTCCTCCCCTAAAAACACCAGTCCGCCACCCGCACCACAACAAAAACTTCGCTCATGATTTCGTGGCGCCTCGATCAACTCACTAGCCGAAGCCGACACAACCTTCCTCGGCTCCTCGTAAATATTCTGGTAGCGCCCCAAATAACACGGGTCATGATAAACGATGCTCTCCTTGCCCTCCGCAGCCGGCAGCAAATGCTCAAAACGAGCCAGGAACTGCGAATGGTGCTCGATCTCCGGCGGCTCCCCCACTTCCTTCCAGTCCTCACGAATCGTCCGAACGCAATGCGGACAAATCGAGATCAGCTTAAAACGCTTGCCCTCACCGCGAAACGGTTTCATCGTATCCAGATTCTGTTGCGCCAATTCCCCAAACGCCAAATCGTTTCCCAATCTCCGCGCCGCATCCCCCGTGCAACGCTCCTTCTTCAACACCCCAAAGCTCGCATTCAGATAACGCATCACCCGCACCAGTGCTTCAATAATTTCGCGGCCCCGCGCATCCATACTCCCCATGCATCCAAGCCACAAACAATAATCCTGACTCCCGTCAAAGGCGGGCAGGGAAGCCTTCGTTACAAACCTCTCTCGCTCGCCTGCGCCAAGTCCCAGCGGATTACCATTTTTCTCCAGATTGCGAAACAGCTTGGCCCCATACTCATCCCCCCACTCCCCCGTATTCGTAGCACCGCGCCGCAACCCGATAATCACAGGCAGATGCTGAATCCCCACCGGACACTGAAATTCACAAGCTCCACAAGTCGTGCATTGAAATACTGCCTCCTGCGACAAATGCGCGCCAAAAAGTGGCACTTCCGCCTGCGCCCCGTTCTCGTTCAGGTAACTTCGCAACCCAAGAATAATTTCCTTTGGGTTCAATTCCTTGCCGGTCGCAAATGCCGGACAATGCTCCGTACACCTTCCACACTCCACGCACGAATAGGCCTGCAATGCCGAAATCTGGGTGATATCTTTCCCCGATACCATTCCAAAATCTTCGTCCCCAACCAGTGGCGGAATCTGACTGAATCCATCGCGAGCCGCAAGGATCGCCACCGGACTCAACACCAGATGCAGGTGCTTCGTATGCGGAATCAGCGGCAGAAAAATAAGCAGCGATAACGTATGCAGCCACCAGTTCACCGCACCCGCTTCACCCCCCTGCCACCAGTCCACAAGGTAAGTCACCATCAACACAAAAATCAGCCCCGCGATGAATCCGCTCTCCACAGAAACCTTCGCGCCCAGCCATCTTGGCCTCACAAGAAATCGCCTTACAAACAACCCTGCAATTCCCACCGCCGTCCCCAATCCAAACAACGCCGCAAATGCAAAGTACACCCGCGACAACCCCGCTTCATGCGAAAGAAAGCCAAGTCCAAATCCGCGTGCAGCATGGTCCAGCGTCACCAGTCCAAACGCCAGAAAGCCCCAGAAAACTAGCGCGTGCGCGATCCCGGGCAGTGGTCGCTGTGCAATCACTTTCGACTGCAGCAGCACTTCCCAAAAGAAAATCCAGCCTCGCCTTGGCAGGTGATTCAACGCAAAACCAGGCTCAGGCTTCGAATCGCGAATCCGCCGCAGGATCGGCAGAAGCCGCCAGAAAAATCCCCCCAGACTTGCTACGAGGAATACCGCGAAAATGAGTTTCGCTATGAGCCCAGGTTCAAACTTCATGTGCGCACTAAATTTAACACGCCACCCTCTGACTTAAACTGATTCTATGAGAGTACTGATTTCAGGTGCCGCAGGCTTCATCGGCTCACACCTTGTGGACCGCCTTCTGCGCGACGGTTTCGATGTCACCGGCATCGACAACTTCATCACAGGAGACCGTACAAATCTGTCTCATATTCCGTCTGCAAGCCCCTGGCGTCTGGTCCATGCCGACGCCACCGCCAACGATTTCACGGCCCGCATGGTCGCCCTGGGCCCTTTCGATCTTGTCTTGCATCTTGCTTCCCTCGCCAGCCCCATGGAGTATCTCAAGTACCCGCTTGAAACTCTCGAATCCGGCTCCACCGCGACTCGCAACATGCTCGCCATCGCCCTCCAATTCGGCGCTCGTTTCCTCTTGACCTCTACCAGCGAATGC
>JANXLY010000400.1 GCA_025354885.1 Acidobacteriota bacterium | reverse complement strand
TGCCCGGAATTCGGATAGAACCTCACTAACGGCACAGGGAACCGCGATCCGTTTCGACGGCTCCGGCTGGTACGACGGCACTCCCAGGTCCAGTTCGCGGTCGCTATCGCGACTCCCGCGAGCTATCTCCCAGAACGCCGTCTGGAGGGAGCGACCCCGGATTGCCGGACGCGGCGGCGTCGATCCGAAGCTTTGTACGAGCGGCCGACGATGCGGACAGAACTTCAACTTCCGACAACGGGACTTCTAGACCGCGCCGTCCGATCAGAGCTTTGTACGAGTGGCGCGTTATCCAGTCGGAAGGCCACGCAATTTACCCGAACGCCGTTGCTTGCGCATGTGCAATAGCATCATTTGCGGTAGAATGAGGTGCTTCCGCGATTATGTCATCCACACTCGAGCACCTGTATGTTGAGAATGTCTCTAACTTTTCTGAAGTCATTGATCGGCCTGCCATCCGAGAAGTTGAAAAAGCTTCCCAAGTTTGTGCAGATGCTGCACGAGAACAGAAGTGCCCCGACACTACGCTTTAAGCATCTAGGGAGCGTCGATCTATTCTCGGCAAGGCTCGACGATGGTTACCGCGCCATCCTGATGCGACGCCATGAGGATTACATCTTGCTCCACGTGGGCAAACACGACGAAGCTTACCGCTGGGCGGAGCAAGCCTTCGGCTCCTGTCCCTCCATTGAGGTTCCAATTGAGACTTTCGTGGCGGTGGCTTCAGAAACGCTGAACGGAGAATTTCTCGTTCCGAGCGAAGAGTCTCCATACTCTACAAATACTGTTGAAGCAGTACCTCGCACTCAGGCGCTTCAAGTCGGCAGTATCTTCACTTGGAATGGACTTGAGGAGCACTTTGACTGGGATTTAGATAAAAAGGGCTATTATCTTCGCGAAAGGAACGGTCATATCGTCTGTGCTTGCCTTCGCGCAGATCTGAACCCATCAGCTCCTTGGGAGATTTTGGTGGGTAAAGAAGAATCCCACGTACGTCAGGCTGAGCTACTTGCTCAGGCGCTGGCACCGATCTCCGTCTTTGTCAAGGAGGCCGTAGACCAAGGGTGTGCGACATGAAAGTGGAGGAACCGAGAGTTTCTCTTTTTTGTGGCTCATTTCTTAGCGTTGTTATACGCTAAGTAAGGAGGATCGAACAATGACGGATATCGAACTTCAGTTGGAAAAACAGCGGGCGGACCTATTGGAACGAATCGGCTCAGTCGGGGACCTGCGGCGCGGTTCCATCACGGCGACTTCCGGTAAGTGCGGAAAGCCGACATGCCACTGTGCCAAACCGGGAAGCCCCGGCCATGGACCTAACTACCGGCTGACCCGCAAGGTGCGGGGCAAGACCGTCACTGAAACCTTCCCGTCTCCCGCCGCGTTGGAAAAGGCACAGCGCGAGGTGGCGGAGTTCCATCACTTTCAGGATCTCTGCGAGCAGGCCGTGGTGGTCAGCGAGCTACTCTGCGCGGCGCGCCCGGTGGAAGCGACGTTGCCTCAGCAGGAAAAAAAACAGCGGAAGCGATCCGGCGGGAAATCGAACGCGAAGTAAGCGGGCTGCTCCGGATCGTCTTTCAGGAACGGCGGAGAACAGGCCGCTTGGACCTGGAAGCGGTCGAGATGGCGATGCGGACCGCCATGCATCAGGCGGGGGCCGCCGCCCTGAGCCAATTACTTCGATACGAACCGCCCGGTCCGGACCAGCGGGAGATTCCCTGCCCCTGTGGTCACCGGGCGCAGTACCGCGAACTGCGTCCGCGGCGCATTCTTACCGTGGTGGGCGCGGCCGAGTTGCTGCGCCCCTGGTATTTGTGTCCGCAGTGTCACAACGGCCAGTCCCCCGTCGATGTCGCTCTGGACGTGGAGAAGACAGATCTGTCTCCGGGTGTGCGCCGCATGTTGGCGCTGGTTGGCTCGGAGACGCCGTTCGATCACGGACGCCAACAGATTGAGTTACTGGCCGGTCTCGCCGTGACCGCCAAGGCCGTCGAACGCACCGCCGAAGCGATCGGCGCCGATATCGCCGGACGCGAGCAGACCGCCGTGGACCAGGCTCTGCAACTGCAGCTGCCGATCATCGCCGGAGAGCCGATTCCGATTCTCTACGTACAGATGGACGGGACCGGAATCCCGGTAGTGAAAAAAGAGACCAAGGGGCGAGTGGGTAAAACGGACGGGCAACCGGCTCATACTCGCGAAGTGAAGTTCGGCTGTGTCTTCACGCAAACCAAGTGGGATGACGAAGGCTATGCCATTCGCGACCTGGACTCAACCACCTACACCGGCGCGATCGAAACCGCCAGCCAGTTTGGCAACCGCATCTATTGGGAAGCCTGGAATCGCGGATGGGAGCGGGCCGAGAAGAAGGTTGTCATTGGAGACGGAGCCGAATGGATTTGGAACAACGCCGAGCAACACTTTCCCGGTGCGGTTCAGATCGTCGATCTGTTTCATGCCCGGCAACATCTTTGGGGAGTGGCCCGGCTGTTGCACCCCGGCGACATCCCGCGTCAGAAGCAATGGATGCTGCGCCATCAGCCCAAACTGGACGACGGGAAAATCGACAAGCTGGTCCAGTTCCTTCGAGGGATCAAAGCCGCCACGCCCGTGGTTGCGGAAACCATCCGCATCGAGTCCGCTTACTTTGAGAACAACGCCGCGCGTATGCGCTATCCCGAATTCCGGCAACAGCATCTGTTCGTCGGCTCGGGTGTAGTCGAAGCGGGGTGCAAAACGGTCATCGGCAGCCGCCTCAAACAGTCCGGCATGTTCTGGACTGTCGCCGGTGCCAACGCCATCATCGCCCTCCGCTGCTGCCATCTCAACAACCGCATGGAAAGCTACTGGGAAATGCGCCGCGCGGCATAGCTTCCACTTCTATGTCGCGCACCCGTAGACCAATGGGAGTACTGGGGACAATTCCAGTTCGATCGTTACGAAAGGGACCAAGTCAAGATGAGGTCCATTTTGCCCCAGAACCGGATCGAAAACACCAGTATGATCATTTACCTTGCTGAGGCCAAGTAGTGCATTCTCTAATGGATTATGAAGGTTTCACGAAAGGTGAGCTGGAACAATATCTCAAATTGGTTGTCGACGGGACCGACGCAACCGCGAGTCGGTACGCTGTAAATTTCAGTTTGAATACGCCGACGCACGTTGCCCCCTTCTTCGGGCGAGCGGACGTTGCTCTGTACGCAACCGTTGGCCTCAACCCATCCCCAAAAGAGTTTCAACAAGGTAGGTGGCCCACGAGTGCGATTCCTCTGCCGGTTCATATGAATCGCTTGTTGGAATACTTTGTCAACACGAAGACTCCGTACTACAAATCATGGTTCGGATCTTGGGAGCGCGCGCTTGAGTGCATCGGAAGATCTTACTTCTCAGATACGGTACATTTCGACCTTTCGCCGCGGGCTACCTTTCCGGTCAGCAAATGCCCCGATCGGAAGTTGTTTGTACAGATGGTCGACGAGGACATCAGGTGGTTCTTCACGCTGCTAGCTCGGAGTTCGGGAATTCGAGGTCTTTTGGTTGCCGGAAGTTCATGGTGCATGACGAAGAATGGGGCTACAAGAGCCGCCTATCTGGATGAAATAATCGAGAAAGCCGGTCCGGGGTTTGACTTTAAGCTTGTAAAAGATAAGGTGCTACAGAAGAGTGGCCCGAAGTTGACCTTGTATCGTTTGGTTCGCAAAGGCGGCGACAGTATCCCGCTGTTTTTCTGTGGCGCTTCCCCTAGTAGCAATTCACCGGACAATTTGGCTGAAGCTGTGCGGATTCATGCTTCTCTGTTGAAGGATTGTGGGTTCTAGACTGCGAACTTTACGGCGGGCATAGGTGCGGCTCCGCACGCTGCAATAGAGTTTTTCGGCGTATCCGCCCCTCAAACCCCGTTCTGTGAGGTGGCAGGGAAACTGTCGGCATCGTCGGCGATCCAGGACTTGACGAGTGGCGCGTTATCCACAACTAACCTGACGAGAATACTCCTGCCGTGGGGCGGAAGAATGGCGACATTTCTTCGAAGCTTGCCAAACCCGCGAATCCCTCGACATCAAGTACAACAAGATTACTGCCGTTGCCAAAACGCGTTGACGGGTAGAGGATTCCGTCCACCGATTCAAAGCGGGCGCAGTCTGCAACAAAGCGGGTGATAGTGTACTCAGGTCGGTCCCAGCCATTATTTTCAGACGGGGCTGACATTAGGCTTGAGAAGAGCATTGCTGCCAATCCTTGGTCCAATCCATCCGGTTCACAGAGATCCAGTATGCGTAGCGGATGCTTAAAGGCGAAGCGAGCAATCGAGAATGGTCCAGAAGGCCGCCTACACTCCTCCCAACACGTCGCCGGGGCATCTGCCAAATAGACCACGGGTCGGCCGGCGTGATTGTACCTACCCTCTTGTGTTATGGACTTTGGAGGTGGGCCAAAATCGCCGCTACACGCCTCTTCAATGGACTTCAGCCGACCGCGGTACCAGTTGCCCGGTAGCGTGCGAGGCAAGAGCCGCGAGGATAACTCGCTGATTTCCCTCCTGACTTGAACGGCGAGCGGGTAAGCCAGTACAAAGAATGGGGTCCGACGGGCGAGTGCGCTTAAGCGAGACAGACTACTTTCGAGTTGCCTCTCCCCGTCAAATGGAAACTCAAAAGCGTAGAGGTTGGGACCGATTGGACGGAAACAACGGGGGCAAGCGACGTACTCCATCAGCCTCTCGAATTCGGTCTTCGAAACCACGCCTTGCACCCGACCGGCAGATTGATAGAAGATGTCGAACCCCATGCTCGTTTGTTCCACGCCGTAAATGCCAAGGCGAGCGAGCGGCCAAGTTGACGTGAACTCGTCGTAGCATGCGTCGCAGCACGCAATACTTGGAAGATCCCTAGAATCTAGGTCCTCCAAGATGGCGTCCACAAGCCAACCCAATGTGTCGAAGTCCTCTTCGTTCAGATCAGCTGTGGCATTCTCGGTTAGAGCGATGTCTCGAAGTGCCACTCGCGTCCTCCCGTGATGATTTCCTTAAGATAACGCACGGAGCACAGCCATTGGCCATCCTTAGGGTCAAGTTTCGGATGGCGCGTCATTCGATCAATGACCGCCGCAAGTTCCAAGAATGCCGTTTGGGGACTTGGAAGCCAGCTTGGCGGACTGACATTCTGCTGGGTGCGCGTTCACACTGTCTACCTGGCAAAAGCTGTGGCCGCCACCTTCGGTTCCACGCCGGGGCAGAAGTGGAAAAACGCTTCCTTCATTAGCTGCATTGCCCGTTCGGTGCATCTGTCAGCCACGGCTTCCTCGAATTGAAGTAAGACAGCGTCATGCATGGGAAGAAGGACACAGTCGTTACCGAGTTCGGATGCAATCCCGATAACCGCGCGCTTGAATATCAGTGAAGCGGTACCCTGAATCCTATGATTGAGAGCCCACCGTCGCTCCCTGTTGCTCAACTGCCCTCGGACTAGCCGGACACGTCGATTGCCCATTACGGTAGATACGAAACCCTTTTCTTCCAGGCTGGACTGCATCTCGCTGCGGTAGCTTTCGATTCCGGGAAACGCTTTGAAAAACTCACTGACCGTGGACCGGTACTGAATCAGGTGCTCAGGTGAAAACTCAGGACCGGCCAGCAGCTTGGCGATGCTGTCGAAGCTCATCCCGAAACAATAGGCCAGGAATACTTGCTTGCACGTATCTCGATGTGCCGCATCGCCGAAAATCTTCAGGCTGAGTGAGACGTAGAGGTCGGTGGAATTGTAGGCGTCCCGGAGCGCCGTATCTCCCGATAACGATGCAAACACTCCTGGTTCGAACTGAGCGTAATCAAGGTACCTCAAAACTGTCCCCGGACGACCACCAATTGCTGTGCGAGAGCTCTTGCGTAACTGCTGGAGTCGCGGATCTGAAATGAGAATGCGACCAGTAACGGTGCCGAAACACCTAAATTCCGGATGAGTGATCTCATTCACCCCAAGCCCGGTTAAGATCCGGAGGTCGTCTCCTGCCCTAGTAAACTGCAGAAAAGCCCTCGCGAACTTTGAGCCGTCCTGCGCCACCCTAAGGTAGTCTCCGAAGTTGGCTTGCTCTGCAAACTCCTGAAGGTGACGCGCGTCGGTCTTCTGTAGAAGAGGTCCGATAGTCCGGACGGTGAGACCTGTCGGGCTCATGTTGAGAATCGCGGCCAGTTCGCGGAAGGCCGAGTACTTGTCGCCTCTCGCCTTCTCGAGTAGTGCTGATAGTTCCGCCCTGTCGAAGTGAAGTCCGTTGTACTGTCTGGCCCAAAACACTTGCTGCACGGGCACCTCGATCTGGAGGAATCTCTCCAGTTCCCCGCAACTCTCCATAGCGGCCAGCGTGCCTTGCCACACTTCTCGCAAGCCGTTTGCCGCACAAACTAGTAATCGGGTGAGGTCTTCGCCGGGAGGCTGAGCGGCTATTCCCTCAATGACATCCACGAATAGGGAGAAGTCTGACTTCGAGTCAAAGAACGGCCTTATCAGTGGCCACAATGCCCATTTGGATTCGCCCCCGTCATCGCGTGAAACCCCGGACAAAAGTCGTAATGCCTCGCCTATATCGATCAGGGACTGTGGCAACGCGTTCCCGCTGCTATGCGCATAGCGCACTATGGCAGCTGCATTGTAGGTGACAACCGTCGTGCCAGTTGCAACCTCTGGCCAGCCGGCCCCTTCGGCGCGGCCACTGTCATCGGAGCAGGCGAAACTGGCCTTGTTTGCGTCAAAGGCGTTCAGAGAATAGACAAGAAAGACGTGCTTAGTCATATCCCCTATCCATGTGCACTAAATCCGTCAACGGAATGCGCTTCGGCGAGTTGTAGTATGTGCCGCATGACCGCCGAAGCTCACGATAGACGCCCTTCAGATCGTCCCTAACGTGGGGGCCTATGTGCTCCCTGATGGTGGCCTCGAAGGGCAATTCATGGACGGCAACAAGAGCCGACCGCTGTCCTAGAAAAGAGCTCAGGGTGCCAAACCTCTCTGCGATCACCACTCGGTCTTCATGCGTGCCCGTACTGCCAGCATAGACCGAAGCCCCAGCTCGGGTTGAATTGTCGTCCGTACCTTCGATGATGGCCCTCGCGCAGTCCATCAACTCGTTGCTGCGGTGTCCTTTGTATCCGAGCAGCATCCAGAGTCGGTAGTTCTGCCAACCGTATATGGCCTTGTCGCGTTCTCGGAGGTACTGCGCAACCCTTTCCAGGTCATCATCGGTTGTGCTGACGGCAGCAAGGTATTCGGTCAATTTGTCGGTAGCGGCCGGTGACGTGATCAGACCTTTGATCATAGCTGCAGTGAGCTCAACGAAAAACTCAGCCGGCACATGAAGATCCTGGCATAGGGCCAACTTAACGAGCCGGTTAATGCAAAAACGAAACTCTCGGGAGTCGGCCTCCTCTCGATCGATCAGGTCGAGGGTGAGCTGCTTCAACTGGGGGATGCTTCGGAGGATTGGCTCGCGAGCCTTGGTCCTCCACATGACATCAAGATACTGGACAACTTCCGGCCCCTCACTGAGCACGCCGTCATGGCCCTTTGCCACTGCACCATCGCAGATTTCGGTCTTCTTTGAATTGACGGATAGGTGTAGTTCTCGGAGAGCCAGGATGAGATCCTTTAGTGCGCGCCGGGCATGGAACCGGTCGACACAGACGATCTTGATATCGTCCATGTACCTAAAATACGTATCCGCATAGCCCTTCTCCCGCATGAGCTTGTCCACCGGCTGCATGTAGAGGTTGGCCAGGAAGGAGGAAGCGTCCCGGTTCTGGGGTAATCCTCGTTTGTCGGTGTAGGCCCACGACGATAAGTTGGTAAGAAGCAGGTCGATCCGCGCCCTGATCTGGGCTTTCTCAACTGCTGTTGCTTCAACTTGCGGAAGTAAGTCGAGGAGCGTGGTTCTCAGTTGGCTAATGTCGATGTGTTCGTAATAGTTTGATATATCCGTGGAGAGTAGAACGCCGTCAAGGGGGAGAGCACTTCGAGCCGAACCGATGAAATCTTTCCACGATGGAATCGCTGGCTTGAATGGCGATCCATTTTTTGTGTCCTTGAGCTCAACCCGGTGATTGAAGACGTTCCATGGAATCAAGGGGTCGTAGAACCGCATGAGAAAGAGCGTGAGGCCGTGATACAGGGCTCGATCAGTAAGACCAGTCTCTAAGGCGTAACGCAATGTCAGGTTTGCTTTGGGAACGTTGAAAAGGTTTCTGTTCGTCGGCGCGTATCGCCCCTGATGTTTTGATAGATTGTCCGCGAACTTAGTCGCAAGCGAATCTCCCGAGACCATGTCGTTGAATGACAGAGGGTCCGGGAACCAATCATCCTGTTGGTCTGTCCGTAGTTGCCTTGCCAACTGGTCGGCTTCGAACACCACATCGCCGAGCTCAATTCGACGGGTTTTAGGTTCCATTCTTGCCGTGGCTTGCATCGAGGGAAAAATGTTGTTCACGTCCGATTAAATGCGCAATAAATCCGTACATGCATTCTACTCCTAGCTGTGCGGAGAGTCCATGGAGCGTTCTGCCAGCTAAACGACATGAGCATTCTCCATTAGTCAAAAAAGCGCATCCATTGCGGACGTGGTCGCCTCGTTTTGCGCACAGTTTCACGCCCAGCAGATGAAATACGCGCCGAATTTGGACCTTCAAAAACATTGCCCGAGCGACTTAGGATGTTATCTTGCTGGGATGACATTCTTGGGTCCCGAGCCCTCCCGGCAATCGGCCCCGGAATCGCCTTCAAGATAACCTAGGCTGTCCCCAAATCCCGTTGTATGGAGTTACGTCCCATTGCGGGAGCCAGTGTCATCTCCTAGGACGCCGTTTCGCGGGACTTATGCCCAATCTCCGACTGGCGCGTGACACGATCGGAACAATCGCGAATACCGCCCAGAGCGCCGCTTCGCGGGAACCCGGGCCGCAACAATTGTCGGTACTCGGGAAGAGCCCTACTGGGCGATGAATATGTCGCCAGCGAATCGCGGCACTCAACGTCCTCTTTCGCCCCGATTGTCCCCGTGCCATCAGCCTCGGCGTGATTTGCATCTGGCTACAGAGCCCAATCCGCTTCTTGTGCCGAACGTGTTTGTAAAATCGAGAGAAACTAGGAAAGAAATGGAAACGCGGCTCACTGAGTTCTCATACGGCTATTGCGTCACCGAAGAGTTCGCGAACGGGATGGGTGCAGGCCTCAAGGCTGCACCGTATTTCCCGTCGCTCTACGTCGAGGGGAAGCCGGGCGGCGGCTTTGACGTGCTAATTGGCAGCGCCCTATTCCTTCAGTTCAAGCTGTGTCATGAACTCACGCGGGG
>JANXLY010000379.1 GCA_025354885.1 Acidobacteriota bacterium | reverse complement strand
TTGGAAATCACTCCGCGATTCCCACTTTCCCACCGCGCCGACTTCTCTTTTTTCTTCAGGAAAACGAATACGAACAAATCCAAGAAAGGACCCCAGCACCAAGTCAGACCTTCAGGCTCATTCTCGGATTAGAAAATGCTCCCTCACGCAGCAGTGGGCTTCGGTCGAAGACGAATTGCGCTACATCCGAATTTTTTTCCAGCTCGGTATCCGCATCATGCACCTGACCTACAATCGCCGCAACATGATTGGGGATGGTTGCGCCGAGCCTGCAAATGCCGGATTGAGCGACTTCGGCAAAGCCGCGATCGCCGAGATGAATCGCGTCGGCGTGATCGCAGATTGTGCTCATTCAGGCTGGCAGACCAGCCTCGAGGCTGCAAAGCATTCTCGCAAACCCATTCGCCAGTCATTCCGGCGCAGTCGCTATGAACCGGCACATCCGTAACAAACCGGACGAGGTCATCCGGGCGATCGCCGATGGCGGTGGCTACATCGGCATCTGTTGCATCCCGAATTTTCTGGGACGTAGCGGAGACATCTCGGTCCTGCTCGACCACATCGATTACGTAAAGAAACGCTTTGGTGCTGACTACGTCGCCATCGGAACGGATATCGCCTACGTCTCAAGTGCGAATGCCGCAGAGGCCCAAAAAATCCCCGCGCGGAAGCGTCGTAAGGGGTTTGCTGCATTGTGGCCTCCCGGTGCCTTGGGAGGCGGAGATCCGTCAGGGACTTTACAGTTCACCAACTGGCCGATGTTCACCGTTGGTATGGTGCAGCGTGGCTACACGGATCCGGAAATTCAGAAGATCCTCAGCGGCAATGTACTTCGAGTTGCTCGTGCAGTCCTGCAGCAGCACTCACGTTAACAAGCTTCAGCCTATGGAATCGGTGGATTCTGAGGCATGGCGGCACTATCGGTCCGTGGGTCCGCGCCAGCAAAATTCACCATCCGCTTCTTGTCGTGCATTACCGCTTCTCCATTGCCCATCGCACTCGAATAGCCCTGAAGCGTTGTAATCACATGGCCCCGCCGTTGCAACTCGCTACGCACAGACTCGGGGATGCCACCTTCCATCGACACATCGCAGCCCTCAAAGGTAGCCTTGGTAAAGCGCGGTGTCTCGAGTGCCCTCTGAACGTTCATACCGAAATCAACAACATTCGCGACAAACTGCGCATGCGCCTGCGATTGATTCCATCCGCCCATGATGCCAAAGCCAATCGAGATATCATCCTTCTGCATAAAGGCCGGAATGATCGTATGCAAGGGCCGCTTGTGTCCTGCCAGTGTATTCGGTTTGCCTTCGGTTAAATCAAATCCTGCGCCGCGATTGTGGAACGAGAAGCCCGCACCGGGTGCCACCATGCCCGTTCCGTAACCCGCGTAGTTGCTCTGGATCAGCGAAACAATATTGCCGTCCTTATCAACCGTCGAAAGGTAAATCGTCTCGCGACCACGTGCATTCAGGTTCTGACTGATCTCGCTCGGCAGCACTTTGCAGCTCGCCTTGCTCATGCTGATTTGCTGCCCGCGTTTGGCAGCCAATTCCTTCGACAGCATCGCTTCCACCGGGATTGCAGTGAAGCGCGGATCGCCTACAAATTTGGCCATGTCCGCATAAGCCAGTTTCTTTGCTTCAATCATGACGTGCAGCGCTGCCGCAGAATTGTGGCCATAATCCGAAATCGGAAAATTCTCCATGATGTTCAACATTGAGAGCGCTGCGACGCCCTGACCATTGGGCGGCAACTCGTAAACCTTCCATCCTCGATAAGTGGTCGAGATCGCTTCAACCCACTCCGGCTCATACTCCGCAAAGTCGGCAAGCGTATGTGTGCCGCCCTGCTCCTGCAAAAATTTCACCAGCCCCTCGGTCATGTTGCTCTTGTAATAAGCATCACGGCCCTTTGCGGCAATCTGCCGCAGCGATTCCCCGAGTGCAGGGTTCTTGAAAGTGTCGCCTAATCTTGGCCGTACACCGTCCGGCATATAGGTGTTCGCATAACCGGGCTGTTTCAAAAGCGCCTGGCTGATCCAGCTCCGCGCACCCCACTCCGGCATCGCAAACCCATTCTCCGCATAGAAAATCGCGGGCCCCAGCAGCTTTGAAAACGGCATTGTGCCAAATCGTTTACGCAATGCATCCCAGCCTGCAACCGCTCCAGGTACGGTAATCGCATGCACGCCGATCGGGTTGATCTTATCGATATTCTTACTCTTGAGGTACTCCACGGTTAACGCCTTCGGCGTCCAGCCGCTGGCGTTGAGTGCATAAACCTTGCCCGTCTTCGCTTCATAATAGATCGCGAAGAGATCACCGCCGATACCATTCACATAAGGCTGCGTCAGCCCCGTCATGGCGTTCGCAGCAATTGCCGCATCAATCGCGTTACCGCCCGCTTCGAGAATGCGCGCTCCGGCCTGCGAAGCAAGAAATTGTGGTGCCGCAACAATGCCGTACTTCGATACGATCATGGAACGGTTCTGGTCGCGAGCTGGTATGGGTTCAGCCGGAGGAGCAGTAGCCGGAGCCTGCGCGAACGCAACGGCGAGAGCGGTAAAACAAAGGATAGTCAGTCGCATGGGAATTCTTCAGAGTATATCCATATTGACGATGTTCATGCAGGCTCCGGTGGAGGTTGACCTGCTTGTGGTCGGCGGCGGCGAGAGCGCCGTCGCTGCCGCAATCCAGGCTGCGCGCCTCAAAGTTTCCCGCATCGCCATTGTCAATGACATCGATTGGTGGGGTGGTCAGTTCAGTAGTGAAGGAGTCGGAGCCATAGATGAGTGGACCCTCTATCGCAATCGCCGCGTGAACTTTCCACGCTCTGGCATCTTCCTCGAAGTCATGCGCTCTATCCGCGAGTACAACGGCCGAACGCACGGCAATCCCTCACCGGGCAACGCCTTCACTGCTACCGACACCATCGAAGCTGCCGCTGCTGCAAAAATTTTTGCCGACCTGATCGCAACCCAGAAGGATCACTTGAAGATCTATCAGCGCTACACGCCATTCGAAGTGCACAGGGCAGGGAAGCGGGTTATCGGTGTCACCTTCTCCAAAGGCGCGCAACGACTGCGTATCAACGCCAGACTCACCATCGATGCTAGCGACTGGGGCGATGTCATTCGCCTCTCCGGTGCCTCATACAGTGCCGGCCCGGACTCCCGTGCCCGCTTCGGAGAATCGAACGCCCCAGAGATCATCGACGACACAAATCGGAACGAGATGAACCCTATCACTTATTGCCTGATCGCAAAGCAGAGCAAGCGCCCCACCGCAGCACCCCCAACTCCCGCCGCTCGCGTTGCCGAATCGCTCAGCTACAACATGAAGTTGTTTGTCGATACCGCTTATCCAGAAGGTACCTATTCATCAAACGCCAGCGTCTACACACACCGACGGCTCGTCGACTTCGCCCATGGTGCTTCCAACCAGGGTTCTGACAAAATCCTGCTCAACTTTCCTGTTAACGATTACCCGCTCTACAACTTCCCTAAACCTGTCGTCGATGCGCTGGAACTGCTTTCGCCCGGAGCTTCGCGCAAGAACATCGTAGACATGACTCCAGCGCAACGCGAGCTCATCTTCACCGATGCCAAAAAGCGCTCCCTCGATTACTTCCACTTTCTACAATCGCAATCCCCCCACTTCGCGGCGCTCGAGTTGACGGACGAATTCGGCACCCCGGACAAGTTGCCTCTCAAGCCCTATATCCGCGAAGGCCTCCGGCTCGAAGCGCTTTATATGATCAAAGAACAGGACCTCAAGCAGCAAAAGCCCGACCGCATCGGCTGGGCTAAATTCATGCCTGCCGACAATGTCTTCGGGTTCCAGTTCAACATCGATTTCCACCCCACCCGACGCGTCTTTCTCGCTGGCAGCGAAGGCCCCTGGAAGCTCGAACACACCCAGGCTCGCAACTGGTCCACGCATACCGACCGTTCTGGTTTTCCCTATCGATCACTAGTGCCGATCGAAGTGGATGGTCTGCTTGGAGCCGGTCGCAATTTGGGAGTTTCAAGCATTGTTAGTTCCGCAATTCGCCTGCATGGTCAAACAATGCTGGCCGGGCAAGCTGCCGCCACTGCTGCGTCCATTGCTCTTCGCGAAAAGATCGAGCCCCGCGCTATTTCAAGCAATCCCAAGTTCCTGAGAGAAGTTCAACTAACTCTCGTTCGTGGTAGTTCGGGCAAGCCGGGAGTCCTGCTCTGGCCCTACCAGGATCTCGTTCCGGAGGATCGCTACTTTGAGGCAGCTAACATGCTCGCGGTAACAGGCGTCCTGGTCGCCGATCCCGATACCCTCGATTTCGACCCATGGCACCAGGTTACAAAAGCTGAGTTGTATCTCGCTCTTCTCAATGCCAGACTATCCTTCACCGCCGGCCGCAACGAAGGCAAACAGGTCGCCACCTGGCGAGACCTTTACGAAGCGTTACGAGAAGCAGGCAAGCAGCCAAGCGAAGGCCTGGCTAAGCGTGATGCCGCCCAACTTCTCTACCGTCACGAACTGGCAACGCACCTCTGGCAAGCCCTGAAGGAATAGACAAAAAAAAGGATCCGGCAACGGAGAGCCGGATCCTGTGGAAGAGTTCGTGCTTAGTTCAAAACACCACTCAGAATCGCAGTTGCCCCATTGCGGACAAGCACAACTGCGCCTGCTTTGATGTCTGGAACTGCCTGGCCGTCCTGCGTATTCAATTCCAACTCACCACCGCGAACCGGAGCGGCGCTGATAGTGATCGTGCCTAGCTGTGTGCCATCGACGAACACATCCACTTTGGTGCCGGCGGCAAGATTTACATCTTCCACTTCTACTGTGATACGTGCTCGGCCCTGTGACGGGATGGCCCGGAATTCTGCATGCCCGGAGGGAGTCAAGCCGGCAATTGCTCCGCCGGAGAGCGCAGTGCGTAAGCGGGTTTCGTTCCCTTTGGCGACCATCATGAGTGGCATCGCAAACAGCAATGCTGTTGCGAAGAGTGAATTGCGGCGTGTTGTACTGATAATCATTTGAATAACTTTCTTTGTCTTAGTGTTGGTGATCAGGCGTCCTCCGCCCTTCTGTAAGTTAAGACAAGCGCCCCTGGCGTGTAGAACAGGAATTATCGCAAAAGCATTCTCAGAAAAAAGAGAAGCCCCAGAACCAACGGAACAACCGCCAACTGCCACCATCGAAAACTTCGAGACAGCGGCGAGAGCCCCTCACCACTCAACAAATAGGGTGCCCAATAGTAAGGATGCGCATGTTGCCCTCCTAAGGACTGCATTGCCACCTTCGCCTTCCGCAGGGCCTCGGCTTTGGTCTCTCCCCGCGCCAGACCTTCATAAAATGTCCCCATCAATTCCGCCGATGCACGGTCCGAGACTCGCCAAAGAGTACTCAGCGTGGATCCAGCCCCAGCACCCAAAAATACTCGACTGAAGTTCTCCACCCCCTCCCCACGAACGTAGCGCCCGAGTTCCGATTCGCAAGCAGCCAAAGTTACAAGCTCTACGCCATCCAACCTGAGTTTCGCAATTTCGCTAGCGAATAAATATTGCGAAGCAGCGTCACCCTGGACCGGACTAAACACCAGTCGCGAGCGGCGTGAATCATTCGTATCCACTAAGCCATGAGTTGCAAAATGAAGCACGGGTACCTGAAGAGTACTTCTGTCCACCAATGCGCTCTTTAAGTTTTCCGCTCCGATCAATAGTCGCGATTTTCCCGGTAGCTTTGCTGCTGCTTCCCTCGCTTCTGCTGCTGAAAAAGGCAATCTCGTCCAAGTCCCATTAAGAGTCGTTGAGCTGCCTCCACTGGCTGGCAGCGGATCGGCAAATGCCACAATAGACATTTCCCACGGCCAGCGTTGCCTCCGTTGTTTGGGCTTTCCGCGCAGCATCTGCGCCGAGGGCAGATACGAAATCGCAAAGTTCTCTACCAGTCGCTTGCCATCGCTCCCACGCAAAACTTCAAAGGGAAGCGCATGCAAGACGCCATCTGGAACAATCACCAGGCTTCGCAGCTTGAGGCCGCTAAGGGGCAAGTGTGGATCCAGCAACAGAGTAGAAATTTCATCGGCAAGCGCGCTCCAGGCTGGAGAATTCTTTTGTGCTAGCGCTTGCGTCAGGCGCGTCAATTGCTTCTGCTCCTCAAGGGTGATGCGCCGCTGCAAGATTCCCGATTTCTCGCTCGTGATCCACACCACCGCTAACCGCGAGCCTGCTACCCAGTAAACCAACATGCCCGTTTCGGCATCGAGCTCCTTTTGCAAAGCTTCCAGCGAAACAACTGCCTTGGCAACCGCTAACTGTTCTTTAAGATTCCTCGAACGTCCCTCTTCCATGCGCCGCAGGATTTCGCTTGTTGACCTCTCCGGCTGGTCGAGCAATTCCCCGATCAGCGCGTCGTACACGTCTCGCTTTTCCGCCAGAAACTCCGCCTTCAGCGTTGTCTTCCCCAACTTCGTCCGCGCTGCTTCAATCACATCAACGGCCGCCATAAAACTTTTCAATGCTTCTGTCTTTTCACCCATAGCCACTTGGACCCGCCCCAAACCATAAAGTGCGGTCCATAGCTCATCAACAAGATGTAAACTCCGCGCATCCTCCAGCGCAGCGCTGAAATCGACTCGAGCGTCTTTCCCCCGCTGCAGCATGAATAGTGTTTCTCCACGAAACAATCGCTCCAGCGCAACTTCTCTTTTATTGCCACCCTTGGTTGCGATCGCAACGGCTTCGTCAAAAGTACGCAGTGCACTGGCAAGATCCTGAAAGTCGAGCGCCTGCACAACACCCACGTTATGGAGGATGAATAATGCAGCAGCAGCATCCGGGCCTGATGCCAAAATTTGACGGGCTTTCCGGTAAGTATCCAGCGCCTTCTGCGGATCCCCCAGTCGCCGGTAAACAATTGCCAGATTGGTCAACATCTGAGCTTCGACATTGGGCTCCATCCGCAGCGGAAGTGTGCGGATCTCCTGATACATCTCGAGCGCTTTTTGATGTTGCCCCAACTGCTGATACAGCACTGCCAGATTCGTTAGCGACAATTGGCGCGTGCCTGCGTACCAGCTTTCTTTCTCCGTGCCCGCGAGCCGTTGCAGCCCTGCCTGATATGTGTCGTGCGCATTCAGATACTGGCCCTGATAGAAATATACATTCCCCAGGTTGTTCAGCCGCCGCACTTCTGCCCTGCGATCCAGCACTTCTCGCGCCAGGGCAATCGCCCGTTCAAAGTGTGGCTTGGCAGCAACATAGTTCCCCTGATTCAGCTCGGCTGCCCCGATCAAATTCTCCGCTACTCCCTCTTGTTGCCTGTTTGTTGTCTTCTCAAGTAATCGAAGCACTTCCGCGCATTTTTGCCTGACTTCGTCATAGTTGCCTTGCTGTAACGACTGGTCGGCACTCTTGAGTATTGCTCCAGTGTCCTGTTCTGCGATCGCCGCTGTTGCCAGAAGGATGAGGGCGATGCAGACCGAAAGAGGGGACACCCAGCTAGTTTATTCGATTGAAATTGTAGTGCCGACGGGACTCACAAATCCACCCACAGAAATCGAGATCGGCACCGATTCTCCAACTGGAAAATCTGCCGGAATCAGCACATTCAACTGCATCAAGCCGGTCACCAGTCCTGGGGCCGCACCCGCGAAAAGTACGCCGAGATTGCGACCTCCAATCGTCACTGTCACTGGTGCTACCAATACCAGCAATTCAGAACCGGCGATCTGGCCGGTTGTACTCGCTGGCAAAGTCTGACCTCCACCTGTTGCGTAAATCATGATCACCGAGCCACGCGCAGCCCTTTGCTGTGGTGTGTTCAGGCTGTAGTCCTGATTCAATACAGCCGCACGGCCTTTGCCGGATGCGTTTTGTGTAAATAGTGCTGGCGCAGCAGAAACAACAAGCACATCTCGGGGAAGGGATCGCCGCCCGTCAAATTCCACTTGCAGCGGCGTAGATCCGGACGCTTCGTAAGGGACGATCGTGTTCACTTGTCCTGTGAACGTGTACAGAATTGGTGCCGGAATCACTCCGAACCAAACTCTCGTGCCTCCAGCGATGCTGTCGATCCTGTCAGGAGAGCTTAGAATTCCACCCTGTCCATTCACCGGTCCAAGGCCTGATCCGTAGATGGTGATGATCTCTCCAGGGGCCAGCGCAGTTGCAGCCGATTGGCTTGCACCGTTAACCACTGCTGTCACTTGCGGCAGCACTACCGCAGTGCCATTCACTTGCAGAAAAACTGTCAGAATCTGTGGCGTGCCCGTTGCTGGGCTCACCGTGATCGTTCCGGTATAGGTGCCTTGGGGCAAGCCCGAAGCGTTTACATTCACATTCACCGTCGCTGGTGTGGTTGATTTGGAAGCTGTCGCCGAAAACCAGCCCGCTGAACTAGTGAGAGTGAAAGCGGTGGACTGTGCGCCGCTGTCGAGCTGCGCCGTTTGAGTTGCGGGAACTATTCCGCCCACGGTATAGGCAAAGGCCAGCGAAGCAGGCGTAATCCGCACTTCAGTAACTGCCGGAGTCGAACTTATATTCAGCGTCACTAGGACCGATTGCACCGCAGCTCCGGGACTGCTCAGCGTAACGCTCCCCGTGTATGTACCAGTTGCAAGTCCAGTCGGATTCGCGGACACAGTTACGAAGCCCGGCGTCTGCCCTGCCAATGGCGTGACGCTGAACCAGGATGCGTTGCTCGCAGCTGTGAATGATAAGGTCCCGCCAGTGCTTGTGACGCTTGCCGTGCGTACACTAGGAGCCGCCCCCCCGATCGTAAAGTCAAAAATCAAAGCGCTTGGGCTAATACTCAACCGCGGCAAAGCTGTCAAATTCAGGGTGACGCTGAGCGTCTGTGGAGTCGCCCCTGCCCCATTCACTGTGATCGTCCCGGTGTAATTGCCCACACCTAATCCTGCCGGGTTCGCTGTAACTGTTAGCACTGCTGGCGTCAGCGTCGATGACGCCGCTGCTGTCAGCCAGGTGGCATTCGAGGTAGACGAGAAAGCCAACGCCACACCCGTACTCGAAACATTGATGGTCTTAGAGCTTGCCGCCGCCCCAACTACCAAATCATAGGTCAATGCCGCAGGTGTAAGCGAAATCTGACTCGCCAGAGGTACAACCGAAACATTCAGCGTCACGTTCACCGTTTGCGGATTTGCCCCTGCCGCTGTAACTGTAATCGTCCCGGCATAGCTCCCTGCAGCCAATCCCGCCGGGTTCGCTGTCACGGTCAGCAGCGCCGGAGTCTGTGTAGCAGATGCCGCTGCTGTCAGCCACGCGACAGTCGATGTGGACGAGAAAGCAAGCGCCGCACCCGTACTCGAAACATTGATGGTCTTAGAGCTTGCCACCGCGCCAACTACCAGATCAAAGGTCAGTGCCGCAGGAGCAAGTGTAATCTGACTTGCCACAGGTGCAGCCGCCACATTCAGCGTTACGTTCACCGTTTGCGGATTTGCCCCTGCAGCTGTTACTGTAATTGTACCGGTATAGCTCCCTACGCCCAATCCTGCGGGATTCACGCTAACACTCAAATTCGCCGGTGTCTGACCGGATCCAGGCGAGACATTCAGCCAAGCCGCGCTCGCTACAGCCGTGTAAGTCAACGGTGCTCCCGTGCTTGCCACACTCACATTCTTCGCTGTCGGCGCGGCTCCACCTACTACCGCATCAAAGCTCAACGTCACAGGTGTCAATTGCAGTTGCGCCGCTACAACAACCGGCGGGGCACCCGTCAGAAACGCCGTCACCGTGCCGGCCGTATCATCCCCACGCAAGCCCATCGCCTGAATCGCTGCACTCGACGAAATCCTTATGTTTGCGTCTGGCGGAGAGGACCCAAACAACTCAGGAATCGTTCTCAGAAAATGACTGCCACCGGGAAGGCCAATGCTCGAATGCCCCAATGCCGCCCCACCGCTCGATACCAAATCCAGATCCACATTCGCTTGTGTCAGACTGGAATTCCGCAATGCCAGGCCAATGAATCCATTTGCCGGTGCGACCGGAATCGTAAGTCCCCCACTCGTGATGGTCTGATTGGGGAAGAGTGCATGGCTATCATTCAATACCTGGCGTGAACTCGCCCCAACACTAACTGTTCGTAAGTAAGAATAATAAACAGCCTCGGAATTGTCCTGATTCCGCACGCGGAATCGCGTGCCAGTCATGTCTTTCGTAGCTCCCATGGTGAAATCAATCTCCGTAGGAGAAACATAATGAACATTGGTCACCGCAGCATCCGTAACATCGACACGAGTTTGTGCTGAGAATCCGGTACCCAAAATTCGCACCGTCGTGCCTGCGGGCAGCAGCCCGCCACCTGGTGCAATGTTGGTTACGGATACACTGCCGCCTATAGTCAATACTCCGTTTTTGGCCGCTGGAAATGAATAGACAATGCCACCAGGACCTTGAAAAGAAGTAGCTGCCCCAAAGTTGATCGGCACTTTTGTTCCTGCGGCCAACCCGGCCCGGATCTTGGCTGCCACCATCAGAAATGGATAGTCGAGTTGGGTACCCAGTGATGCTTGCGGTGAGATGAGGCTTGCACTAAAACGCTGGCCTTGCACAACAGCTACCCCATAAGCATCTCCTCCCGGACTCAGCATGGACACGCCCTCCACACGCTCAAAGGAAGAATCCATATCAAAGCTCGCGCCACCAGTCGTAATCGGATGCGGCGACGTGAGGTCGAGTTTGATCTGCATCAGCCCGCCGGACGGCAGGGTCTCAGAGACGATTCGCGGCTCGATCAGGATTTGCGCCGCCAGCACCAGTGCAACCAGGAAAAAGATGGTGTTCCGAAGTTTCACTTTGCAACCACGCGGAAGGTCTCCAGCGAGCTCGAAGCGATGGGAACTCCTTGTGCATTCTTCGCTATGATCCGCCACTTTAGCGTTTTGCGCGCCGTCATCCATGCTCGGGCCTCAGCTGGAAGCTGAAGCACTGTTTCCCGTGCCTCCGATTGCCACAACACTGTCTCTTCCACATCGAGCAGTTGCACGGTGTACAAAACGGATGCAGTCACCGATCCCCAACGCAGTGTCTCCGGTGCTTCTGTCAAATCTCCCAGAGGTGCAATCCCTTCCACCTTGCCGGAACGCACAACATCTTCCACCGCTCCGCTCTGTCCTCGTGGCCCCAAAGCCGGATTCTGTATAAAAATGCCCAGTGCGATCACGGTTGCTGCGCTCGCGAGCACCAATCCCCAAGCCCGTCGCCCTGCCCACCAGCTCGCCACCGTCGTCTTCTCTCCATCCCGCCAGGCCGGAGCAGAACGCAATTGCTTTTCGATCTGCTTCACAATCGCCGCTTCCTCAGCGTTCGGTTGCGCCAATTCAAACGATTTCAAAAGTGCTACTTCCGAACCGCAAAATCCGCATTGAGTCATGTGTTCTTTCTCCTGAATCGAGCCGTCGCCGACCGCCAGACTTTCCAGTGACAACGCCGTCAAACAATCCGGCCCCCTCTCAAACGCTCCCGCCAGAATCTTCCTCTCATTGCTCATGTTCCGATCTACCTCCTTTCGCGGATCGCTCTATCCGCTCCGTCCATCGCTCAACCGCTACTTTCAGCTTTCGCTTGGCACTGACGATAAAGGCCTTTGCTCCGCTCGGGTTTTCGAGGCCCATGAGCCTTGAAATTGTATGGAGCGGCAGTTCCTCACCAAAATGTAGGCTCATTACCTGCGACTCTTCTGGCGTTAACGACTTTGCCATCAATTCCATCGCAATCCCAGCCATTTGCGTTTGCTCGAGAGCGGAATCGAATCCTGCCGGATGAAAGCCAAGTGCTTCGAGAACATTGACTTCCACTGCATCTTCCGTCGATCTTGCCCGGCTCTTTATGGAGTTGAAGCAGTGATTGCGCGCAATCATGAACAGCCACGTTGAAAATTTGGCATCCGCCCGAAAATGGTCCAGATGCGCCCAGGCTTTGGCAAATACTTCCTGCGCTAGATCCGACGCCCAGTCTCGGTCGCCAGAAACTCGATAGCACCAGAGCGATACGCGAGCGTAATGTCGTTGGAAGAGTTCGTCCGCAAAAGGAGTTCCTCGCGGTTTTCCTCCCATCTCGCGGTACTTGGCCACCAACTCTTCGTCGGAAAGAGAGGTCATTGCAGCTTTGATTATACGTTGCTTGTCTCATGTCGTCCGTCTAACAATTCAGACAATCGCCTGAGTTCCATGGAACAACAATCTAAGGTTTTTTATGAAGTTTTTAGGGATGGTGCGCAGCAATCTTGCCATCACTGCCCATGTCCGCCTGTACGGGACCTTAGGGCGAAGAAGGGAACCAACGCGTATTCGGCTTGCACTCGTCAGGATGCAATACCATGATGTCGCTGCGAGACCGGTCGGCTTTTAGACATTCCGCACAGAAGATGTCCGCTCTCGGGTTGTCAAATTCGTAGCGTTCCGGCTGGTACGCTTCTTTGTAAAAAATCGTTTCCGGAAGCGCAAACACCCGCCTCAGTTCAGTCTCATGAATCCGGCAATCCGCCGTCACAACGGGCCAGTATTCATGCTTTCCACTTCGCCGCACCACAATCCCCGCTGCACGAATAGCCCGCTCAATCGCTTCGAGATGAATGCAGGCAGCAGTTGCCTCCGGATTCTCATCATAAGCAATCTGTTCCGCAGTCCTCCGATCCACTTGCGGAACTGGCCTACTTCTTTGCTTCCTCCTTCCCCTGTCCCCGAATCCCCTAATCCGGCCCGGCAAACGATTCTGAAGGGGAAGGCCAACCATAAAATGCAGCAGCGCGGTTGAGATTACTACAATTGCCAGTGCCATCAGCAGCCCAAAAGCGCCATCCGGTATCGCTGTCTAAAGTGGACCCCATTGTCAAGACCATTTTTGGCTTTCAATAAGCTAATCTGCGACGGGTCTGAATTAAGAGTTGGGGCGGCCTCGGCCTGGAAGCCGTCCCTTGTCATTCCAGCCCTCGAAGCGGCGCTCGGGTCGCA
>JANXLY010000376.1 GCA_025354885.1 Acidobacteriota bacterium | reverse complement strand
TTGGAAATCACTCCGCGATTCCCACTTTCCCACCGCGCCGACTTCTCTTTTTTCTTCAGGAAAACGAATACGAACAAATCCAAGAAAGGACCCCAGCACCAAGTCAGACCTTCAGGCTCATTCTCGGATTAGAAAATGCTGCAGCAGGTTTACACCCGGCCCGGCGATGGAAATCCACAAGGCTTGTCTGGCTTCTGGCTGGAGATCCAGGCGGGCAATTCCCCCGATGAAATACATCACGATGTCGAGAGTGCGAATCTTGTAGATTCGTGCCGCAAAAGCGTGCCCAAACTCATGCAGCAATACTGAGGCAAAGATGGCAACGAGCAGGATTGAATCTCGAAAAATATTCTCTTCACTTGAGAAGGCAACAAATCCAACCAGCATTAGCAACGTAAAATGAAGCCTTACCGGGATGCCCGAAACTTTAAGAAACGGCACCGTTCCATTCATCTAGGGTAGCGGCTGTGAACCAGCCAGATCTCCAACTAACTCCACGTAGTTCGGCCGGTCAGCGGCACTCTGGTGTCGATAGGACTTCAGGATTTCACCGTGAAACACAAGAAACACTCCTGGCATTTGTGCCACATCGCCTTCTGCGCTACCCGCACCGTGCCTACCCAGAAAACCGGCCTTGAAGCCGCGAAACCAGACCTTAGGCCCAAACAATTGTGCGAGCGCACCCTTTTCAAGTCCAAAAGCCTGATAGAGAGTCAACTTCGGATCCCAAACTCGCGGTACGTCATCCATTTTGTACTTGGCGAGAATGCTGTCTGCCGTTTGTTCTCGTCCCATGTGCACTAGAACAATTTGCGTCCCTGTCGCTTCGATCTCGGCTCGTCTTTCTCGCAGGTCGGACAACGCTTCACGACAGAAAGTACATCCTACATGACGAAGAAACACGAGGAGTACCGGACGAAGCTTTGAGTGCTCCAGAATACTAATTCCGAATTGCGATTGTGCCCGCATTGCCCAACCCTGTATGTCAGGTGAATAGACCCTGCGCTTCTGGCTGTTTTCTTTTGAGGCATGAACCAGAATCATCGTAAACGGTACCCACCAGATCAGATCATTGGTCACGTTGATCCAGGCGAAAGACCAAGGGAAACGTCCATCTACCAAGGCCTTTACCATTCCTAGCGGTCCCAGGACCTTACCCAAAAGTCCAACGAGCACGATCGGCCAATGTCGGAGCGGATCGCTTGAGGCAATCCAGTAGCCGAGTCCGTAAACACCGACAATCATGCCGATACACTGCCATAACTCCGGATAGTTGGGTTGCACCATGCCCGCCCAGTCGAAAAAAAGCGAGGGAGCAACAACGACAAGTGCGCCCCAGACAATGTTGTAAAAGCCGGCTGCCGCCAGCACAAGTTTCATCCAGGATGGAAAGGACTGAGACTGCATATTTATCTTCTAAAAATACCCTACAGAGTCAAGATGTCTTCAGCGACTCCGAAGATGTTCATTTTTTTGCACTTGTTTACAGCGCACCTTCTCACGATCAGGGTCCGTTAGAGCCAATCGAAGCGCTCAATGATCTCGCGAGTCGGGCCTTCGGCAACAATGCGCCCTTTCTCAAAAAAGACCGCCCGCGTCGTTGTCGCCAAAGCAAACTGCGAATCATGTGTAATGATCAGCTTCGACATATCCTGCCGCTTGAGCATTGCGGCGAGTTCGCGAATTCCCGGCGGATCGAGAAAAGTTGTCGGTTCGTCGAGGATCAATACTTCCGGCTGCATCACCAAGACCCCGGCCAGCGCCGCACGCCGTTTCTCTCCCGCGCTCAGATGAAAAGGATTTCTGTCGGCATATGCGCTGAGGTGCATGCTCTCCAGCATCTCTTCTGCTCGCCGTTTCGCTTCGTCTACGGCAACTCCCTGATTCAACAACCCGAACATTACATCTTCAATCACTGTGGGCAAGAAGAGCTGATTCTCTGCTGACTGAAACACGAAGCCCACCTTCTGACGCACCTGCTCAAGGGTCGCATTCTCAACCCGGATTCCACCCACACTCACTTGCCCCTGGCCCTGCAGAATGCCATTCAGATGCAGCGCAAAAGTAGTTTTGCCAGATCCGTTAGCCCCTAGCAACGCTACGCTTTCGCCAGCTCTTTGCGAATAATCCACCCCTCGCAAGACCAGGCCGGATTCGGCATATTCATAACTCAAATCACTGACTTCGATCAAAGCGCCCACCTCAATCCGGCAATGCTGATCAGCCCCAGCACCAGCCACACGCTGTCGTTGGACTGCCAGACCATTGGATAAATCCGCGGCAGGCTCCCATTGAATCCCCGCGCCAGCATCGCATTGTGAATCCCTGTCGATCTCTCCAGACTTCGCACAAACAACATGCCCAGGCTTGCGGAGGCAATGAGCCTGTTATGGGCGGCTCCACGGCAAAGCGCGGCCAGTCGCATTGAATCTGCCTCCTTACGCAAGACTTCCAGATAACGCATCAGAAATTCGGTCACGACAATCAGAAAACGAGGTGCGCCCAATCTCTCCATGGCGCGCAACAGCTCAAGGGTAGAAAGCCATTTCGTTACGATTAGCACGCTCAATATCGAGATGTAGCTGCGCAATAAGAAGAATACTGCTTGGGCGGTATTGCCGCGTAAGAGCGCAACTGCAGCAATGGCAAAGGAGAATGGCAGCACATAGGCGGCCTGCGCAAGCAAGTCCGTTTTCGGAAACGGCGATCCAAGGAGTAATGCAATTGGCAGGCAACACAACAACGCGAGAAGAAGGTTGTGCCCCGGGGAGATCGACGAGAGCGCTATCAGATAGGCCAGCAGTAGCAGCAAGACACAGCGGGGGTCCAACTTCATGGCCGCTATTGCTGCCCGCGCGGAATCAGCTTAGAGATCAAAAGGCTCAAGCCATAGACGACCAGAAGACCTGCCACTCCCGCAGCAGATTTCCGCATCCACTCTGCATTGAGTGCGACCAGTTCATAGTCGGGCATCAGGGCAGGGAAGCTGGCAACTGTTGTCCCTGCTGCTCCACTCTGATGCTGAAAATACTCCAGCACATCGGGGGCGCTGGATGCAAAAAACACGCCTGCCAGCATTACTGCCACACTTGCCCCAAGGATCCAAAACTTTCCTTGCGACTCCGTTGCCGGCCCCTTCTGTCTTCCTTCCAGTCGCTCGATTGCTTCCCATGCCGCAAGGGTAATTGCCCCCTCAACCAAGCCTGTCATTGTAAACAGCACCAGACAAAACACGAGCAGACCTTGACTGTAAATTCCACTTGAGATCGAGACCTGTCCAAGCGCCAGCAGCGCCGACAACAATACGGATAAGAACGCTCCCAAAAACACACCAGATCTCGCTTGCCCGAATTTCGATAACCATGTGAATGGGAGCCAGGCGCTCCACACGCCAAATACCGCCATGTTAAATACATTTGCCGACAATGCCATGACGCCGCCGTCCTGAAACACCAGAGCCTGTACGAGGAGAATCGCCGTAAGCGCGATCGTCGCTGCCCACGGTCCAACGGTTGCAGCCAGCAGCGCTCCGCCCAGCAAATGGCCACTCTGTCCCGGGCCTACAGGAAAGTTCACCATCTGAGCAGCAAAAACGAAAGCCCCCAAAACTCCAAGAAGGGGGATACGATTTGCGCTGGTGGAAGCTTCCGCTTTTTTGGCCGAATAAGCGATACTGACTGCGCTCGCTACACCGAAACCAACCAGGATCGGCGCAGAAAGAATTCCGTCCGGGATATGCATGAACTTGTTTCAAAGTTAACATGACAGATCATGCGCATTTATTTTTCGCTCCTGTTGCTGGCAACGCTTCTTCCTGCCGCTGAAGTTCTGCCTGAAGACCGCGGTGCCGCCGGACTGCGTCATGCGATCCAACAGCTGCAGACCGATGCGCGCATTCTCTATGTCACTGCCCATCCCGACGATGAAGACCCCGCGCTGCTTACTTATCTGAGCCGAGGGTTGGGGGCGCGTGTCACCATGCTCATCCTCAACCGGGGCGAGGGCGGCGCGAATGTGGTTAGCGGCGACTTCTTCGATCTTCTCGGCGCTCTGCGCACCGTTGAAATGCTCAAGACCACTCAATACTACGGAGTCGATATCCGCTTTACCCGAGCCGTCGACTACGGCTTCTCAAAGAATATTGGCGAAGCGCTGCGGCAGTGGAACGAAGAGGAGCTTCTCTCTGACGTACTTCGAATCACACGGCAGCTGCGGCCCCACATCATCATCAGCCGCTTCAACGAGAGTGATCGCGACGGCCATGGTCATCACCAGACTGCAGGACGCATGGCAAAGCGCGCCTTTCGCGAATCTGCCACCGCCGACTGGAAGCCGCTGAAGCTTTACACTTCCAACTGGCGTGAAGGCGAGCCGGTCACGCTCAAGATCAACACTGGCGAATACGATGCGGTGCTCGGTCGCAGTTACGCTCAAATCGGACGCGACGGTTACCGCTGGCATCGCAGTCAGGGCATGGCTGGCAACGTACCTCGCCCCGGCGCTGTCTGGTCTTACCTCAAACTCGAGGGTACAAATGTTGGGCCTGCCGAAAAGGAAGTATCTATCCTGGACCGCATTCCGCATCAGGTAGAAGACGAAAATGTTGCCGCCATCGTGCGAGGCTTCGACGCGCTGCACCCCGAGCGCAGTGCTCCGCAACTTGCTCTTGCCTGGCAACGCCTGCCCGCTCGCCGCACCTTGCTTGCTAAAGCACTCGCCCTCTCGCTTGGCCTTGAATTCGAAGCGCTAGTCGAAGCGGACCAGCCAATCACTGGCCCCTTCGCCATGTTCCGCTCGATCGAAACGCTACAGGTGGCACAGCCCGGTCAGCGCTTCAAGGCTCGAATGACACTGCATCAGCGCGGCCCAGAGCCTGTGGAAGCAATTAGCTACGGCGTCAAGGGTCCCATCGAAATCAATCCACCGGATGCGACTGGTGCCTATCCTTTGCGTGTCCTGCCTGACGCCAAACCCACGGCGGCTTTCTGGAGTCGGCCCACTGTCCGCCAATCTTTCTATTCGCTCCAGGACCCCTCGCAAATCGGGCTCGCCATGCCCGATAGCGGCATCCGTGCCACGGCGTCCTTTACCTATCGTGGAGCGCAAATCACTTTGGAATCCGAATTCGAAACGAGTTCGGTCGATGCTCGCATCGGTGCGCAAAGGCAGCCTCTGGCGATCGGCCCTCCGATCAGCGTACAATTCGACACCAGCTTCGGAATGGCCCCGGTCGGTAAGCGCGATTACGAACTCGGCCTTACGGTTCGCAATCTTTCTACCACTCGCCAACAGGGCAAACTGGCCCTCACACTGCCTGCCGGCTTTACGCTCGCAGAAGCTGCGCCCAGCTTCGATCTTGGTAAAGAGAAAGAGGAGGCCCGCTTCAAGCTTCATCTCCGTCTTCCGGAGCAACTCTCGATTCAGGCTTACCCGATTACAGCCGTTGCAAGTGTTGGCAATCAGAATTATTCTGCCAGTTTCGAGCCCATCACGCAGCCTGGTTTCCGGGTGCTGTACTGGTCTCAGCCCGCTCTGCATTCACTGCGAGCGGTTGATGTCAAGCTCGCAACCGGGCTGCGTGTTGCTTACATCATGGGCAGTGGTGACGAAGTGCCGGTAGGCCTCAGTCAGTTGGGTGTCGATTGCGATTTACTGAGCGAAACAGCTCTCGCGACAGGCGACCTTTCGAAATACTCCACTATCCTCGTCGGAATCCGTGCTTATGCTGCCCGCGAAGACATCAAGCGTCACAATGCACGACTGCTCGACTACGTGAAAGCGGGCGGCGTCCTCATCGTGCAATATCAGACGCAGGAATACGATAAGAACTTTGGCCCCTTCCCCTACAGCCAGGGTCGCGGTGCAGAAGAGACCAGCGAAGAAGATGCTCCCGTCTCCATTCTTGCTCCCGAAGACGCGGTCTTCAACACTCCAAATCGGATCACCACGGCAGACTTCAGCGGGTGGGTAGAGCAGCGCGGCTCGAAGTTTTTCTCCACCTGGGCCCCGGAATGGAAGCCGCTTGTTGAAACACATGATCAAGGTCAGGCACCACAAAAAGGAGTCTGGCTCAGCGCACGTTACGGAAAGGGCCTTTACGTTTATTGCTCGATGGCCTGGTATCGTCAACTCCCTTATGCAGTACCAGGGGCTGCTCGACTTGTCGCGAATTTGATCAGCCTTGGTTCCCCCAATTCCCCCTGGCGTAAGCAACAATAGGAACTCATATGCGCACCTGGAATCTCAACGGCTTTCGAGCCATCGTCACTGGCGGATCGCGCGGAATTGGCCGCGCGATTGTTGAAGAACTCTCGGGCCTCGGGGCGACAGTGCTCAGTGCCTCGATCCATCCGGCAGAGGCACCCTTCGGGGCAACTGAAGTCATCACAGACCTCGCCACCCCCGACGGTCGCGAAGTGCTGCTCAACTCCCTGACTGCCGATTGGGATTCACTCGACATTCTGGTCAACAATGTCGGCTTGAATATTCGCAAACCGACCATCGAATACTCTCTCGAAGATTACGAACAAGTGATGCGCATCAACGCCACCAGCATGTTTGAACTGTCTCGACTGCTGCACCCCAGGCTCAAGCGAAGTGGCCGCGCGAGCATTGTCAACATTGGTAGTGTCGCCGGTTCGCTCTCGGTTGGCTCCAGCGCCGCCTATGCCATGAGCAAGGCTGCTGTGGCGCATCTCTCCCGTTACCTTGCCGTCGAATGGGCCAAGGATCAGATCCGCGTCAATGCGATTGCTCCTGGTTGGGTGGCTACTGCTCTAACGGAGAAAATCCAGCAGAGTCCGCGCGCCATGCAGACCATTGCTGAGCGCACTCCCATGGGACGCATTGGCCGGCCTGAAGAAATTGCGGCTGTGGCAGCATTCCTTTGCATGCCCATCGCCAGCTACCTGACCGGTGCTGTGATTCCGGTGGATGGTGCGATGTCCGCTTTATCGATGGACATCACCTCCGCTTTGCGTGAGGGCTAATGCAATCGCCTGGCTGCGCGTTGTAATCCGTCCTTCCAGTTGGGCATTCTCCACGCGGTTGAGGATCTCGCGAAAGTGTGGCCCAGGCAGCAGGCCGAGTTGCAAAAGATCATCCCCATTGAGCAATGCCGGAGGCCAGAGGTCTTTGACGGTCCACTGGGCCAGTAGACCTTGGATGTGCTCGTAAATCGCCAGGTTTTCGCCAACTGCTTGTCGCGAGGCTCGATGCAGCTCCAGATGCTCATTGAAGTTTGGTACTCGCAGGAATCTCTTCAACTCCGCAACCGGCATTTCCTGCACTCGATCCAACTGCGCTTCTCCCTTCAACAGCCCGATGCATTGTTCCTTCTCAGCATGTGAGAATCGAAAACGCCGCATCGGTGCCGCCACATCACTTACCCCGCGCAGCAAGGCTGCCCAGGCCAGAGGCATGCTCACAGGCCCGCGCAGCAAGGCGAGGCGCTCTCCCTGTCCGTCCGGCAACTCCGGTAGCAATGCCACAAGCAAGCCTGTCTTGCGCAGCAATCGCAAGGCGAGCGCGGCGTTGGCACCTGTCAGAATGAGACTCATCTCATCGTGCAATCGTTCTCCAGCAATCCGCACAATCTTCGGAGCCAACTCTCGTAGCGCCTCCATCGTCCTTGGCTCAATTTCGTACCCGAAGCGCGCCGCAAACCGGACGGCCCGCAAGAGCCGCAAATGATCTTCTTCAAAACGCTCGCGCGGAACTCCGATTGCCCGCACGATGCCCGCGTGAAGGTCCTCCTGTCCGCCCACAAAATCGATAACTTCGTCCTTCACTGGATCGTAGAACAGCGCATTGATCGTGAAGTCGCGTCGCGTGGCATCGAGCCTCGCATCCGTCTCATAACGGATTTGCTCCGGATGCCTGCCGTCGCGATAACTCGATTCGGAACGAAAAGTCGCTACCTCTACCACTCCACCTGTCGCGGCGTCCCGAACCTGCACCACTCCAAAGCTCGCCCCAATCATTTCTGCATCCGGAAACAGTCTCAGAATCTGCTCCGGTACGGCGGAACTTGCCACGTCATAATCCTTGGGTGTAAGCCCTAGAATACGATCTCGCACACAGCCTCCCACCCAGTACGCAATGTACCCGGCCGCCTGTAAAGTCTCGACAATCCGTCGCGCCAACTTGCGCCCCGCTTCCAGTGGCATCGATTTCAGCCTAGAATAAAAAGTGCGGGCGCACAAAGCGATTCGCAAATTATGTCTAGTCCCCCCCTTGACGGCACTTCCGCTTCTACTGGCGGCTCAACCTCGATCCCAATCATCTCCAGAACCAACAAAGTAGTAGTCGCAACTACGGTCGCTCTGTCCTTCATCAGCTTCTGGCGTGGAGCCGCAATCGTTCTCAGTGACATGGCATCCACCATGTTCTATATCGGTGGCATCACCGAGCAGGCCATCGGCAAGAGTGCCCCCTGGTTCGTGATGGCCGTTATGTTTTATAGCTTTGCCGTGCGCAGCGTCTACATGGAGAGCTGCAGTATGTTCGTCCGTGGTGGTGTTTACGTGGTTGTCCGCGATGCGCTCGGCCCTATGATGGCCAAGGTCAGCGTCAGTGCGCTCATCGTTGACTACATCCTTACCGGTCCAATTTCATGCGTAGCGGCAGGCCAATACCTGGGCCACCTCCTCAACGAAACTTTTCAGAATCTGAATCAGCCTTATCACATTGATCCTCCGGTTTTCGCTGCCGCATTTGGCGTGATCGTCACACTTTACTTTTGGTACAGCAACATTAAAGGCATTCACGAGAGTTCCCACAAGGCGCTGCGCATTATGCAGATCACAACGGTCATGGTCGGCATGTTGCTGCTCTGGAGTGCTTACACGCTTATCGTTCGTGGAGGCGAACCGCTCCCTCCTTTGCCTGTCCTCGCCAATCTCCGCTTCACGAAAGAATCTTTGGGCTGGTTTGAAGGCACTTTCTGGCCCAACATCGCCGCAGTTGGCCTGTTGATCGCATTCGGTCACAGCCTGCTGGCAATGAGCGGCTTTGAAACTCTCGCGCAGGTCTACCGCGAAATCGCATCGCCAAAGATGAAGAACCTCAAGATCACTGGCAATATCGTTTGTTTCTATGCCGTGATCTCGACCGGTCTCATCTCTATGCTTGCCGTGATGATCATCCCTGATGCCATCCGCCCCAAGTATTACGACAATCTGATCGGCGGCATGGCGATGAGCCTTTCCGGCGACCCGCTTCTCAAATACGGCTTTCACGTCTTCGTCGTAATCGTGGGTACGCTCATCCTGAGCGGCGCAGTCAATACCTCGATCATTGGTGCCAACGGTGTCTTGAATCGCGTTGCTGAAGATGGCGTACTGCTCAAATGGTTCCGCAAACCGCATCGCAAATTCGGCACCAGCGCGCGCATTATCCACCTCATCACGATCCTCCAGATTCTGACCATCATCGGCTCTCGTGGCGATGTCTATCTACTGGGAGAAGCGTACGCGTTTGGCGTTGTGTGGAGCTTCTTCATGAAGGCGCTCGGCGTACTGGCCCTCCGCTTCCAGCGTCACGACCAAGAATACAAATTCCCCTTCAATTTCAAAATCGGCGGTCGCGAGATTCCTTTTGGCCTCGCTGCCATGACTGCCTCGCTCTTTCTGATCGCGATCGCCAATTTGATTTCGAAGAAGGTCGCTACCATCTACGGAATCAGCTTCACGATCGTGTTGTTCACGCTCTTTACGGTTAGCGAATATGTGAATCGCCAGAAGCAGAAGCGGAAAGAAAAAGGCCTTGAGCAGTTCAATCTGGAACATCAGGTGGAAGTCACTTCCGACTCGCTGGAAGCCCGCCCTGGCTGCGTGCTTGTCGCCGTCCGAGGCTGGCGCCAGATGGAACATCTCAAGAAAGTTCTTGAAAAGACCAATCTCCGCCGCCACGATATTGTCGTCATGACCGTGCGTCCCGTAGCTATCGGCACGGGCGAACACGATCTTGCTGACGAGCAACTCTTTACCAGCTATGAACAGGAACTTTTCTCGCACGTCGTTGAGATTGCCGAAAAAGAAGGCAAGCCTCTCGACCTCCTGGTCGTTCCTGCTGTTGATCCCTTCGACGCCATGGTTCAGACTGCCCACAAGCTCAAAGCTTCGCGTCTTGTGTCCGGCGTAAGTGCCAAGATGGCCAGCGAAGAACTGGCCCGCCGCATTGGTCTGGCCTGGGAAAACCTGCCCGACCCCAAGCATCCTTTCTCGCTCGAAATCATCGCCGAAGGCCGCACCAGCGTCTTCGTCAACCTTGGTCCGCATCCTCCTCGCCTCTGGCCCGAAGATCTCGATCTCCTGCACGAAATCTGGCTTAAATTGTCCAGTGACGAACAGTTGGGTAGCCGACTGCATCACCGCGATGTCGTGGGGCTTGCCCTGCGTCGTCTCGATCAGGATCTTGATACTGGGGACAAAGATCCTATCGTCAAGCAACTCGGTAAAGAACTCAGTAAAGACTGATCGCGTGCGGCAACCCGAAGCGGTTGCTAAGCTCGCTTTGCCGGATTCGCTGCAGATTCAGCCATCCGTTTTCTGCCCCAAGGGTATCGGGATCGGGCATGTCTCGCGGGCCTGAGCTTCGTGCCCCTTTCGCCGAAGGCGTCCTGTCTCTGCCAAGCTCCCCGGAGGCGCCCCTGCGCCCTTGCACTTCGCCATTACTTCACATCCATCAGCTTGTGAAAGGGAGTTTCCACTTAAATCTGTCTATCCAGCCCGGCACACAAAGAAAATGCCCGGATGGCTTTCGCCAGTCCGGGCATTCTTTACTGCTTTAGAATTGCGTATCTGTTTTGAAGCCTAGCGTTTGCGCCGGGCAAAAAACAAAGCAGCCACACCACTGCCAATTAAAGCATAGCTTGAGGGCTCAGGGACAATAACGCCCTGATCGAGGCTGATGTTGTCGATAACCGCACCAGCAAAGCCAGCCGTTCCGCCTGTGTCAGTAATGGTCAACTTTGCCAAGCCACCAACACTACCAACCGTAAAAGTCTCAACAACGATGCCATTCACCCAGCCCGAATTTACTGCGTAGCTGTTGGAAAAAAAGCTGCCAATGTTGATGCGCAAATTCGCATCATTCAGCCCGCCTCCATTCACTGTGTCGTTCCATCGCGTGATGCCAATAGAAAACGTGTAGGTGGTGTTGGCCAGAAAACTGTACGAAAGCACGGTTTCAATCGTGCCACGCGAGCCGGAGCCTGTTGTATCGAGACACTTGCCGCTCGCACCAGGTGCCGCGCACAACCATCCGTAATCTGTTGGTCCCACCACATCCGCTGTTCCGCTATTCCCGATCAAGGTGAATATGGATCCTGTTACGGTAGGCGTCCCCGCTATGGAATAGAAACCTACCGTTGAACCTTCAAAATTTTCACTAAAAACATTGGCTGCATTCAAAGTACTGACAGCCATTAGAATTATGGAACTCAAAACAAGCTTGCGCATAATCCCTCCTTTGGGAAAATTATACAACAGTGCGCCGGTACTTTTTCCATTTTTGTCCCAGTACCTCGCCTTATATTCGGCGGGAAAAGCCCTTACGGTACTAGTGCGTTTTTGTCTTCAGCCTACGGCTTTGCGCGGCTTCGGTGGCGGAGCGATCTCATTCAGAAAATTATGATCGCTGTAACAGGTGCAGCAGCGCACCTTGGCGGGTGTCGTCCCCACGAGCGACACAATGCTGTGATTGGTCAAACGCTTGCACTTGACGCAAAAATCATCGACATTGTCTCCAAGTCTGTGTTCGGAAGGAAACATCTCTTTCGGCTCCAGTTCGTTAGTATAAGGCACAAGCCATTTCCTTGTGCCAACATGGGATGGCTAAGGAGAGCTTTGATGAAAAAACTGATACTCGTGATCGCTCTGGTGATCGCCGGGTGGTTCGCCTGGCGAGCCTACAATCCAGCCGACCAACCACCTGCCATCGCCGCAGGCAAATCCTTCAACCAGATCTTCCCAGATTCCGGTGGCGGCTTCACCGTTCAGTTCACACAAGAAAAAGAAGGCTATTCCCAGGCCGACCTGCTCAAGGACGGCAAGAAGCTCGCCCAATTCTCTATTTCCGATACGAACTCCAACCCCACTGCTCGCGAAAAGTTCAAGTCCTCAACCAGGCAACTGGCTGGCAGCCCCTCGGCCAGTGTCGGTTCTCTTGGCACAGCCATTCTTGTTTCGGACCGCTATCAGGTGCAAGTGCGTTCTACAGACCCGTCTTTCACGGTCGGAGACCGCGAAGCCTGGATCCTCAAATTCAAACTCGGAGCCCTCAAATCATGAGCAAATCGATCGATCAACTCGTCGACAATTTACCCACCAGTGGACTCACCGTTCGCGTACTTGGTCTCCTCGACTTCGTCGCTCCAGGCCAGTGGCAAAACACGACTGGCTTCGACAACATGATTCGTTCCGTCACTGGGGAAAGCGACCCTGCGATGGTTGCCCAGATTCGCGCCCGAGCCCTCGAACTTTACAACGACTCGAGCCAGGGCTACCAGCGAGCCATCTCCGTCTATCAACTGGTGGATAGCGCAGGCGGCAAGGTTGGCCTCTCTTCGATGGCCCATATGCTCGGCGAGAAGGTCAGTTTCCTTAGCTTTCTCAGTACACTTACCCCAAAAGAAGACAAGGCTCAAACCCTCGATCTCGCCTTGAAGCTGATCGCGGAACTGGTCGCCTTTTGCAACGCAAATGGCTTCCCCGGCGACAGCGTTTCCGACTTCATGAGTGCTGTCAGTTCTTACGAAAAAGAAAATCTGATCCGTCTCTCGGCGATCCTTGTTTTTGATGGCCTGATTCCGCTTGGTCCTGACTACGCGGCCAAGCTGATGGATTCCCTATCCGGCTGGAGCGCTGCTGACCTCGAACAGAATTCCATGTTCCAGCGGGTCAAAGGTTTCATCCCAGGTGGCGAATCCACAGAAGCCGCCTTTCAGTTCTTCACGAAAGCGACAACCGCGATGAATGGCTACGTCGGATCTTTCGCCTCAGACCGTGGCATCACCGTCGACAAGATTCTCGATCAGATGCGCGGTGTGATTGATTTCAGTGAAGGCAAACTGGACCTGCTCGCCGCTTTCCTCGACGTCAGTACAAACTACGTCGAACATACCGGCATACAATCAGTGTCACGCAGCTTGATCGAACGAGCTGTCGGAGAAATTTAGGAGAACTCGTGCGCATCATCATCCACTTCACTCTCATGCTTTTGCTAGCTTCGACCTGCTTCGCCGATTTCCGCTACATCACCACGGTCAAAACCACTGGCCCCGCAGGCGGCGCTGTAAGCAAGCACTTCGTCAAAGGCAACAAAATGAAGGTCGACACCGGCAATACAGTCATGATTTCCGACTTCGACGCACAGACTCTCACGATGGTGAATCACACCGCAAAAACCTACCGCGTAACTCCGCTGGCTCAAGCAGGTGCAGCACTTGAAAAATCTGGTATGGAAGTCAAGGCAGACGTCAAAGACACCGGCGTCAAAAAGCAGATTGCCGGCTTCAATTGCAGGCAGATCATTATGACCATGACCATGGGCGGCCAGCCCGGCCAGGGCGGCCCCCCGATGCAAATGAACATGGAAAATGAAATGTGGATTTCAAACGAAGTTCCCGGTGCCTCTGAGCTCAAGGCGATCACCGCCAGGATGGCCGAGCGTGGCATCGTCTCCGGTGGTGGCAACCCCCAAATGACCCGTATGATGGCTGATATGCAAAAGCAGCTCGCAAAATCTGGAGGCGGAGTGAGCGTGCTGCAGATCACTCGCATGAAAGCGGGCGACGACGAACGATCCAGGCAGATGCAAGCCCAGATGCAGGCCATGAAAACCCAGATGGAAGCGATGAAGAAAAAGGGCGGACCCCAAGCCGAAGCGATGGAAAAAGCTTTCTCTGCCATGGGCGGCGCCTCTGGCGGCAAGTACCTCATGGAGATCACAACCGAATCGAGCGGATTCTCCACAGAATCTATTCCGGCCTCTGAATTCGCGATCCCTGCTGGTTACAAGAAAGCAGAACACTAAGAATGATTCCCATGCGCCATCGCGTTGTTGCGATGGCCCTCCTACTGGCAGGCGTCACTTATCTGGATCGTGTCGCCCTCGGCGTAGTCGCTCCTCAAATCACCAAAGACCTCGGCCTCACGAAGGTCGAAATGGGCTACGTCTTCAGCGCCTTCACTGTTGCCTACGCGCTATTTGAAATCCCTACTGCTGCCTGGGCCGATCGCCTCGGTTGTCGTGGCGTACTCACCCGCATTGTTGCATGGTGGAGTGCTTTCACTGTCGCAACAGCCGCTTCCTGGAGCTATGCCTCGCTGCTTGTCATTCGATTCCTGTTTGGCGCGGGCGAAGCAGGTGCCTGGCCCTGCGTTGGTCGAGTCTTCTCCCGCTGGATTCCCGCAGGTGAACGCGGCAAGGCCCAAGGTATCTTTTTCTCGGGTGCGTTTCTTGCTGGTGCCTTCACGCCCAAACTCGTCGTCTGGCTCAGTAGCATGATGCCCTGGCGCTGGGTCTTCGTCGTCTTCGGCGGTGTTGGCTTTGTGTGGGCTGCCGTCTGGTGGCTCTGGTTCCGCGATGAACCACGTGACAAGGCGGGCACCTCTCCTGAAGAAGTCGCCATGATCGAACGCGAGCGCGGCCTCGCCGTCGGTGGCCATGGCAACTGGCGCGATGTCTTCAAGATTCCTGTCCTGCTGCCCCTCTGTTTCTCTCACGCCGCCAACAGTTACGGCACATTTTTCGTGATCACCTGGCTACCCACTTACCTCACAGAGATCCGTGGCATGAGTCAAGAGCAGATGGTCGTCTTTGCGGGGCTCCCTATGTTCATTGCTTCTGGCGCAGCTCTAGGTGGCGGATGGACTACCGATGTCCTCACCAAGCGCTTCGGCCTCCGTTGGGGTCGCGCTGGTGTCGCCGGCTGCTCCTATTGCGTCTCAATGACTGCCATGTTCTTCGCCGCACGCGTCCCCGATCCGCAGTTCGCTGCTTCCCTGATTGCCCTCAGCTATGGCAGCAGCATGTTCACCCTCGGTTCTGCCTTCTCCCTTTGTATCGACTTCGGCAAACAAAATTCTGCTGTCATGACTGCCACGATGAACACCGCTGGACAGGTTGGCAGCTTTCTCAGCCCGATCGTGCTCGCTTACCTCGTCCAGTGGTTTGGCGACTGGTCGATCCCCCTCTATGTCATGGTCGGCCTGTATGCCGCTGCAATTCTTAGCTGGGTGTTCATCGGGCACAAGGTAGGAGATACTATGCTCGATGGCAAACATTGAAGGACTCGGCGTATTTTACCTGGGCGAAGAATTCGACCTCGAAAACAAAAAGCGTAAAGACAATCTAGTCCTCTACGATTCCAAAGATCTTGTAACTCACGCAGTCTGCGTCGGCATGACCGGCAGCGGCAAAACAGGCCTCTGCGTATCACTTCTCGAAGAAGCTGCCCTCGACGGCATCCCCGCTATCGTCATCGATCCCAAGGGCGACCTCGGCAACCTACTCCTTCAGTTTCCTGATCTCAAACCAACCGACTTTGAAGCCTGGGTCAACCCCGACGAAGCACAACAGGCGCAACAAACCCCTGCTGAATTTGCCAAACAGCAATCCGAACTCTGGACCAAAGGTCTCGCCGACTGGCATCAGGATGGCGAACGCATCCGCCGCATGGGTCAGGCTGCTGAATTCACCATCTACACGCCGGGCTCCCGCATGGGCCGCCCGCTCTCGATCCTCAAGAGTTTCGAAGCCCCGTCTGAAGCACTCATGGAAGACCGCGAGATGTTTACCGACCGCATCTCCAACGCCGCCACCGCAGTCCTCAGTCTTCTTGGTATCGATGCCGACCCACTCCAAAGCCGCGAACATATTCTGCTTTCTCAAATCTTTCAGTCCAACTGGACCGACGGAAAAAATCTCGACCTCGCCGGAATCATTGCTCAGATTCAGGACCCTCCCTTCAAGAAAATTGGCGTCCTCGACATCGACAGCTTCTTCCCCGCCAAAGACCGCTTCGCGCTTGCCATGCAGGTCAATAATCTTCTTGCCAGCCCCGGCTTTCAGGCCTGGATGGAAGGCGAAGGTATGGACATCGGCAAGCTGCTCAGAAATGCCCAGGGCAAGCCCTGCATCTCTGTCATCTCCATCGCTCATCTGAACGATCAGGAGCGCATGTTCTTTGTCGCACTGCTGCTCAACGAATTTCTCGGCTGGGTCCGCACCCAGTCGGGCACCTCAAGCCTGCGTGCCATCCTCTACATGGATGAGATCTTCGGTTACTTCCCGCCCCTCGGGAACCCACCTTCCAAAAAGCCCTTGCTCACTTTGCTCAAGCAGGCCCGCGCCTTCGGTGTCGGCATTGTCCTCGCCACGCAAAATCCCGTCGATCTCGATTACAAAGGTCTGGCCAACTGCGGCACCTGGTTCATCGGCCGCCTGCAGACGGAGCGGGACAAAGGCCGCCTCATGGAGGGGCTCAGTGGTGCCAGCGCGCAAGCCGGCGCATCCTTTGATGCGGCCAAGACCGAACGGATTCTCTCCAGCCTCGGTAAGCGTGTCTTCTACATGAACAACGTGCACACCAACACGCCCATCATCTTCCAGACCCGTTGGGCTCTCAGTTATCTCCGTGGTCCTCTCACTCGCGATCAGATCAAATCGCTCACTGCCAAAGGTCCTCAACCCGAACCCCCGGCAGAAGGCCAATCCGCTCCCAAAATCCCCAAGCTCGCCGCCGCGGCTGCCCGTCCTGTACTTCCCCCTGAAGTAATTCAGAAATTCCTCTCCGCGCGTTCGAAGAGCGAGGGTCTTATGTATTTCCCGCACGTCTGCGTCGCAACCAAAATCCGCTTCAACGACACTAAGTCTGGCGTTGACGAATCCGTAGATCGTGTCTACCTCACTCCTGTCAAGGACGACAACACCCCCGTCGAATGGAGCGAGAGTCACACCGTCGACATCCACCCCGACGAACTCGAAGCCGAACCTATTTCTGGCATCGGCTATGCCGAACTCTCTGGTGCCGCCACCAAATCAAAGAACTACGCCGGCTGGCAAAAAGATCTGGTCACTTACATTTACGGAAATGAGTCACTGGAAATTTTCACTGTGCCGTCGCTCAAAGCTTTCTCGCATCCCGGTGAATCCATCTCCGACTTCCGCGCCCGCATTTCGCACGAATTGCACCAGGAACGCGACGCAGAAATTGAACAGGTCCGCAGCCGCTGCCGTCCCAAGATCGCAGCTTTCGAAGAGCGCCTCCGCAAGGCCGAAGCGGCCAAACAGGTGCAGGAACAGCAACGCTCCAGTGAGATGCTGAGCACCGGCATCAATATTCTTGGTGGTGTCCTTGGAGCTATGTTCGGCCGCGGTAGTGCCCTCTCCAAGACCAACATCGGCAAAGCCGCTTCGGCCGCCAAACAAGCCAGCAAGGTCCTCAAAGAGCAAGGTGATGTCGGACGGGCCGGAGAAACGGTAGAAGCCGTCAACGCGCAAATCGCCCAGCTGCAACACGACGTTGAGGCCGAGGTCGCTGCCATTACTGCAAAACTCGACGAGGCAAATGCCACGATAGATTCCATCATCATCAAGCCCAAGAAAACCAACATTTCTCTCGGCTTCACTTCACTCGTCTGGGCTCCCTGTAAACATGAGCCAGGCAAAGACCCCGAAGCCGCCTGGTAAGCCTTTGCAGTTCCCGCGTAGCCTGCATACAATGGCCACATGCTGAATTCTTCCCGTCGCGATTTCTTGAAGGTCACGGCTGGCGCAGCCGTCGCTGCCTCAGTCCCCCAACTGCAGGCCGCCAAGCGTTCTGCCACCGACTGGGTCACCCTCGGCAAGTCGAACGTCAAGGTCACACGTCTCGCCTTCGGCACCGGCACTCATGGTGGCCGTATCCAGCGTGAACTCGGGCAAAAAGAATTCACCCGCCTCGTCCGTCACGCTTACGACCGCGGCATTCGCTTTTTTGAATCGGCAGACAACTACGACCAGATGCACGAGATGCTCGCCGAGGCGCTCAAAGGAATTCCCCGCGAAAACTACCGCCTCATGACCAAGCTCCGCTGGCAGAACGCCGCCCGCGAAGGCTACAAACCGATGGACGATATCGAACGCTTCCGCCGCGAACTCAATAGCGACTACTTCGACATCTTCCTCATCCACAACGTCAAGACCAACACCTGGCCCAAAGACCTTGAAGCGATCCGTGACGCCCTCTCAGAGGCCAAGCACAAGCAGATCATTCGCTGCCACGGCTGCTCCGGACATGGTCTTCTGCCGATCCGCGCTTACCCGGGCAATTCCTGGCTCGACGTCGCGCTGATGCGCGTCAACCACGACGGCACCAAAATGGACAACCTCCGCGACGAAGCAAACGTCCCCGGTGTTCGCGAAGAAGTGCTCCCTACGATCGAAAAAGTCCACAACCAGGGCACCGGTGTCCTCGGCATGAAGATCATGGGCGAAGGCAAGTTCGTTACCCCCAAGCAGCGCGACGCCTCGATCAAGTTCGTCATGCAGTTTGGCAAAGTGGACGCCGTCACCATCGGCTTCAAATCCACTGCCGAAATCGACGAAGCCATTGAGCGTATCAACACGCACCTGAATGCCTAGGCATTCAGTTTTGAATTTTGCTTTCCTGCGAACTCAAATGCTCTGCCGTGGCCTGGAAGGGAACCGAGCGTATCTGGTGAGCCTCACCATCTCTCCTTGCGATATACGCTAAGGTAAAAGTAGAAACGAGCCTTAGAAATGACTATCTCTTTTGACCTTCAGCCCGAAATCGAACGTGGACTCTTGCTGCGAGCCCAGGCCCAAGGGATTTCTCTCTCTGAGTATGTCCAACAGATCGTCATGCGCGAGGCGAAGCCTTGGGATAATGTCTCTGGTCGAACTGGTCAGGAATTGATCGATATGAGTGCTCGGGTCCGCGGCTTGCTGACAGATGAAGAGGTCGATACGCTCTTCGCCCGGAATCCTTCGTCAAGTCGGCCCATTGACCTTTCATGATTGGTTTTTTGCTCGATACGAATATCCCATCCGAACTAGTCCGCGCCCAACCCGAGCCAAGAGTAACGGCTTGGCTCGCGGAACAAGATCTTGTTAACTTGCACTTGAGTGTGGTCAGTTGTGGTGAACTGCGCAAAGGAATCACAATTCTTGCGCCGGGGAGAAGAAAGACCGAACTCGAAGCTTGGTATGGAGAGTATCTCCTCAAGAAATTTGCTGGCCGAATTCTGCCACTTACTCAATCCATCGCAGAACGGTGGGGTTCTTTGGAGGCACAACAGCAGCTTGTTGGTCGCCCAATTCAAATAGCTGACGCGCAGATAGCGGCGACGGCTTTGGAATACGGCCTCGCGCTGGTGACGCGAAACGTCAGACATTTTGAACGGCTCGGCATAACGATTCTCAATCCATGGGATGAACATGAGAAGGCACGGACTTAGTCCCTGGCGCTGAGATTGCCTGCGGTTGAAGAATCAAGATAGGCCCGTTCCTCATATTGCGACCCCTCATAGGCCACAATAGTAGTAATGACCGAAATTGTGAAAATCATTGGCCGCGAGATCCTCGATTCGCGCGGCAACCCGACTGTTGAAGCAGATGTATACCTTTCTGATGGCTCGCTCGGTCGAGCTGCCGTCCCAAGTGGTGCCTCCACCGGCGAGCACGAAGCTGTCGAACTGCGCGATGGCGAAAAGGATCGTTACCTCGGCAAAGGCACCCTCCGCGCCGTCGCCAATATCAACGAGGTGCTCGGCAAGAATCTCATCGGCCTCGATGCTACCCGACAGGCTGAAATCGATCACCTCATGATCTCCCTCGATGGCACAGACAACAAGGCCAACCTCGGTGCCAACGCGCTCCTTGCCGTCTCCATGGCCTGTGCCCGTGCCGCTGCTGCCAGCTACATGATGCCGCTCTACCGCTACCTTGGTGGCGTCAATGCCAACATCCTCCCTGTCCCCCTCATGAACATCCTCAACGGCGGCGCTCACGCCGACAACTCCGTCGATCCGCAGGAATTCATGATCGCCCCCATTGGTGCCGGCAGCTTCCGCGAAGCACTCCGCATGGGTGCAGAAGTGTTCCACACCCTCAAGGGCGTTTTGAAAAAGAAGGGCTACTCCACCTCGGTCGGCGACGAAGGCGGCTTTGCTCCCTCGCTCAAATCCAATCAGGAAGCGATCGACGTCATTCTTGAAGCCATCGTCCAGGCCGGCTACATCCCAGGTGAACAGATCTCCCTCGCTCTCGATTGTGCCGCTTCCGAAATGTACGACAAGTCCAAGAAAAAATACGTCTTCAAGAAGAGCGACAACAGCGAGTACACATCCGACGAAATGGTCGCCCTCTGGGAAAGCTGGGTCAATCAATACCCCATCATTTCTATCGAAGATGGTCTCGATGAAAACGACTGGGCCGGCTGGAAGACCATCACCGAAAGGCTCGGCAAAAAAGTTCAAATCGTTGGCGACGACCTCTTCGTCACTAACACGCAGATCCTCGCCAAGGGCATTGACCTCGGCATTGCAAATTCGATCCTGGTCAAAGTCAATCAAATCGGTACCCTCACCGAAACTCTCGACGCCATGGCGATGGCCTCTGCTGCCAACTACACTTCGATTGCCTCCCACCGATCCGGCGAAACCGAAGACACCTTCATCGCGGATCTGGCTGTCGCCACAGGTTGTGGCCAGATCAAGACGGGCTCCGCTTCCCGCACCGATCGCATCGCCAAATACAACCAGCTCCTCCGCATTGAAGAAGAGCTCGGCTCCAGCGCCAAGTACCCTGGCAAGAAGGCCTTTAAGCAGTAATGTCGAAACCTGATCTGGTTGTTCTCACCATTCTCGACGGCTTGGGCTGGCGTGAAGAAAGCGAAGGCAACGCGGTCAAGGCCGCCCACAAACCGAATTTTGATCGATTGTGGGCGGCCAATCCGCATACACTCATCGAGGCTTCCGGCCCCTGGGTCGGCCTACCCGTCGGCCAGATGGGCAATAGCGAAGTGGGCCATCTCAACATTGGCTCTGGCCGCATCATCCGGATGGATGTCACCCGCATCGACCACGCTATCGAGACCGGAGAATTCTTCCAGCTTCCTGAACTCAAGGCTGCCATGCAGACCAAGCGACTGCACCTGCTTGGCCTGGTCAGCGACGGTGGCGTGCATTCCCTCAACACGCACCTCTACGCGCTGATCGATATGGCCGAGCGTGAAGGCGTCAGTGAGATATACGTCCATTGCTTTATGGATGGCCGCGACACGCCACCCCAGTCCGGTGTCGGCTTCATCGATGCTCTCGAAAAACATCTCGGCACTGCACGGATTGCTTCCGTCATGGGCCGCTATTTCGCCATGGATCGCGACAAGCGTTGGGAACGCGTCGAAAAGGCCGCTATTGCCATGACGACGGGTGCTCCCAAAACAAGCCAGTCTCCGCTCGCCGTACTCAAGGAAAGCTATGCCGCTTCTGTCACCGACGAATTCGTCGAGCCAGTCACGATCGTCAATGCCGATGGCTCTCCTGTCGGCCTCATTCAGCCCGGTGATTCCTGCCTCTTCTTCAACTATCGCGCCGACCGCGCCCGCGAAATCACAGAGCGTCTTACCCGCGACGGCAATCTCCGTTTCACCATGATGACGGAGTATGACCGCACCTTTACGCACCCTTTCGTATTCAAACCAGAATCACACCAGAATGTTTTAGGCGAATGGCTCTCGCAACACGGCGTCGCTAACTTGCGCGTTGCCGAAACCGAGAAGTATCCGCACGTCACCTTTTTCTTCAACGGTGGTGTCGAAAAGCCCTACACCGGTGAAGCCCGTGAAATGGTCGCTTCCCCCCAAGTCGCCACCTACGACCTCATGCCCGAAATGTCGGCCGCCGGTGTCTGCGATGCCGTCGTCAAAGGTATCGAATCCAAACAGTTTGGCGTGATCATCGTCAACTTCGCCAACCCCGATATGGTGGGACACTCCGGTGTTTTTGAAGCCGCTAAAAAAGCGGTGGAAGTGGCAGACCTCTGCGTAGGTCGCATCGAAGCTGCGCTCAATGCGCGTGGCAATTGCGCCTGGATCATTACTGCCGATCACGGCAATGCCGAAACTATGATCGACCCGGCCACCAAGGGCATCCACACTTACCACACTACAAATCCGGTGCCGGTAATCATAGTGGAGTCGGCCCACAAGCCGCTCCGCACCGATGCGCCAAACGAACGCGGCAGTCTCCGCGATCTTGCACCCACGATTCTCGATCTCCTCGAAATCCCCAAGCCGCCGGAAATGTCCGGCGTCAGTCTCCGCCAATAACAAAAAGCCCGCTCTGTACAGAGCGGGCTCTTGAACAACCAGGAAAACAGACTACAACTTGGGGATGATTACAGCGTCGATCACGTGGATCACGCCATTGTCACAAGCAATGTCAGCCTTAACTACATTGGCCTTGTTCACCATAACTTTGCCACCCTTGGCAGTCAGCATGGCGGTCTGGCCATTGGCAGTCTTTGCGGCACCGGTCTTGACGTCGGCAGCCATCACTTTGGCACCCACTACGTGATAAAGCAGCACTGCCTTTAGCTTGTCGGGATTGGCACCCAGCATGTCGAGGGTTGCCTGCGGAACTTTGGCAAATGCCTCATCGGTCGGGGCAAACACGGTGAAAGGGCCTGCGCTCTTCAGGGTGTCAACCAAGCCGGCCTTTTGTACCAGCGAAACCAGGGTCTTAAAGCTGCCGGCAGCGACAGCGGTGTCAACGATATCAGCAGCAAAGCTGAAGGTCGCAGAAGTCAGAAGCAGAAATGTAGCAAGAAATGCCTTCTTCATTGAAGTTCTCCTATTCGTTTTGGAAAGATCATTGTCTCTCCTCCTGAATGGATGAGGAGCGCTCCACAAAAGAGTTAATTTTTATCGCGCCGCGATAATCAGTTGCGAAAATTCTTCACGGTTTCCGGTCCGCAGACTCATCTCTGTATCACTCCGCAATGCATCTTTCAGTGCGACTCTTCTGTAGCCCTGAGTAAGTTCAGAATGACTTAACTGCATCCGTTCGCGTCCCAGTTGCAATTGCGCAGTCTCTGCTTTCTGAATGCTTGCCGATGCAGAATTCCAAGTGGCTTTGATACCCCCACCATCGAATTTCACTTCAAAGCCCAGATCATCCTTCAAGTCTGCCGCCGCTTGCTGTTGATGGTTCCACTGCATGCCAAGAATTACCAGACAGCACAACGCCAGCCCAGCCAGGATCTCCAACCCACTTTGCATATAGGTGGAATTTCTTCGATCTGCAGTCGATTCTTTCGCTACTTCGCCCCATTCGGCCAGGCTTGCTTTTGATATGAACATTGCCAAAGGCGCTGACAAGGCAAAGTTCCCCTGCGCATCTCTTGCATATATTGCAGCTTCGGCCGGATGCTCATGGCTGGGACGGATCACCATCGCAATCTGATGCTTTTCGGCAAAGAATTTCTCGTGAAAGCGTATGTCCGCTTCATCCAGTGCCGCTTCACCTTCAGCACGTGAGCGAAACCATCCCAAAACCTGCATTCCCTTCAAAGCCCCGTCCGATTTGCAGGCCCCCAACAATTGTTGAAAAGTCCGCTCGTCTTTACCGTTCAGGCGAAAGTGAGCTTTTGAATCTTTGTCCCTGCTGATTGGCCTCCAGGTCATTACCTGCATCACCCCTTTGCGGCAGTACCCGAACAAAAGCCCTCCAACCTCCGCTGCTTTACCACTCCGGCTAATGTACGTAATTCCTACGTAGCAGCGAATCTGCTCCAGCAACCCTGGCCTCCACGCCAGTTCCAGCGAGCGCTTTTGGAGATCGAGGCTACTCGCTCCTCCGCGTTGTCCTCCCTTTGGCTGCAGCCCTGTGATGGAAATCAATCTCTTCTCCTTCGTATC
>JANXLY010000352.1 GCA_025354885.1 Acidobacteriota bacterium | reverse complement strand
GTGGAAATGGCGGGCCCTGGGAAACGAAGGAAAACCAGGTTTCCCTTCGTTTTCCCCCGCCCTTGGAAATCGCGCTGTGCGATTTCCACATTCCCACCGCGCCGACGACGATGCCCCCCCTTGCTACCGAAAAAACCAACTCAAAAACCATCGAAAGGAGCCCAAAAATCACAGCCAGCCCAACTTCACCCCTTCAGGCTCATTCTTGGATTAGAAAATGCTCAGTGGATTAAGCGCCAGCTGCGGCATGGGCCTGGCGTGTGCCGAGGGAATGTTTGTGCATCGTGATCTGACGCAACACGGGGCGGGCATCGCCGCAAGGACAGGGGAGCTTGTCGATTTCTGCGGTCCAGCCTGTTCCCATGCGGAGTATTGGTGTACGGAGTGCTGACCAGCTCGTAATGACGAGTTCGTCATCGACCACCTCGAGATCTGCCTTATCGGAATTGAAGTGCAGGCCCTGATGCGCATCACATTCCCAGGCCAGCAATTCTCCATCGAGACCCAGCCATTGCTCGAAAACGGGAACACCGAGGGCGCGCCACAACAGGTCCCGCTCGCCTGCATGGAGAGCACCTTCTTCTATTCCTTCGAGCACCACAACGGCTTCGCAAAGTTGTGGCAGTGCGAGTTGCCTGGCTTCGATGGCGGCGCAAATGCGGCGCAACACGGCTGGAGCTGCGGCCAGCATCCTCGTGTCGCTCAAATGCAGGCGGCCAAACGCATTGCTGTCCAATTCCCGTACACCCTCGGGCAGGCGTAGCTTCTTGCCGAGCAGCGCGCAATTGCTAGTGGCGAAGGGTGGGCGAAAGAGCCCTCTGGCTGCTGGTACTTTGGGGTTTTCAAAATCAGTAATGGCATCGAGCACACTGCGCAGGGTGGTTACCGGAAGCTCCTGCAGATGACTGGCTGCGAGAAGTCGCGCGGCGTTTTCGCGTCGCGAATAGTAGGGCGTAGCCAGGGCAGCGTTCACCAGCCGCCGCAGTTTTTCTTCTGCCGACAGCTCCACGGCAGGGCTACAGGTTTGCATGCGGCGGACCCACCAGGGTTTGCCCCGCATGCGGAGGACGAGTCTCATTCCTGTATATGGTGGTGGAGCAGTGCGCAAATTCTCAGCAAGAATTCGAGACTGCCCTTAGTGCAGCGGGCTTGAGTCGCTGTTTGTGCCGAAGCTCTGTTGACGGGTGAGTCCGGTGGCGAGGGCGAGTTGCGTGAGCCCGGCGATGTTGTTTACATTCAACTTTTTCATCATCGCTTTGCGGTAAGACCGGATTGTCTGCACGCTCAGGTCGAGCATGACGGCGATCTCTTTGCTGGTCTTGCCTTCGGCGATCAGGCGCAGGACCTGAACCTCACGAGGCGACAAATTGGCGAGTGGCAGCGATTGCGTGCTCTCGTCGACCGTGCCCTTTTGGATGCGCTCGAGTAAACGGTCGGACACTCGGGGGCTAAGATAGGAGCCGCCTTGGGCTACGGTTCGCAGGGCTTGAATGAGGTCGCCGTCGGAAGCGCGTTTCAACACAAAGCCTCGGGCTCCGGCCTTAACAGCGCTGATGACAGAATGTTCGTCGTCATACATGGAGAGCATCATGACGCGGGTTTCAGGGTTGTGGCGCAGCATTTCGATCGTAGCTTCAATGCCACTCATACCTTGCAATTCGATATCCATCATGACTACGTCAGGGCGGAGTTTGCGAACCATTTGAACTGCATCGATACCCGAATCCGTTTCTCCGACCACGTCGAGATCGAGTGCGGGCTTCAGGATTGCCTTGATGCCATCCCGCATGATTTTGTGGTCGTCAACGATTAACACCCGAATTGGCATGGTAGATCCTGATTGTATTCGCTTGCGGTCCATCGTGGATGGACAAATTTCCAATAGCGGCAAGTGTCTGCACGTATGCAGTCAGCGCAGACACTCCCTCGAGCTGCAAACTCTTTGCGTCGAGGACTGCCCGTTTCGGGGAGAGTGCTTCGACGATGCGGAAAGCGGCCTGACTCGATTCGAGCGGCCACGCGGGAGCAAGGTTGCCATCCACGCGGAAGTCTGTGCGCATGCGGGCCAGTTGCGATAGAGCAGCCAGCAGCCCGCGCTTTGGGATGACGGCAGCACCCAGGCTGGATTGAGCGAGACGAAAGCGTTCGAGAAGTTCATCCAGAGTCTCGATCAATATTCTGGTTTCTTTGGGCGGAGCACCTTCAAGTGCGGAGAGCTGCAAAGCGATGGAGGTTAAAATTTGACCCGCATCATCATGCAGCAGGCGCGCAAATCGCTGCGTCAGCTCTTCATGCCGACGCAGCAGATCCGCGAATGCATCTTGCTCGCGCATCTAGCGCTTGCGGGCAAGCACCTTTTTGACGGCGACCACGATGTCTTTGGCGAGCAGTCCGTACTTCTCGACAACGGCCTCAGGGGTGCCGCTCTCGGCGTAGGTGTTGACACCAACGAACTCCATTAGACAGGGCACAGTCTCGGCGGCCACTTGCGCGACGCGAGTCCCGATTCCGGTGTCCTTGAGGTGTTCTTCGGCGACGACGATTGCGCCGCATTCTTTGGAGGCACGCTCGATGGCAGCGCGGTCGATGGGCTTGATGCTGTAAAGATCGATCACGCGGGCAGAGATGCCTTCGGCATCGAGGATTTCGGCTGCGCGAATCGCTTCAGCGACCAGCAGTCCGTTGGCGAGGATCGCAACGTCAGTGCCGGTCAACAATTCTTTGCTTCCACCGATGTGGAATTCAGTACCAGGGGCGTAGACACTGGCGGCTTTGACACGTCCGGCGCGCACAAAGAATGGGCCGAAGGTCTCACCAGCAAGATGAATTGCGGCCTTCATCGAAATTTCGTCGCAAGGCGCCAGCACGGTAAAGCCGGGCAGATTGCAGGCTAGACTCAGGTCTTCAATTGACATTTGCGAAGGGCCGTCTTCGCCAATCGAAATGCCGCTATGAGTGCCGACTACTTTGAGATTGACGTTGGGGTAAGCGGCGGTAACACGCAACTGTTCAAAGCCCTTGTTGATCACAAAAGCAGAAAAGCTCGAAACGAAAGCGACTTTTCCGGCGGCGGAAAGGCCGGAGCCAATCGCGACCATGTTAGCTTCCGCGATGCCGCACTGAATGAAGCGCTCGGGAAATTCCTTGGCAAAGAAATTCGTGTTCGTGGATTTCGAGAGGTCGGCGTCGCAGACGACTACGTTGGGATTTTTCTGGCCCAGTTCGACCAGAGCTTTACCAAACGCCTCACGTGTGGCGGGGCCCATCTTGAGTTCATATTTCGTGGATACGGACATTAGGCAAGCTCCTTGAGCGCGAGTTCACATTCTTCTTTGGAAGGGGCGGTGCCGTGCCACTTCGGATTATTTTCCATGAAAGAAACACCCTTGCCCTTGATCGTATTAGCGATGATACAAGTAGGGATGCCCTTGGTGTTTTCGGCTTGGTGGAATGCATTCTGCAATGCGACGATGTTATGTCCGTCAATGTCGAGCACGTTCCAGCCAAAGCTCTTCCACTTGTCGATCAACGGGTCGAGCGGCATGATGTCTTTGACAAAGCCATCGAGCTGAATCTTGTTGGAATCAACGATACAGACGAGATTATCCACCTTGTGGAATGCGCCGAACATGGCGGCTTCCCAGATCTGGCCCTCCTGGATTTCTCCATCGCCGAGCACAACGAAAGTGCGCGACGGGCTGTTATTCATTTTGGCGGCAAGTGCCATGCCGAGGCCAACGCTCAAGCCTTCGCCGAGGGAGCCTGTACTCGCTTCGAGGGCCGGAATGTAGCGCACGTCGGGGTGGCCCTGATAGATAGAGCCGAGGCTGCGGAAGGTATTCAACTGGTCGATCGGCGTGTATCCGCATTCGGCCATTACCGAATACAGTACAGGGCAGGCGTGTCCTTTGCCGAGGATGAATCGATCGCGGTCAGCCCACTTCGGGTTGGCCGGATCGTGTTTCATGATGTCGAAGAAAAGGGAGACCACAATTTCTGTAGCGGATAGACTGCCGCCGGGATGTCCGCTCTTGGCTGCTGTGATCATCTCGATGATGTGACGACGCACAAGTTTCGAGATGTCTGCAAGCTCCGCGGGATTGCTCGTTTTTGTCATGGAGTTCTTTTGATTTTAGCGAAGGCTGGCCATGAACAGGGTGCAGTCCTCAAAAAGAGAGACTCCAGAGTGTTTTTGAATGGCAGCTTCCATTTCGGGCAGAGCCTCTTGCGGGGCCAAATGCACTGTATCTTCGAACAGTTTTAGCAAACGTTCATCTCCGAATTCCTCACCCGTACTGCTTTGTGCTTCAACTACGCCGTCGGAGTACACAAGCAGCCGGTCGCCTGCGTCCATTTGTACCGTCGTCGTTTCTGCCTGCCAGGAGGAGAAAGCACCGAGCACTACGGCACCTGACTCGAGCAACTGGATCTCACCGCTGGCCTTGCGCAACAAGGCTGGAGGGTGACCGCAATTGATGTAGCTCAATTCGCGCGAGGCCTCGTCGAGGTCGGCGTAAAAGGCCGTCGCAAAACTTTCGGGCGAAGTGGATTCGTGAAACTGCGCGTTTACTGCGCGAAGCACTGGTTCGGGCCCGGCCTCGTCCCGGTAGGCATAACTGGGAAACAGTGCCTGCAAATTTGCCATCAGCATGGCGGCTGGAACTCCCTTGCCGCTCACATCCGCAACCACAAAGCCAAAGTGGCCGGCGCGCTTCTCGAAGAAGTCGTAATAATCCCCTGACACGTCGCTTGCGGGAAGGAATCGGCAGGCATAGTGCAGAGCCTTGTCCCCGGTGGCGGAGCGTGGCAACAGGCTTTACTGCACTCGCCGTGCGCTGGCCATCACTTTGCTTTCAGCACTTGTGGCAATGCTCCATTTGGCGACGATTTGGAGCAAGCGCTCGTTGCTCCAGGGTTTTTCGACAAAATCGCTTGCTCCGCGCTGCATCGCTTCTACAGCCAGACTTACATCGCCCCAGGCCGTCATGGCGATCAAGGCGGCCGGCACGCGTTGTTCCCGCAGGGCGGCGATTAAATCCAGCCCTTCGATTCCACTGGTAGTGTCCCTCGAATAATTCATGTCGAGCAGAATCACACTGGCTTGCTTTTGGACTGCTGTTTCCAGCAAAGCAACTGGGCTGTCGAAGCATTCGACGGTATAACCGTTGGACTTCAAAAGCAGGCGCAGCGCTTCGCGCACCTCCATTTGGTCGTCGCAAACGAAAATTCTTACCTGAGTTTGCCCTACGGTCATTCTGATCCTGTCCCTCTTCGGTAATACGTATGCAAATGGCATGCCGAAGCGAAAATCTGCGATTTCTCCCACATTCCCGGGTTCTGGCTGATTTCCTCAGGTTCGCCAGTGTTCGATGCTGGGACGAATCCCCCCAAGCCCGGACAGCAAATCACCAACCCAGAAACTAAGGCGCATTCCATAAGGATAGTTCTGCCGCGATCTTCTAAGGCAAGATCCCAATTGTTTCTTTGCTGGAATTCGTCCAAAGTCGATTCATGCAGCAACGTAGTCCTATTCTTCTTCTGGCGGCTCTGGCCGCTCTGGCCACATCGGCGACTGCCGCGACGATTGAGGCTGCTAAGTGGTATCAAATCGATTTGATGACCAATACGAATGCCACACCTGGTTCGAACAGTGTTCCATCAGGTGCGTATTTCAGCCCCGGTTTGGGCCCCTGGACTTTTAACCTGCTGAGTGCAAGCACTCTTGAGGTTACCGATGCCGGCCTCACGGGAGATTACATCCGGGTTCTGGACGGAGCCAATCCGTTCTTGCCGAACCCGCAACCCCCGGTTGTGGCACCAGAAAATTGTGGTCTCGATCCGGCAACCTGTCTTGCCAATCCGAATTTCTGGCATATGACGGTCGCACTGAATCCCAAAGCATACAGTCTTAATTTTGTGGGAATTGATATTGGAAACATCATTACCAGCGCTTTCTTTCGAGTAACCGGCACACTGGGCACGGTAGTTCCGCCACCAACCGACCCTACTGCAGTACCCGAGCCCACCACCTATGCACTGACGGGCACCGCTGTTCTTGCCCTTGCATGGATCAAAAGACGCAAGCGCTAATTCTCCTCCAATTGGCGATGCTCTTGACGCGGCTCTGCCCAACCGGGCTGAGCCGCGTTACGCTTGTTTAAGATGCAAATTCGCGTCCTATTTTTCGGACTCCTCAAAGACTTCGCCGACCCCTCCGAAGATGTCGTCGATCTTCCAGAAGGTTCCACCATTGAATCGCTTTTCGCCCATTATGTGGCACGCTACCCCATGCTTGAAGGCCTGGCAGCCTCAATAGCTCTTGCGCGCAACCAGCATTTTGCTTTGCCTGGAGAGCTACTCGCCGACGGCGACGAAGTGGCTCTGCTGCCTCCGGTCAGCGGTGGCAGCCGTTACACGCAGCGGATTGTCAGCCCTGAAGGTCACATCTTCGCTCTCACTCGAGAAGTGATCGACACACAGGCTATCGGTCGTGAAGTTCTGCAGGGAATCGACGGCGCTTTATGCAGCTTTGAAGGCGTGGTTCGCAACAACTCGAACGGGCGGGCCACGCGTTTTCTCGATTACGAGGGCTACGAATCGATGGCAATCCGGCTGATGGCCGACATCGGGGAAGAGATCGCCAATACACACGCCATCTCACGCATCGCGATGGTACATCGTCTTGGCCGCATGGAAATTGGCGAAGCGAGTGTCGTGATCATCGCCGCTGCACCGCACCGGCGCCCCAGTTTTGATGCCGCTCTCGAAGGTATCAATCGTCTGAAGAAAACCGTTCCGATCTGGAAGAAAGAATATTTTGTGGATGGCGAAGTTTGGGTGGATGGTGCCTGGGATGATTCTGTGGTCCGCGCTGCTGCATCAAAAGACTGAACCCGGATTGATGCTTCTATGCGTCTGATAACGTGAAGAGGAGTTCCCCCGTCCGTTCTGCCCATGACCCGCCGTCTACTTTTAACTGCACCAATATTGCTTGGCTCGCAAGCGCCAGACCCAGGCTCGCCGATCCTTCGTGTAGACGTCCGATTGATCCGCGTCCTCTCGAGCGTGCATGATCAGAACGGCCAACTGGTTGGTGGACTCAGCAAAGACGATTTTCAGATCTTCGACAACGGCGTGGAGCAAAAGGTTGCCGTGTTTGAGCGATCCACAATCCAGGCGTTGAGCATCGTTGTAATGCTCGATATCAGTGCGAGTGTTGCCAAAGACCTCAAGTACGAAACCGAATCCACTCTTCGCTTTGCCCGCCTGCTCTTCAAAGAGGGCAACACTGCGGACTCAATTGCACTCATTACTTTCAATCACGAAGTGGATCTCATTGCCGGTTTCACCCGCCGCATCCAGCGATTGGAGAATGCGATAAGGGAGGTGCGCACGACATCCGGCACTTCGCTCTACGACGCTCTCTATCTTGCATCGGAAGAACTCGAGGGTCGCGAAGGCCGCAAAGTAATCATTGTCGTCTCCGATGGCGGCGACACAACCAGTATCAAAAAATTCAACAGCGCCAATATCGCAGTGCAACGTGCGCAGGCTGCCGTCTATCCGATCCTCGTAACGCCGATTACCAATGATGCAGGACGGAACACGGGTGGAGAAAATGCGATGCAGCTGATTGCCGAACGGAGTGGTGGCCGCGTGCTGCAGCCCGCAACTTATGACCGGCTCAGCCAGAGTTTCGAAGAGATCCTGCGCGACTTGCGCACCCAGTATCTATTGGCCTTCTACCCTAAGGATGCTGCTGCTACGACCAACAAATTCCATCGTCTGGAAGTAAAAATCAGGCGTCCCGGTTTGCGGGTGTCAGCCCGCACTGGATACTATGAAGAGACTCTCTAAGCTCTCTCCATGGCCAAAGCCAAAACCAAAGCACCTATCCAGACCCTCGCCGAAGATGGCTACCTGCGCCAGCTTGCCGCGAGCAAGACGCCTGTCGCAGTAAAACTGAACGACGGCAAGATCGTTCACGGCAAAGTTGAAATTTTTGATGCCGATATTCTGCGGCTTTCCCAGTACGATGCAGCCAGCCTGATGCTCTACAAAGAAGACATCCAATATCTTTGGGAAGAACCGAGTCAACCCTGATGTCCAATTACGTTGAAACAGCCGCCCGCATTGCCCGTGAGGCTGCGGCAATCATTGAAGAGCTTCGCCTGCAGAAGATTGGATTCGAACTCAAAGGCGAAGCAGATCTTGTGACCATGGCCGATCGCAAGAGCGAAGTGCACATCACCACACGTCTGCGCCAGGCCTTCCCAAGCCATGCCATTGTTGCGGAAGAAGGCAACAACACACATTCCAATTCAGGCTATCGCTGGTATGTCGATCCTCTCGATGGCACAACCAATTTTGCCCACGGGTATCCGGTCTACAACACGACGATGGCTCTCGAAAAAGACAACGAGCTGATTGCCGGTGTAATTTACGACAGCACTCGCGATGAGATGTTTACAGTGGAAAAATCTGGTGGTGCTTATCTGAATGGCGAACGCATTCAGGTATCCAAGGCGAATCGGCTCGAAGACTCATTGTTTTGTACGGGCTTCCCCAGCCGCACACGGCACCAGAACATCAATATCCACTTTTATTACCAGCTGGCGATGATCACCCACGGAGTGCGGCGATCCGGTTCTGCGGCGATTGATCTGGCCTATGTGGCTTGCGGACGTCTTGAAGGGTTCTGGGAGTTTGGCCTGAATCCCTGGGATATGGCAGCGGGCAAGTTGTTGCTGGAAGAAGCCGGTGGCCTGACTACAGACATGCACGGTGCACCGCATCATCTGATTACCAGCCAGCACCTTCTCGCCACGAATACACACGTCCACGAGGCGACGCTCGCGCTCTTTGAAGACATCTTCGCTGACCGCTCGCCCTACTTGATTCCGCAAGTGTCTTTGTACAAGCGTTAGGCGCTGGATTCCCAGCATTCGGATTCATATTCCTGCAATCCAGTTTTTGCTAATCTGCTGGCATGACCATTCCAGATATCGCCACTCAGCTGGTTGCCCTCTGCAAAGAAGGCAAATTCCACGCAGCAATCGAAACACTTTACTCTGACGACGCAACCAGCCTCGAGCCCATGTCTTTTGGAGGTATGCCGCGCGAATCCAAAGGCAAGGCTGCCATTCTTGCGAAAGCCGAATTGTGGCAAGGCGCTCACGAAGTGCACGCCATGGGCGTGGACGGCCCCTTCGTCAGTCCTGAATTCTTCGCAGTTATTTTTACGATGGACGTAACCAACAAAGCCAGCGGGAAGCGGATGCAGGGCCGGGAATTTGCACTCTATACCGTCGCTGACGGCAAGATTACGAGCGATCAGTTTCTTGGTGGTGTCTAAGCCCTGACGCACTTGTCGCGCAGGGATCTGGCTGTCTTATTTTGCAAGTAGAGGAAGGGCACCTTGCTCTACCTCTACTCGCGTCGACTTGCCGCTCTCGCCGCCTCGGATCGCCTGATCCAATTGTGGCAGTCCAAGCAGGGAATCCTGCATGGGCTGAGATTCAATCTGCTGCACCGTTGCATTTGTCGCTGCCGATGTACTTGCCAGCTCCAAAGATTTTCGTTTTTGAAACTCTTCGAGGCGCCATTGCTGTCTTGAAATTTCAGCCAGAGTGCGTTCGATTTCGGTAACTGCCGCCACAGCTCCTTTGGCGCTGGTCAGGTCCAGGTGGGGGAGTGCACGCCCCTCGGTAATATCGTCAACGAGCCCCAGCACTTGACCCAAGTGGCGCTGAGTGACTTCTCGCGGCTCACCCTCTGGAGCATTCAAGGCATCAAAAGCCAGTTTGCGGCACTCGCTCAACAACTGGTGGATCGAATCGAGCAGTTGCCCTTCGCGCCGAGCCTGCGCTAACTCTTCCTGCGCTTTTTGTGCCACTTCGCTGGCTTCTGGAACGCTTTCAACTTGCGTTATAACGCCGCTCGCGCTCTTTGTATCCCGGCCAAGTGCCGATGCCAATCCTTCAAGGCCAATCGTTGATGAATCCATACTTGCTCTCCGTATCAAACGCTTATCGGCCACAATCTGAAAAAACTGAAGGAACTTTTTTACTTTGGCAGCCCCTCTGCAAACAATTTCTTCACTTTTTCACCTTCAATTACTCCATCCCCCCGATACCGCTGGTAGTGGCCAATGAAATTGCGGCGCAATTCCGCATCGTGAAACTGGAGCTGACCGGAACCTTCCAGGCTTTCTACCACTCGCAACATTGCATCGGTGGCGAGGTGCATTCCAAAAGCGGATAACACCACTTTGCCCCCATACTTGGCCCACCAGTTCTGATTTAACTTGGAGAGCATTACGATGTTGTAAGCAAAATCTATCGCTCCGCGCTCGTGCTTCGCTTCAAGCGGGCCAAACTTTTTGCGAAGCGGAGCGAGTTCTTCGGGAGTGGGTGTAAGCCCGTTGTTCTCCGCATAGGCATTGGCGATTGCGAATAGCAGAATTCCAGGATCCTTGCCCGTCACTTCGTGGCCATAAATGCTGAGCGTTGCCTGGCCCAAAAGAGGTGCTACCAAAAACAAATGGAGCAGCATGCGTTGCATAGCTGCTCCATCGGTATTTTCCAGCAAATCGTTCAGTTAGACGACATAGCCTTTGCGGTAGTCCCGCGTGATCAGCTTGTTCGCTTCGGCATCGCCCACAAACTTCGGCCCCGTGGAGAGCGTCAACTTGCGTCCCACACGGTAGCTGATGTTCGCCAGGTGGCACAAGGATGCGCTCAGCACGGCGTTACCCAGCTCATCGTGCAGGTCTGTCGACTTGCGGCTCTTGCAGGCGGCGAGGAAGTTCTGCATGTGCAGGCCGGTTGCGTCACCGCCGGGGCCACGCTCTGGTTTCAACTCCATCACCAGCTCATTGCTCTCGCCTTTAAAGGCCTGGAAGCCCTGATCGTTCATCGCTGCCCAGCCTTCAGTGCCATAAATCAGATTGCCCACCATGACATTGAGCGGCGCGGATCCAACTGGTGCTGTTGCTTCGGGCGTAGCAGGGCCCGGGCCTTGCCTTGGCATTCCACGTCGCGGCACTCCGCCTTCTGCGCCTGTCAGCAGGCCACGGACTTCAAACACGATCTCGCTTCCACCAAAATCGAAATTCGCCAACAGCGTATTCGGTGTTTCCTGGTCGTCGTCGTAAGCAAATTTGCCGCCCTGTGCATAGGCTGTCTTTGGGAGCTCGGGATCGCCCATTGCCCAGCGTGCAAGTCCCATCTCGTGCACGCCCTGATTGCCGATGTCGCCATTGCCCGTGTCCCAGAACCAGTGCCAGTTGTAGCGGAACCGCAACTCATTGAACGCCCGCATCGGTGCAGGGCCAAGAAAGAGATCCCAGTTAATTCCTGCAGGCGTCGGGATGTCCGGCTTCTTCCCGATCGAGGCGCGACGCTTGAAGCAAAGGCCTTTCGACTGATACACCTTGCCAATCAGACCGCCGTGAATTGCTTCCATCGCCTTCATCTTGAACGGCGTACTTCGATGCTGCGAACCAACCTGCATCATGCGCTTGGTCTCTCGCGCCACCTCAATCATCTTTTGACCTTCGTAGATGTTGTAGCAGGCCGGCTTTTCGCCGTAAACATCCTTGCCCGCCTTCATCGCCCAGATCGCCGCCAGGGCATGCCAGTGGTTGGGGGTTGCAATCGAAACGGCTTCCACACTCCCGTCGGCAAAGGCTTCGCGCATGTCCTCATATTCTTTGGCCTTCTCGCTCGTGTTGCGCAACAACGTTGACTGCGCCTTCTCTCGCGCGGCCTGATTCACATCGCATAATCCAACTACCCGTGCTTCAGGTAAGCGCGAATAAACATTCAGGTGGGCACTTCCGCGGCCTCCCAATCCGACAATTGCCAGATTCACGCGCTCATTGGCACCCATCACGCGCATGGCAGAAGCAGCCGCAGCTGCCCCCATAAAAAATCGACGAGTTTTAGCCTCAGTCATTATGTAGAACTCCTTGTTTGCTGGTCAGCATATCAAAATCAGTGCCAGAGAAGCGATAATGGCCCCATGCAATCCACGGAATGGGAGCTTCGCGTCCAGCTTGCCGGCGCTTATCGCATCATCGACCACCTCGGTTGGTCAGAATTAATCTGGACCCACACCACAGTTCGTATCCCGGGCCCTGACCACCACTTTCTAATTAACCCCTATGGTTTTCGCTTTGACGAAGTGACTGCCTCGAACCTGGTCAAAGTTGATCCTGCCGGCAACATTATCGGTGACCCGTTACAAGAGATCAATCCAGCCGGTTTTGTCATCCATAGCGCCATTCACATGGCTCGCCCTGAGGTGCAATGCATTCTCCATACACACACGGTCGCCGGGATGGCGGTTGCCGCTCTTGAATCAGGCCTGCTGCCCATCTCCATGTACGCGCTTGGCTACTTCGGACAAATCGCCTATCACGATTTTGAAGGCCCCAGTCTGGATCTCGACGAGCGCGCCCGCCTTGGCGCAAATCTTGGCTCAAACCACATCCTGGTGCTGCGCAATCATGGGCTGCTCACCTGCGGGGAATCAGTCGCTCAGGCCTTTGTGCGTATGTACAGATTGGAGCGTGCCTGTCAGGTGCAGCTTGCAGCACAAGCTACCGGCACCCATCTTGCGATCCCGCCGCAACACGTTTGCGAACTGAGTGCAGAACGCAGCGATAGCTTTCTCTCAACGAAAGGGGGCGACGGTTATAGCCGACGCCCCAATCCAGAATTCGATGCGCTCTTGCGCCTGATGGACAAGAAAGACCCGTCTTATCGCAACTGAGTTCGTCGTCGGAGATACAAAGTAAGCGCTCCAGCCGGAACAATCAGCAAGCTTCCCGGCTCGGGTGCATCCGATACCTGGTTAATCACGAAATCTACGCTATTGCCTTGCACTATGGCAGAAGTCTGGCTTGTGGCGATCAGGTTTGCATCATAGTAGGCAGTGCCGCCTGTAAATTGGGTGAAGTTGATGCCGCCATTGCCGATGGGAAAGCTATCGTTCAGCAAAAAACCATTATTTCCATTGAATGTGACTCCAGCGGACTCAAACGCGGAAGTCGCCGCAATCGTCAATGAATCTCCAGATTCCTGGTGCACGGTTGTGACAGAGATCGAGAGCGATGGTCCAAGAACAAACGCGAGGCTGCCGAGACCAGGCGTGAAGAGGTCCAGTCGACCCGCCAGTACCGAATAAAGGCCGACGCTCAAACTCGCATTCTGATCAGCACCAACACTGGTGATGTCCACTGAGCCATAAAAAGGGTCGCCGGCATTGAGTCCTGGAAACGACGAAAAAATACCGCTGGTGGATGTCAATGTTCCGGAAAAGTTCAGTACAGCAGCTTGCCCGAAGCTGCACAGGCAGCTTGCAAGCAGAAAGAGACGCAGCGCGTGTTTCATTTTTTGAAGTGTAGCAAAAGGAATAGTACCAATGAGGCAAAATAGGTGTAGTTTTCAAGAAAACTACAGTGTTTCCATCATCTTCGCACTAGTATTTTTCGCTTGGAATTCATTGCTAGCTCTAAAGAAAATTAAGCTTGTAACCGAAATGAAATATGAGTAGAATGAACAGCAACGTTACAATTTGATGAATTTGGAGGGCTGAACACATGAACGCTGTCTATCTGATGCTTTGCTTGCTTCAATTCCCGACAGATCCCATCCGTGCCCAGGAAACGGCAGTCATGATTGCCCGTAGCCAGGTTCCGGTCGTCAATGAATCTCCCGCCAACGGTCTCAGTGCCTACCAGCAAAAAGTACAGCTCCGTCTCTTTGAAGAGCGTTTCAACCAGCTTGTCCAAGCTGTAGAAGAATTCTCTGTTGCCTACAACCAGAACAAAGGGCAAGCCTGGCCGAATGAAAAGGCCGAAGCCCTTCGTAAGGCTATGGCCGCGCTGCAGAAAGTGGATCCAAATTTGAAAACCAGGGATTCCAAGACTTCTGCAGACGCGAAAAACGATCCCGCCCGCTAACTGCATCCCCGGCCCCGGAGGAACATCTATTGAGGCATGATTGAAAAGGAATGCGTCTGGGATTACCCACGTCCCCCTCGCCTCGAAGTCTTTTCCAAGCCGATCCGCATCGAATTTGCTGGCAAATTAATTGTCGAGAGCACCCACACGATTCGCGTTCTCGAAACCAGCCACCCGCCGGTCTACTACATCCCTCGACAAGACATCCGTCCGGAATTCATTCACCCTGCACCCGGTCAGAGCTTTTGCGAATGGAAAGGCAAAGCCACATACTGGTCTATCATTGCTTCTGGCAAACGGGCAGAAAGAGCCGCCTGGAGCTACGAAACCCCCGCAGCCCCTTTTTCTGTCATTCGCGGTTATCTCGCCTTCTATCCCAGTCTCATGGATGCCTGTTTCGTCGATGGTGAAAAAGCAGTGCCGCAATCTGGCAAATTTTATGGCGGCTGGATCACTTCGAATCTGATTGGCCCCTTCAAGTGACATCCTAGAGTCATGCGCTTCGTCTTCTTGCTTGCGGCCCTGCTAAGCCTTGTTTCGTGCAGCTCCAGGCCACCGCGCTTTTCAACCATTGCGGAAGAGTTCGTTTTGAACTCTCTTACCTTTGCTCCCTCAGCTGCCACCGCCGCCGGATACCACCGCCACAACGGCGTCCCCCTCGATGAACTTCTCGACGAATTCTCTCCTCAAACTGCCTCCCGCCAGCGTGCTTATTACATCCGCTTTGGCAATGGCCTCAAGCGCGATGTGATTCCCGGGAAACTGAGCCCAGAAGACCTCGCCGATTACGAACTGGTGCGGCAGCTAATCAGCCTTGCGCGCTTTGAAATCGAGGACGTCGCCGTCTGGACCCACGCCCCGCAAATGTACGCCGAAGTTTTCGGCAATGCGCTCTTCGTTCCCTTCGCTTCTGAGTACGGTCCCCGCGACAAACGTTTTTACGACATTTTGAAGCGCCTCGAGCGCATTCCCTCTCGCGTGCTACAGGCCGAGGGGAATCTCGTATCTTCGCCCAAAGTCTGGCGCGAGGTCGCGATTGCCGAGAATCAGGGCAATATCGAATTGATCGCGATGCTCCAGAAAGAACGCCCTGCCGTCATCTCGAAAAAGTTTGACGATGCTGCTGCCAAGGCGACCGAATCTCTTCTGCAATTCAATCAGTTTTTGGCCAAAGATCTGGACGGGAAAGACTACGACTGGCGTCTCGGTTCGGATAAGTACAAGAAGAAATTTCAGCTCACGCTAGGTACATCTGAGACTCCGGATCAACTGCTCGCCGCCGCTGAAACCGAACTCAAACGAACTCGCGAAGAGATGGCCCGCCTGTGCGGCTGGTCCGGCAAAGGCGACCTGAATCCTGTCGTCCGCAAGCGCCTCGATGAGATCGCAAAAAATCACAGTACCCGCGAAGAGTACTTCAATTCTGCCAAGCGCGATCTGGCCGAAGTCACTGCTTTTGTGCAGCAAAAGGGTCTGCTCAAGTTGCCCCCCAACAAGAACCTTAGCGTGATCGAGACCCCCACCTTCATGCGTGGCATCTATTCTGTAGGTGGCTTCAACCCCGCACCTGCCATGGACCCTACCCTTGGCGCTCAATACTGGCTCACTCCGATCCCAGCCACCTGGTCCGCCGAACGTGTCGAATCGAAATTGCGCGAATACAATTTTTACGGGCTCAAGTTGCTCACCATTCACGAAGCGATGCCCGGCCACTATGTGCAGTTTGAATACGCCAATCGTGTGGAGCCTCGTGGCCGCCGCCTCTTGCGCAGCGTGTTCGCGAGTGGCGCTTATGCCGAAGGCTGGGCTACCTACGCTACGCAAATGGTGCTCGAAGAGGGCTACCTCAATCACGACCCCAACCTCAAACTCACTTTTCTGAAGCAGCAGTTGCGGATGATCTCAAATGCGATTCTGGATATCAAACTGCAAACTGGCCGAATGAGTGACGACGAAGCCATGCGTCTGATGCTCGAAGAAACTTTTCAGGAGCGTGAAGAGGCCATCGGAAAGCTGCAGCGCGCCAAGCTCTCAAGCGTGCAGTTGGTCACCTATTTTGCCGGCTGGCGCGATCACAACCGCATGAGAGAAATCGCCCGTGAGGTGAAGGGAGCAAGCTTCAATCTTGCCGCATATCACCAGGCGGTCCTCGAAGCCGGCGGGTTGCCCACTTCCGCTGTCTGCAAGCTGATCACCGGCCGCGAACTGCGCTAGCGCGTTTTGGTTGGCATCATGCTACTTTGCTTTAAGGGCAGATTGTTCCTCGGGTTCGAGGAGCACTGAAGCCGCCAATAAAAATGAAAAACATACGTTGGATCCTGTTGACCGTGGTGCTCGCAGCAGCATCGGGAATCTGGATCCTGCAACATCAAAATACGGGAGATCAAGGAGATCCAATGGAAGCCGGTAAGAAATTTCTGGAAGAGAACGCTAAAAAAGAAGGTATCAAGGCAACCGCCTCTGGCCTGCAGTATGAAGTACTGCGCGAAGGTGCCGGGCCAAAACCTGGTGCGACGAGCACCGTTGAGGTCCACTATGAAGGGCGCCTCATTAATGGGAAAGTGTTTGATTCCAGCTACCAGCGCAACGAGACGATTTCCTTCCCCCTCAATCGCGTAATTCCGGGCTGGACAGAAGGTCTTCAGTTGATGCCAACGGGTGCCAAGTACAGGTTGTACATCCCGTCAGAACTGGGTTATGGATCGCGTGGTGCAGGCGCAGACATTCCGCCCAACGCCGCTCTGGTCTTCGATGTCGAGCTGATTTCCATTCGCTAAGCTTGCCGCTTCGGCCGCCAGGAGAAGTTCTTGCCTCGTGATCTCTCCGGACCCTGCAGCTGCAGGGTCCGCTTTACTCAGTTAGGACTAACCCGGCTCCGCGCAATCACCCAAAGGATCTTCGCCCCCGCCTTTAAGCTCCCCAGCCAGTTGCCGCTCACTTTTTCTTCCCCGGCCTGCCGCAACCCATAGCGCACCGGTACTTCCACAACGCGCAACCCGCATTGCGCCGCCCTCACCTGCATCTCGATCGTCCAGCCGTAGTTGCGGTCCTGCATCCTGAGCTTGCGCAAAACCCCAGCCCGAATCGCTCGGAAGGGCCCCACATCGGTGGCGCTTTGTCCCCAGAACAGGTTCAACAACGATGTTGCCAGCCAATTGCCAAAACGCTGGTGTCCCCGAATCGCCCCTTCTGCCGCCTCGCCCAATACCCTCGAACCAATCACCAGATCTGCCTCGCCCCGCAGGATCGGCTCAATCAGTTTCGAGCTATCCGCTGCATCCTCGCTCCCATCCGCTTGCAGAAACACCAGGATCACGTCGTCAGGCGCCTCTGTCAATACCGCGAGGCAAGCGGCTCCATATCCTTTTTCCGCAATCGAGTTCACTCTGGCACCAGCTAAAAGAGCTCGATTTGCAGTTTCATCGCTCGACCCATTGTTCGCAACCACAACTTGCGCGAAAATGCCTTTGGGTAGACGCAACAAAGTTTGTTCGATTACGTCTGCCTCATTGTAAGCAGGAATGACCAACCACACCGAAGATCCGATTCCGCAACCCGAGACGCCGTCAGCAGCCAGTCCGGCCGCATCGGCAGGATTCTTCTTGCGCGATCTCGTGTTGAGTGTGCTCATCGCTGTTGCGATTATTCTCTTCCTGTATCAGCCAGTCAAGGTGGAGGGCACTTCCATGATGCCCGCTTTGATCGATCAGGAACGCATCTTCATCAACAAGTTTACCTACCGCTTCGGTATTGAAGACATCAACCACGGCGATATGGTCGTGTTTCTCTATCCGGGTGACACCTCCAAGTCCTACATCAAACGCGTTATCGGCATCCCAGGTGACTGGGTAGAAGTAAAGGAAGGCGCAGTGCTACTGAATGGATCCCAGATCGAAGAGCCTTATGTTCCCAACGAATTTCTGGATCGTATCAGCGCGCCACGCCTTCGTGTAAAAGAAGGCGAATACTACGTGATGGGTGATCATCGCAGTGCTTCTAATGATTCCCGTTCGTGGGGGACAGTCCCTCGGGAATACATCTACGGAAAAGCTGTATTTGTGTACTGGCCGCTCGAAAAACTCGGCGCGCTCCACTAGCCTTTCAGGCCATCATTTCTTTCACCGCCCGCGTGTATACAACACGAAGGGTCGGCTTTTTCTGCGTTTCGTTAAGCAACGAATCCTGGCTATCTGCTAGCAGCAGATATTCTTCAACAGAACGGATCAAGTTAAGAAGTGCGAGTCGACGGCGATGCAAACGGTTCAATTCCTTTTGAACATTTAGCATCTCGGTCGGGTTTGGGGAGGTCTTACCGCGTGGCATATGTCCTTTGTACTAGTACTCATGCTGGTACTCAATACCCCAAATGTGGGTGTTCTCATACTACTTTGTGGGTTCTTTATACCCTTAAATGGGGTTTGCAAAACAATACCTGTAGGTATGGTTATTTCGAAGAGGAACGGATCTCTACGCCCCATGCTAAAATTAGAAAGCAAGGCAGACTTCGGAGTCTCCTTCCAACCTATTGAATCTAATGGACTTTCTCGATGGTCTCAATCCCTCGCAACGCGAGGCCGCTGCACACGGCGATGGCGCGCTCTTAATTCTGGCCGGCGCTGGTTCCGGTAAAACTCGTGTCATCACACACCGGATGGCAAACCTCGTCCACGCCCACAAGGTGCCAGGTTACGCAGTTCTGGCAGTCACCTTTACCAATAAAGCGGCCAAGGAGATGAAAGAGCGCGTGCATCAACTGCTCGGCGAAACCGGTCAGAACTATGACATGCCGTTCGTCTCAACGTTTCATTCCTTTTGCGTTCGAATGTTGCGCCGCGACGGGGACCGACTGGCCGATATTCGCCAAGGCTTCACGAGGCAGTTCAATATTTACGATGACGACGATCAGTTGGCGCTCATCAAGCAGATATTCAAGGGTCTTGGCCTGGACGAAAAGTTCATGCAATACCGTGCTGCTCTCTCTCGTATCAGCCGTGCCAAGAGCCACCACGAAGCCCCGCAGGATCTCCACAAAGCTGCGAAAGATCCCATAGCCTCTCGCATGGCCGTGATCTACGAGCAGTATGAAGCCCGTCTGCGCCAGGCCAATGCCGTTGATTTTGATGACCTGCTGCTCGAGAGCGTTCGCTTGCTGCGCCACGATGGCGCACTCCGGGAGCTTTACAATCGCCGCTATTCCTACGTGATGGTGGATGAATACCAGGACACCAACCGCAGCCAGTACGAGATGATGCGCCTGCTGAGCGACAGCCACGGCAATGTGGTCGCCGTGGGGGACGAGGACCAGTCGATCTATTCGTGGCGCGGTGCCGACATCCGCAACATCCTCGATTTCGAGCGCGATTACCACAACGCAAAAATCATTCGTCTCGAGCAGAATTACCGATCTACCAAGAACATCATCGAGGCGGCAAGTTCCGTTGTCGCCAACAATACACAGCGCAAAGGCAAGAACCTATGGACCGAACAGTCCGCAGGTCCCAAGATCGGCCTTTACGAAGCGATGGACGGCGAAAACGAGGCGCTCTGGATTGCAGATCGCATCGACAAGACGCTCGACCGCGATCGTTCCGCACAAGTGGCAATTCTTTACCGCACGAACTTTCAATCGCGCCAGATCGAAGAAGCCCTGCGCCGTTACGGCCGCAACTACAACGTCGTCGGGGGGTTGAGTTTCTACCAGCGGGCTGAAATCAAGGACGCTCTCAGCTATTTGAAACTGCTGATCAATCCTACCGATTCGATTGCCTTCCTGCGCGTGGTCAATACGCCTGCCCGCGGCATCGGCAAGACCACGCTCGATCAAGTCGATCAATTCGCACAGGCCAATAAGATCAGCCTTTGGGAAGCCATCGGCCAACAGATCGATGCCCATTCGCTGGGTGCCCGTGCCGAAGCCGCTCTCGATGTTTTTCGCAAAATGATCCTCGAGCTGCGCGAAGATCTCGAGCACAAAAGCGTCGAAGTTCTGCTGCGCGAATTGCTCACGCGCACCGGCTACATCAAGACTCTCGAAGCGAACCCCGCACCAGAAAATGAAGGGCGCATCGCCAATCTGGGCGAATTGATCAATGCCGCTGCCGAAGCTGCGGAGCGCGGCGAATCGATTGGCGACTTCCTCGACCACGCTGCTCTCGTAAGCGACGCCGATTCCGTGAACGAGAAGGCGCAAATCTCGCTGCTCACCATTCACAACGCCAAAGGCCTTGAATTTCCGATTGTCTTTCTTGCCGGGCTCGAAGAAGGCTTGTTTCCGCACTCTCGCGCTTTGCAGGACGACAACCAGATGGAAGAGGAACGGCGTCTCTGCTATGTCGGCATGACACGCGCCCGTCAGCAGTTGTATCTCACCTGGGCCCGCATGCGCCGCAAATACGGCGGTGGCACTCCGGAACCCGCACTGACTTCGCGCTTTATTCGTGAAGTCCCCGAGCCATTTACCGAACGTCTTTCGCGCCTCAGCGTGGTCCCGCAAATGGACTTGCGCACCGAGCAGTGGGAAGTCCGCGACACGGTCAAGAAATACAGCTACAGCTCGAAGCCATCGGCGAGCGTTGATAACATCAGCCAATTCTTTGGGGCAGGGAATTCAGCCGCCACAGCACGGCCTGTGGTGCGCCAGACACTTTCGACGCCTCCGCCAAAGCCTACACCACCACCTGCGCCTCCTGCTCCGCCTCCAGCACCACCCAAGCCGGTGAACGCGTCGCTCTTTGATGATGAGCCACCATGGGCAACGTCAGCGTCTTCCGCCGCGAAGGCAAAGCCGATGGTCCCCCCACGGTCCACCGTGCCGCCCCCTCGAGATGTAACTGCACCTGCTGTGCGCCCTGCACCGCCTCCGCGACCGGCAACGGCACCAACGACGTTCCGCACTGCCGCCTCGCAGCTCAAGAAGTCCAGCGGCATCCGCTCCGGCTCTACGATCTCGCACCCCCGCTACGGCAAGGGCACCGTGCTGCGTCGCGAAGGCGATGGTGAGGATGCCAAGCTCGTCGTCAGCTTCGCCGGTCACGGACTCAAGAAGCTCGTTGAAAAATTCGCCGGCATCACGCAACTCGACTAAGCACGCTCCTCCTTGTTTTCGGGCACTCTCGTTTTCCGGCACAATAGTCTCATGCGCATCACGGCGACTCTACTCCTTTTCTGCCTGAGCTCCTTTGCTCAATCGCTTCTTATTGACACAGACCAACTCGCCTCTTCTCTCAAAGACCCCGCGCTCGTCCTCCTTCATGTCGGCGCGCAAAAGGATTATGACGCTGGACACATACCTGGTGCCCGTCTTGTGACTCTCGGAGATCTCTCGATCACGAGCGAAAAGGGTCTCCGTATGGAAATGCCGCCAGTCGACGCTCTGCGTACTTCCCTTCTCAAGCTCGGTGTCAGCGACACATCGCGCGTCGTGCTCTACACCGGTAGCGATTCGATCCAGTCCGCCACGCGAGTTTTTTTTACCTTCGACTATCTCAGTCTGAAATCTGCGCTGCTCGATGGCGGGCTCAGCCTCTGGAAGGCCAAAGGCCTGCCGGTCACAACCGACGCTTCCAGCTTTAGCCCTGCGAGCAAGCTGACTGTAAAGCTGCGTCCGGAACTCATCGTCGATGCGGCATACATGAACGCTCACCTCAATGACAAAGGGGTCTCGATCATCGACGCCCGCTTGCCTCAGTACTATGACGGGTCAGACGCTGGTGGCCAGCCTCGCGCCGGTCACATTCCAAACGCGAGTAATGTCCCTTATAGCTCTTTGATCGACGGCAGCAAAAAAGTACTTTCGGTAGACAGCCTGAAGCAGAAGGTCGGTTCCAAGCCCGTTCTCACTTATTGCCACCTCGGAATGCAGGCAACAGTCGTGTACTTCGCTTCCCGTCTCTCCGGTGTGGATGCCAAGCTTTACGACGGCAGCTTCCAGGATTGGAGCAGTCAGGCCGAACTGCCTGTCTCGACCGAAGTGAAAGACACAAAGAAATACCACGTCATCTTTGAAATGTCGAATGGCGAGCAGCCTCGCCTTGAAGGTGTCATCCGCAACATCGACAACCTCAAGATTGCCTTGGGTGCCGGGAATGTGGTCGTCGAACTGGTGCTCCACGGTGGCGCAATTGTCAGCTACACGAAGGAAAAGTCCGGTGCCCTTGCGGCCGATTGGGAGCGACTCGCAAAATCCGGGGTCGGCTTGCTGGCTTGCAATAACTCCCTCAAGATGCGAAACATTCCACACGATGCTTTGCTCCCCTATGTGAATGTTGTTGACTCCGCTGTTGCAGAGCTGGTCCGCAAACAGCAGGCCGGCTGGCAGTACATCCGCAACGCAAATTAGCCCAAATCCGGCGGCGCGAACCGTGCGGGGGGCGGCCCACAACACGAATCTTCGGCTCCGCCCAATTGCCATCCGCACCCAAAAAGCACTCGAAGAGCTGTTGTTGCTCAGCGATTCTGTCAGGTTAACTGCTCAGCGATTTTGTCACCCCTTGGAATGGGGACTCTGTCCCCAAGCCCCTGGGATTTAACGCATTCGCGCCGGGATTTCCAAGAGGAAGACAGGGAAAGCCGAAGCG
>JANXLY010000345.1 GCA_025354885.1 Acidobacteriota bacterium | reverse complement strand
ATATCGCCGGAAAGTTGGGTGCCAGCGAATGGGTGAGCCTGCCTGAGCTGAAGCTGGTGCGGCGCGTCGCGTTGGGAGAGACGGATCGTGGACATAGCTTTGCCCATGAGGGCATGACCTATCGCAATGGGAAACTTTACTATCTGCCAGAAGACGGGCCGAGCCGGCTATTCGCATTCAGGGCACCTTGGCCAGAGTAAGTCTGGTCTAGTACCACGACCGTGTGATCTGGTTCCTTTGCGAAACCCATCAATCTCGCTCTGGCCCCGGCACTGAGCCGCGAGCGTGAGCGAGCGGTGCTCAACACATAGAACTTTTTCACGCGGTTAAAGCACTAGCAGCCCCTCCCGCTAACCTCAAGCCCACTACGTCCGATTTCAGCCCAAAACATTTTTCCTCAATTTTGTTTTGATTTGTAACAGGCTTTTCATCCCCTGAATATTGCCTTGTAAACAATCCCAGTCAAACTCGGTGCGTGGATCAACCTCTACGTCGCCGGGACTTGCTCCTCCTCCCTCTGGCCCTCGCTTGCCCACCCCTGCTTTCCGCGCTCCCTGATACACAGACTACTCGCGCACGCTACCGCATCGATGTCAGCATCGCTCCCTTCGGTTTTACAATCTTCTCTCGCAAAGAAGTTGGCTTCGGCTCTGCCAGGCTTGACCTTCAAAATCTCGATGGACAACAGACCATATCCTTTGAATTCGGTGCTGCCAGCCTTCCTGAGCGCACGCGCGGCATTTTTCAGATCGGCTACTTCGAAGAGTCGCTGACGCAAACCCGCTCTGCGCTGCTTTCCAGTAACTACTTCGGCTTCATTTCTTCCACTCCAGAGACCGCTCCCAATCTGGCCTCACTCAATCTCGTCGCCAGTGCAAATGACAAACCGCAACTCTGCTGCGCGGTCGAAGGTCGCCTCGCACAAGGCCAGGCCAGCTTCACCAAAACCTATGAAGCCCCTCTTCCTGCCGGCTTGAATTTCTCCAGTCTCCGTCAGCTCATGCGCCGCCGCCTCGCCAACATTTGCGAAACCTCCTGCCTCCACGGCTCGCGCACTGCCATCCCCGTCAAAACTTTCCTCAGTGTTCTCGCCGAAGCCGCGCTAGGCCCCTCTACCCATCTTCGTAGCGCCTATCAGTACGGCGACAGTGTTCTCGATTTCGAGGCCAATCGCCAAAACTTTTCCGGCAAAATTGTTGTCGATGCTGAGGTCCGCGGCAAAAGCCGCCACCGCTTTTCTTTCACCTCCGCAGATTCAAAGGTCCCCTCGCTTCCACTGAAAATTTCCTACACCCCAAAATCCTGGCTTCGACTCTCACTCGAAGCTGTTCCAGATCCCCTGCCCCCCAAGGAGACCCTTTGACTCAATCTCATCTCTATCACGCTTCCCGTCAGACCCTCCCAGACCATCTGACTACTGGCGTCTCGCTCCATTCCCACACCAGCCGTTCCCGCGAAACGATGAGCTTCATTCCTCGTTATGTAAGCAACATCCCCTTTGTGACCTCACAGATAAACCACCTTCAGGCTAAATATCTCGAACACCATGGCACACCCTTCAACTATTCCAACGTCTGGTGGACTCCACCTCTTGAACCCAAAGCAGCCTTCGATCTCGAACGAAACCACATCGAGCGCGCCCTCAATCGTAAGGCCCTGGTCAGTCTCAGCGACCACGACTGCGTCGATGCCGGTTACGCTCTCAAGATCTTTGAAGAATGTGCCGGTTCGCCCATATCCACGGAATGGACTGTCCCGCTAGGCCAAAGTTTTCTCCACGTCGGCATCCACAACATCCAGCCTGCACGCGCCCGCATGCTTCATACCGCAATGGCCGAAGTTACTGCCAACCCCAGCTATCAAACCATCTATGAAATGTTCGATGAGCTCGGGCGCGATCCCCACACTTTAATCGTCCTCAATCACCCGCTCTGGGATGAAGCTCGCTTCGGCGCCGACGTCCACCTCCAAATGCTCACCTCCTTTCTCGATCAGCATGGCCATCAGATCCACGCTCTCGAACTCAACGGTCTCCGTCCCCTCGACGAAAATCTCCAGATCGCCCGTCTCTCTTCAGAACGAACCATCCCCCTCGTCTCCGGTGGTGATCGTCACGGCTGCGAACCCAACGCCATCCTCAATCTCACCGCTACCAACTGCTTCAACGACTTCGCCGCCGAAATTCGCGATGGCGCTCCAACTCACAACGTCTTCATGTCCCAATACGAAGAGCCCCTCCGTCTCCGTGTTCTCCAACTCATGTCGGATGTCCTCCGTACTTACGACAATCTCGATTTCAACCGCCGCCGCTGGTCCGACCGGATCTTCTATCTTTGCGAGGATGAAACCATCCGCCGTCTCTCGGACGTCTGGAATGGTAACGGACCCAACTTGATCGGTATTTTTGTGTCATCCATGCGTCTCGTCGAATCCCGCCGTGTCCGCGCTGTTCTTCGACTCGCCTTGGTCGATCAGCTTCATCTCAGCAGAAAATAAAACCAGTACGATGCGCGTAGCCTTCTTCACAGATTCCTTCCACGAGATCAATGGCGTGGCCCATACCAGCCGCAATCTCGATGCCTTTGCACGCCGCCGCAACTTCCCGTTCCTCAGCATCCACGCCGGAGACCAAACGCAGCTCACCACTACCGGCAACCACATCGAGCTCAACCTCAAGCGCTCCTCCGTCGGCATCCCCATTGAAAACGACATGAGCTTCGATCTATTCTTCGCACGCCACTGGCCCCGCGTAATCTCCGCCCTCCGCGACTTTCGTCCCGACGTCATTCACCTTACCGGCCCCAGCGACGTAGGCATCCTCGGCGCCGTCGCCGCCACCCGTCTTGGTATTCCCGTCCTTGCCAGTTGGCACACCAACCTCCACGAATATGCCGGCACCCGTCTCGGCAGCCTCCTCTCCTGGTGCACCACCACTTCATTCCGCTCCAGAATGGAACAGGTCGCTGAAGCCCGTTCTCTAGATCTGCTCGGTCTCTACTACGCCTCTGCCCGCCTCCTTCTCGCTCCCAACGAAGAACTTCGCACCATGCTCGAGGCTAAAACCAAGCTCCCCTGCCATCTCATGCATCGTGGCGTGGATCGCACTCTCTTCAACCCAATGCGTCGCACCCGTCGCGACGACACGCTGGTTTTCGGATTCTGCGGCCGCCTCCGTCCCGAGAAGAATGTCCGCCTCCTCGCCCGCATTGAAGAAATGCTTCTTGCCGAAGGCGTCACCAATTACAAATTCCTGATTGTCGGCGATGGCAGCGAGCGCGAATGGCTCCAGCAGAACATCAAATCGGTCGAACTCCCCGGCGTCCTCCGTGGGGAACAACTTGCAGAAGCCTACGCCAACATGGACGTCTTCCTCTTCCCCAGTTGGACAGACACCTTCGGCAACGTCATCCTCGAATCGCTCGCCTGCGGCACTCCCTGTATTGTCACTAGCGGCGGCGGCCCCAAGTTCCTCATCGACAACGAAGCCTCCGGTATTGTCGCCTCTTCGGACGCAAAATTTGTTGCCGCCGCCGTCTCACTGGCCCGCAACGCCGATTGCCGCCGCCGTCTCCGCGAAGGCGCACTGCAATCCAAATTCGTTCAGACCTGGGACGACGTTTTCGAAGATGTCTACAAAGCCTACGCCCTCTGCGCCCGCACTCCCCTAACCGGCCACGCGCTCAACCCATCCCATTCGAATGTCCTTTAGCCGTATGCCAAAATTCAGAATATGGTTTCCTAGGGCAAATCACTTTCGCATGCCTGCAGATCCAGCCATAATATCGGCCCTTCTGTTTTCTTAAGGCTTGAAATGAATCACCAGCCAATTGCCTATGGCTCCTAGTGTGGGTTGGAACATCGCTCCAAGCACCACTCCAGTTGCCGCTCCCCAAAGCGTGAGCTTAACATCCCAAGGTATTATTGGTGGTGGCTTGAATCGTTCAATTGTGTGCCGTATCACGTCGCGTTGATATTCCACACCACGGCTTTTCACCATCCAATCAGATCGAAGCTCCAGCGCGCGCCTTAGTTTCTCATCGCCAAGCAGTGATAGCCCTTGTCTGGTGTAAATCAATACTGGTAATTTCTTGAACCTCCGCTCGGGCATTTTGCGCAACTCTTCCAATACATCAAGTGCTGCACAGTCTTTGCTCGCTGATACGATTGCCTCTAGTTCCTTCAATTTAACGTTGATCTCCGCGAGTTTCGCATCTACTGCTGCGTTTGCAACCAATGTCTCCGGACTGCTTGGACTCGACCGTGTGTGGTACAGGTCAAGCACCAGAAGGTCCGGAAGCTTCTTCCTGTTAGACAGTTCAGCAAGAAGTGATTTGATGTTTTCCCCATAAACTTCAACATCAAAACCAGAATTTTGATGCTCTTTTTTGAATTTATCTTTGAAGCTCGACTCGTCGTCGCAATATAAGATTTGTGTCATGCTGGCCATCAACATATCTCAAATTCGCGCTGTCTGACAATTCGCGAATTCTTCCTCAGCATTGAAATTCCGATCTTCGCGACCATTAGAGCAAAATGGCGTTTCTTGGCCACCTCGACAAGGGCCTAGCGAAACGCCATCGTAACAACCAAAATTCTTCTTCGCGCTAGCTGTCTTTTTTGCTGCCCGAAGAACTCTCACTGCTCTTCACCACTGCCGGTTTCGATTCCGTCTTCGACTCGCTCTTGCTCTCAGACTTGGCTTCCGTCTTCGACTCACTCTTCGATTCAGACTTGCCCTCCGACTTCCCTTCAGAAGCACCAGACGAACCCGTAGGCTTCGACACACTTTCCTTCTTATAATCCGTGATGTAAAACCCAGTCCCCTTGAACTGGAAAGACGGCGCACTCATCAGTCGCTCCACCTTGCCCGACCCCTTCGTCGGACACTCTACACTCCCCTGTCCACAATTCGTAAACGGCTCATCACTAAATTTCTGGAGAGACTCAAAGGTTTTACCGCAGTCCGTGCAGCGGTATTCGTAAATCGGCATTCTACTAGTTTCGCAGGTTCTTTTCTAACGCTTCAAACCAGCGTCAGGATTGATCCCTGCCATCGTCTTCACGCCATTCAAAAGCTCCAGCGCTTTCTTCATCAGCGTGTCTTCCACAGGCTTGTCCGAAGGCGTATTCGGGATTCCATCCCCATCCGGATCATCGTCCCCGCCAAGGATCGCATCGGCCATCGGATAGTTCGGAACAACGCCCGTATCCTGGATTGCCTTCCCGTTCGGAGCATAATACTTGGCCACGCTCAGGATCACTGCGCTGCCGTCATCCATCGACAATGCCTTCTTGATCGACGCATCCCCATAGGTCCGCTCACCCACAACATCGGCCCGCTTGTTCTCAAGGAGTGCTGCCGCAAAAACTTCTGCCGCTGCTGCCGTGCCGCGATTTACAATCAAAACCACCGGGCTCTTCCATGCCTGCTTCGTGGCATCCGCATTAAAGCTTTGCAGATCCATACGCTGGCCCTTCACGGTGCCGATCGCGCCCTTCTCCAGAAACCACTGCGCCAGCGCAACACCTTCTGCCGGGTCGCCGGTAGCACAATGCCGCAAATCAATCACCAGCTTCTTCACATTCTTGCTAACTGCACTCTCAATGCCCTTCTTCACGGCATCTTTCATGCTTCCTTCCAGCGAACGAATCGCAAAGGTCGCAATCCCGTCTGCCCCAATCGTCAATACCGGCTGCGGATAAACGATTTTCGCGCGAGTCATCGAAAGCTTCTCCGGCTCCGGCTTCCTCGCACGCAACACCTGCACATCAATCGTTGAATTATCCTCACCCATGAACAGCATCTCCGCAAAGGCCAGCGGCATGTCACGCGTCGAAATTCCCTTGATCGTCTCGATCATGTCACCCGTATGGAATCCCGCCTTCGCTGCAGGCGATCCCGGAATCGCATCCACAACACTCACATACCCAAAGCGCCGGCTCAACACCAGCCCCACATTCGCCTTGGAAGATCCCTTGGTCGCCTGATACTGCTTGTATTGGTCCGCATTGAGATAGCTGGCAAACGGGTCGATCGATTCGAGCAATCCGTTCAACGCACCGAGCGTCACATTCTTCATGTCCGGCTCTTCCACGTAATCACTCTTGATGCGTGTGATCACTTCGCTAAACACGCTGAAGTGCTTGTAAGGGTCATCGTTATTGCTGGCACTACGGCCCAGCTTCACCCCAACGAGCAAAAGCGCTACTGCTGCCAGTGACGAGGATACAAAAAATAACTGAAATCGGCGATTCATGTGAGTGGCTATCTCCCCAATCTAATATTATCAGACGGCGTTTCCACCCTTTAGTTTCATTTCCTCACTTCAATTCCCGAATCCCCACATTCCGGAACCGGTGATACCCACCCGGAATCCACCTCTGACTCGCGGCCTTAGGGTCCGTCCGGTGCGCCTGCAACGCAATCATTCCCCTCCCGGTCCCCGTCTTCGCATGATTCGCACTATCGGTCCAGTCCGCCGTCTTCTGCCCATTAATCCAGACCTCAATATGTGGCACCTCCCCCTCAATCCGGATCCGCATCAGATTCCAGTCATCCTTCCTCCAGTACTTCATCCATCCCCGATCCATCTTCATCCCAGTCCCCACTCCCTCCACCATAATCTCGGGAATCTTCTCGCCGTACACGCCTCCCATCACCCCGCCCTCAAGATAATCAAGCATCACCTGATACGCCTCGCCCTTCTCGGTCGACCTCAAAAACACTCCGCCGTCACAACCAAAATCCGGCTTCACTTCAAAGCTCAGCTCATAATTCGCATACTGCTTGTCAGTCAGCAGAATGCCCCCATTCCCGGGCGTATCCTGTGTAACGCTCACAATCCCGTTCTCAATCCTCCATGCCTTTGTATTCCCGTGATGATTCGTCTCGCTGATATGCCAGCCCTTCAAATTCTTGCCGTTAAACAAAGGCTTGAATCCTTTCGGCAACCCCTCACCCATCACGCAAAGCGCACTCAACAAAACAAGCAGCATTCTCATGCCCCCATCCTATTTGAATCGCGAGATCGGCGCAAACACCCCATGCACCGCACGCAGATAATCCAGTGGATTCAAAACAAGCTGTATCCCCCTCTGCCCGGGCGACACAGTGATCAGATCAAACAGCTGCGCCAGCTCATCCACCACCACCGGATAATCTTTCTTCGCCGCCAGTGCCGTCACACCCCCGCGAATATACCCCGTCAACGGCAACAATTCCTTCAGCGCAACCGTATCGATCTTCCGGTCTCCGCGAGCCCTCGCCAGCGCCTTCAAATCAAGCTCGGTGTTAGCCGGAATCACAGCCATCGCCAGCCCGTTCGTGTCTCCGCGCACCACCAGCGTCTTGAAAACTTGCTCCTCCGGCATTCCGATCTTGCGCGCCACACTCTCGGCGCTCAAGTCCTCCTCATCCACCGCATACTCACGCACCTCGTAAACAATGTCCAACTGGTCCAGCAATCTCATCGCATTAGTTTTTGTCGCCACGATTCTGTATTATCCCCCGCTATACTGTGAGCAAAATGCCGCGCCACTTCCTCCCGATCCTTCTCGCCCTCAGCGCTTCTTCTCTCTCTGCCGACGACCGCAACATCGACTTCGACAAACAAGTAGACTTCACCCGCTTCCGCACATACTCTCTCCGTCGAGGCAACATCACCGCCAAAGGCCCCGATCTCAATACCTCCATCGTCAAGAACCGCATCGACGCCGCCATTCGCTCTCAATTCTCCGCCAAAGCCTTTGAAGAAAGCACCCGCCCCGATCTCATCGTCAACTGGTCCCTCGGCGCTGTCAATAAACGCCAGGTCCAGTCCTGGCCCACCGGCCGCTTTGGTCGCGGCACTCGCTATTCTTCCTACCGCTTCACAGAAGGCACCCTCGTCCTCGACTTCATCGACCAGTCCACTAAACAACTCGTCTGGCGCGGCATCTATCGCGATGACGAAAGCAACTCTGGCAAGCTCTCGAAAAAGCTCGAAAACGATGTCAAAGCGCTCTTCGAAAAATTCCCTCCCAAAAAATAATGCACCCCGACCTCGCCACTACTCTCAAGTCGCTCGGTCTCGGCCTGCTCCTGGTCACAACACTCAACGCTCAGGACGCCGCCTGCGCACGTTGCCACGCCGACATCGTCCGCACTTACTCCACCACTGCCATGGCTCGCACCAGTGGCAAGGTCACCCCTGGTAATCACGCACCAGCCAAGCCCTTCCTCGATCCCACCACCCAAACCACCTTCTCTATTACCCAGGCACCCCAATCTCTTCTCCTCCAATTCGAAAAAGGCCCGGACATCACTGGTACCCGCCCTCTCGAATGGTTCCTTGGCTCCGGTCGCGTCGGTCGCAGTTACCTCTTCCGTATGGGCGGCCGCCTTTTCCAGTCCCCGATTTCGTATTACTCAACTGCTTCCCAATGGCAACTTTCCCCCGGCTTCGACCGCCGCACTTCCCTCGATCTCACTCGTGCCGTAGAACCATCCTGTCTCAACTGCCACGCCTCCAACTACAATCCGGCAACCCTCACTATGAACCCGGGCATTTCCTGCGAGCGTTGCCACGGCGATGCCAGACAGCACCTTTCCACACTCGGCAAGGCCTCCATCATCAATCCCAAAAAGCTCCCACCCCAGGAGCGAGACAGCATCTGTGCCCAATGCCACCTTACCGGTGTCGCCCGCGTCGCCAAATTTCGTACCGACAACGCCACCTACATGCCCGGCAAAAAGCTCTCAGATTTTTCTGCCCTCTTCGTCTGGGATCAACCCGAATCCAACACCATCGGTGTCACCAGCCACTTCGAAAAGCTCGCCACCAGCCGCTGCAAAATCATCACTGGTGATGCCCTCACCTGCACCACTTGCCACGATCCCCACTCCGAACCACAACCACAAAAGGCCGCCTCCTTCTTCAACCAGAAATGCCAAAACTGCCACGCTCAAAAGCCTTGCCTCCAAAGTCCTCAAGGCGATTGCATCGCTTGCCACATGCCCAAGTCCACTGGTGGCAGCGTCGATCATTCTTCTTACACCAACCACTCCATTCCACGCACAACAAACATCACACCCCAAATCAATCCCACCAGTTTGGTCAGCTTCTGGCCCAACACAACCAGCGAGCGAGACCTTGGTCTTGCCTGGTCCATCGTCGGCAAAACCGACCAGGCCCAACCCCTCCTCGAAGCGGCCGCAAAAGCCAACCCCAACGACACGGCATCCCTATCCCAATTGGCTCAACTCCATGACCGGCAGGGAAGGGAAGACCTGGCCCAGCCCTTCTACGAAGCAATCCTGAAGAAAGATCCTAACAATGCCACCGCCGCCACAAACCTTGCGGTCATCAGAATCAAAGCAGGCCTGACGGACGAAGCGATTGCACTTTGGCGCAGTGCCCTCAAAGTCAATCCCGCTCAAACCGGCACCCGCATGAACCTGGCCCAGGCTCTTTTCCGCCAAGGCAACAAAGCCGCCGCAGCCGCCGAAATCGAACAAGCCCTAAAGTACGATCCCGACCAACCTTCCGCCCGCCGCCTCCTCAACCAACTCCGCCCTTAGTCAAACTAACGAGAACCGAAGCGATGTGCTCATTCAGTTGATGCGCGACGCAACTGCGGAACACCATCAAAATGCCGGTCACGGCTAACCAGTGCGAGATCGTGTTCGAAGGCTTAGGCCGCAATCCAAAGATCGTTATCGGGCATCGGCGTACCTGCTCGTTTCACTTGCACGAATAATCGCGCGTACTGCTCTGTTGTCTCACGCCCCGCATCAAGGATGTCGACGGTCTCGCGGCTCATCAACTTCGTGAGGAGCGTCTCATTTTGAGTCAGACGATTGCCATATCTACCCGAATAAAGTCGATCAGCTGATTGGGATTGAGATCCACACTCATCGGCCACTCCCCTCATCGTGGGCAGCTACTCCCACTTGGCAATGTCAATCTTCCGCTCTGAGGCCACAATTTCATCAAAACCCGCGTCTGACGTCCACTTGCCCACCAAGTCCGAGAAATCAGTCTTTGCCGTCCCGCCCATTACGACTCGACTCAATTCATCGAGAACGACACGGTTCAAGCTCTGTTTCCGTTGTGTAGCCTTTAGTCGCAAGGCCCGGTCCACATCCGTCGGAATGCCGCGAATCGTGTATTGAATGATCCCTTCCAATTGCTTTCCCATACCTGCATGATAATAAAAATCACTCCTGGCCTCCCCACAGGTCAAGTTGCGTATCCGGCGACTGGTTTTGTGAAAGTGCATCATCAAAGCCCCCTAATGTCGCATCGCTCCCACCGGTAAAAAGAAAAAAATAATCGCCAGCATGATATAGACTCCCAGTAACTGCACCCCCTCCATCCAGTGACTCACCCCGTCATCAGCTACCTGCTTTGTAATAATCACACTAATCACAACTGCCAAAACTTCCGCCATCGTAAACACCAGATCCATCGGCTTTGGTCCCATAAAATGGCTCAACACAACTAACACCGGCCCAACAAAAAGTGCAATCTGCAAACTCGACCCGATTGCGATCGAAAGACTCAAATCCATTCGGTTCTTCCGCGCCACCAGAATCGCTGTCGAGTGCTCAGCCGCATTACCAACAATCGCCACCACAATCACACCTACAAATACATTCGACATCCCAAAACTCTGCGCCGCGCTCTCTACGTTATGCACCAGAATTTCACTCACAACCGCAATCGCTGCCGTCGCCCCTGAAAGGATCCCAATACTCTTCCCCATGCTCCATTGCCCTTCGCCAGGCTCCTCCTCCGACTCGCTCGAAAAATAGTGCTTATGCGTCTTTAGTGAAAACAACAGACTCAGCCCGTAAATCACCAGCAGCAGGATCGAAAACTCGAGGCTCAAATCCCGCTCAAGCTCAACCGAACCCTTCGCTCCCCCCGCTAGAAAATGAAACATCGCCGGCAGAATCAGCGAAACCGATGCAATCGTCAAAAGCGTCGTCTGTGCTCTCGCCGCCTGTGCGCTAAACCGCTGCTCCTTATGCTTCATCCCACCAGCCAAAATAGCTGCCCCCAGCACCAGCAGCAGGTTCCCGATAATCGATCCTGTCAGCGAGGCTTTCACAACATCATAAAGCCCGGCCCGCATCGCGCTAATCGCAATAATCAACTCCGCTGCATTCCCAAACGTCGCATTCAACAACCCGCCAATGCTCTCGTTCGTCTTCGCCGCCAGATGCTCCGTCGCCTGTCCCAGCCATCCCGCCAAAGGCAAAATCGCAAAACACGCCAGCAAAAAAATCACCGTTTGGTTTTCGTAATGCGTAAAGTGCAAATACATCACGAGCGGGGTCAGAATCAATAACAGGTTCATCCTCTAGCCGCCTTTTTCGCTTTACGCTTCTTCGTCGTATTCTCTGCTGCTACTGCCTCGCCCTTATGCCCCCACCGCGCCAGCGGATAAATCCTGTGATGCCCAGTGGTCAGATTTGCAATCTCCACACTTACTCTCCCATTCGCATCACAACGGTAACTCTCTTCAATCTCGCAATGCCTCGCCCGTTCGTTATGCCCAACCGGCACACTTGCCAGATCTCTACTCTTCTCAAGCGCTGGATCAAACGGAAATAAAATCTCATCCCAGTAAGTAATTTCGCCCGCAGGCTGTAAATCATCACTAATCCGTGTTGACTCAAGAAAACGAAAATGCCCCACATTATGCACAGGCCGGTAGCGTCTCTGCACCACTAACCCCGCCTGCGCCGCTCCAGGCAATTCCGTCCCTTTCGCAAACACCGGATCAAACACAATCCTTCTCCCCTGTTCCGCCTCGCGCCACACTCCAAAGTATTGATGAAATCGCTCCACCAGCGTATAGCCAGACTGCTGATCCGCATGGATCGCCAGGCCAATCGCTGTCGCCGCCCTCATATACGCGCTCCGCTTTACCTTCCGCCCGTACTTCTCCTTCAACTGCCTCGCCACCAGCGGCAATTCACTCCCGCCACCAGTCACATAAACAGCTTCAATCGATTCCACTCCGCCCCACAAATCCAGCAGATCCTCGGTCGCACTGAGCGTCTCCGCCACCAGCGGCCAGGCCCGCTCATAAAACTCCGCCACCGTCAGCACCACCTTCCCGCCCGCCTCCAGTATCCCATCGAGATCGATCTCGATCTTGCGCGTATTCGGATGCAAAGCCTCCTTCTTTTCGCGACAGGCCTCCACCAGCAAAAACCACTGCTGCTGGCTCACATCACTTACATCCAGCCCCAGTTCTTCCATCGCCATTTCCGCCAGCACCAGATCAAACTCATCGCCGCCCAGCGTTGCAATTCCCTCACTCGCCAGCACGCTCCGTTCGCTCTCAGTCAACGCTACAATCGACGCATCAAAAGTCCCGCCCCCAAGGTCATAAACCAGAATCTTGTCCTTCGTCATCTTGTTTCGATGGCCAAATTCAATCGCCGCTGCCGATGGTTCATTCAACATCGCCAGCACCTGAAACCCAGCCATCCGAAACGCCTCAGCCGTCACAAAACGCTGATTCGAATTGGCATGCGCCGGCACACCCAAAATCACCTCCAGCGTCTCCCCCTCAGCCACGGTCAGATTCGACGCCTCAAGCATCGCCGTCTTCAACGCCATCGCTAGTTCGCGATACAATTCCATCGCCGCAAATCGATGCGGACCCACACTGATCGGTGTCTCCGGTCCCACCTCACCCAGCAATCGCTTCAGACTCCGCACCGCCGCCCACCCCGGCTCTGCCTGCTTCGTCCAGGCATCCCACCC
>JANXLY010000338.1 GCA_025354885.1 Acidobacteriota bacterium | reverse complement strand
GAGAAGATTGCGCCTGCGCCTGAGGCGGAAAAGCGGGTGTTGTTGCGGCGACTGAGTCTCGATTTGACGGGGCTGCCACCGACTGCTGAGGAGACGGAAAACTATCTGGCGGATGCCCGGCCCGACGCCTATGAGCAGCAGGTGGAGCGTCTGCTTGCTTCGCCACATTACGGCGAGAAATGGGCGCGGCACTGGCTGGATCAGGCGCGATATGCGGATTCTGATGGATACGAGAAGGACTGGATTCGTCCCTGGGCCTGGCGGTGGCGTAACTGGGTGATCGATGCGATCAACAAGGACCTGCCGTTTGACCGATTTACGATTGAGCAGATTGCCGGGGATCTGTTGCCGCAGGCGAGTGGGGAGACGCGGGTGGCGACGGGCTTTCATCGCAATACACTTACCAATCGCGAAGGTGGCATCGACGACAAGCAGTTTCGATTCGAAGGGACGGCTGATCGCAGCAGTACCGTTGCTTCGGTGTGGCTAGGCTTGACTGTGGCCTGCGCACAGTGTCACGACCATAAGTACGATCCGATCTCGCAGAAGGATTTTTACACGATGTTTGCGTTCTTCGACAATGTGGAAGAAGTGAATATTGATGCGCCGCTGGCGGGAGAAATTGGCCCTTGGCTCCGCACGCAGACGGAATACCAACGCAAGCGCGAGGCGTTGCTGAACGAGTACAAAGTGGGTGCGTTGCAGGCGGACTGGGAGAAGAATATTCTCTACACGATTGCGCATCCAGGGGAACGAACGGATTGGGATCTGGCCTGGGATTGCGTGAACAAGCTGACCGAAGAAGGAGATGGCGCAAAGATCGTGCAAATCGCAACGGAGAAGCGGAGTGCGCGCGAGCAGGTGATTTTGACGGATCATTTTGTGGCCAACTATCACTTTGCGGTGGGCAACAAGAAGTGGAAAGAACTGAAGCTCGATGAGTTGAGCAAGAAGCTTCGGGAGTTGAAGAAAGAGTATCCGCAACTGAGTCAGGCGATGACGATTGCGGAAGTGGGAGAGAAGAAGCCTTCGCATTTGAGAGTGCGTGGGGATTACCGGGCTGATGGAATTGTGGTCGAGCCCGCGACGTTATCGGTGTTGCCTGCGCTTGAAACGAAGGGGCCTGCTACTCGGCTCGATCTGGCCAAGTGGCTTGTGTCGCGGGAGAATCCCCTGACGGCGCGCGTGGCTGTAAACCGGATGTGGCAGGAATTATTTGGGACAGGACTTGTGCGCACGAGTGATGATTTTGGGGTGCGTAGTGAAGCGCCTAGTCATCCTGAACTGCTTGATTGGCTGGCGAGCGAATTTATGGAACAGGGCTGGAGCCGCAAACAGATTTTGCGCAAGATGGTAAGTTCTGCCACTTACCGGCAGAGTTCGCAGGCGCGTCCGGAACTGATGGAGAAAGACCCGAACAATACACTGCTTGCGAGGCAGAGCCGATTGCGATTATCGGGAGAATCGATTCGCGATGCGGCCTTGCAGGTGAGCGGGTTGTTGACGCGACAGGTTGGCGGACCTAGCGTGCAGCCACCGATTCCGGTTGGAGTGATGGAGGCCGGTTACGGGTCGCGAGGCTGGAATGCCGGATGGCAAGAGGCGAAGGGTGGAGACCGCTATCGGCGCGGGCTGTACATTCAATTTTTGAGGACGACGCCGTATCCGCTCTTGGTGAATTTTGATGCACCCAAGGCGACGGTTGCGGCCTGCCGCCGAGACCGTTCGAATACTCCGTTACAGGCGCTCAACCTGCTGAATGACCCCGTGTTTCTGGAGATGGCACAAGCGTTGGCTGTGCGTTTGCTGAATGGATCCGGGGCTGATTTCAATGCACGCCTCGATGCGGGTTATCTGGAAGCGCTGGCGCGCAAGCCAAGTGAGAAAGAGCGGTTGCGACTGCGTGGTTATTTCGACAGACAACAGGCACTGCTGGCTGATGATCCGAAGTCGATTGAACAAGTGGCACCGTATGCGCCGGTTGGGACGACGCGGCTGGAGATGGCAGTGTGGACAGCGATGGCAAGTGTGCTGATGAACCTGGATGAGTTCATCACAAGGGAATAAAGTGATGGACACAAGAGAACTGCTCGAAACGCATTTACGGCGGGATTTTTTGCAGAGATCGCTTGCCGGTATCGGTACGCTGGCGCTGGCGGACCTGATGCAGGGTGCTGCCGTTGCGGATCCTTTGTCGCCAAGGGCACCGCACTTTCCGGCCAAAGCGAAGAACGTGATCTTTCTGTTTCAAGAGGGGGCGCCTTCGCAGATGGATCTGTTTGATCCCAAGCCCGAACTGGCCCGCTGGCACGGTCAATCGCTGCCACCGTCGATGACGAAAGACATGAAGCTGGCCTTTATCAAGCCGACAGCGAAGATTCTTGCATCGCCGCGAAAGTTTGCTCCTTGTGGCCAGAGTGGAGTTGAGTTGTCCGACCTGATTCCGCATACTGCCAAGCATGCGGACGATATCTGCCTGATTCGTTCGATGCATTCGGACGCATTCAATCATCACCCTGGACAATTGCTGCTCTTCTCGGGACACATGACGGGGGGACGGCCTTCGATGGGTGCGTGGGCGACCTATGGACTGGGTTCGGAATCGAAGAATCTACCGGCGTTTGTGGCGTTGCAGTCAGGGCCAGGGTCGAGCGCGGGTTCGGAGTTGTGGACCAACGGGTTTTTGCCGTCTCTCTATCAAGGGACAGTATTGCGGTCTTCGGGCGATCCGATTCTGTATCTGTCGAATCCTCAAGGTATGTCGGCGGAATCGCAGCGGGCGCGTCTGGATGCACTCAAGGATTTGAACGCGGAGCACCTCGAACGAACGGGTGATGCGGAGATTGCTTCTCGAATTCACTCGTATGAGCTGGCTTACCGGATGCAGTCGGCGGGGCCGGAATTAGTAGACCTGAGCAAGGAATCTGCGGCTACGCTCGAAATGTACGGGATCAACGACAAGGAGTCGAAGCAGTATGGCACCAGCCTGTTGCTGGCGCGGCGAATGGTGGAGCGGGGCGTGCGGTTTGTGCTGGCTGCGCACTCTGGGTGGGATCATCACACGGCGATCAACACGGGGTTGCCCAAGCTGTGCCAGCAGACGGATAAGGCAACAGCTGCACTGCTGACTGACTTGAAGCAGCGCGGATTGCTTGATGAGACGCTGGTGATTTGGGGTGGTGAATTTGGACGTACGCCGATGTCAGAAATACGGCGTCCAGACGAGGCTGACAATGCGGGTCGCGATCATCATCCGAACGGCTATTCGATCTGGATGGCCGGTGGTGGCGTGAAGCCCGGGCAAGTGATTGGCAAGACGGATGATCTTGGCTTGAATATTGTTGAAGATGCGGTGGACGTTCATGATCTGCAGGCAACCATTCTGCACCTGATGGGGCTGGATCATTTGCGTCTGACCTATCGCCACATGGGGCGCGATTTCCGGCTGACCGATGTACACGGGCAGGTTGTGAAGAAGATCCTGGCTTAAAGGGCCTGAACTTAATTCCTGCTCCGCAGATGGCGATCAAACCATTCGACGAATTTCCACTCGTCGAAGATCTGGGTTGTCCAGCCATGGCCGCCACCAGGGTGGACGACGAGGGGGACTTCGAGACCTACTTCTTTTGCGCGGGCGCAAAAGCGTTGGGACTGCTCGAGAGGTACAAGCGTATCGGCGTCGCCGTGGTAGATGAGCACTGGTGGCATGGCTGGTGTTACGTAATAGATCGGCGACGAGTCGTGGCCGATGATCTTCCAGATGGGCATATTCATTGCATCTGGCCCGAAGGCCTTGCGGAAGCTGATGGGGGGGCCGCCATCGCCAGGATTCTCGGTGGAGGGTCCGAGGTTGAGTAGATCAGTGACAGGGTAGAAGATAGCAGCAGCCTGAACGTTACTGGACTCTCGGTCGACTGGATCGGGTGCGGCGGGGTTACCAGGGCCACCACGCGTGGCGAGCATCAGGCTGAGGTGGCCGCCAGCACTTCCGCCGCTAACGCCGATGCGATTCGGATCAATGCCGTATTCTTTTGCATGGTGGCGGACAAAGCGCACTCCACGATTCATGTCTTCGATCATTTCCATGACCGACGATTCCGGCTGGGAGATGTGGCAGATGGCGAACACAGTGTAGCCAGCGCGGATTAATGGGGCAACGAGAAAAAGGGGAGTCTCACCGGGTTTCTTGGAACGCCATCCGCCGCTGACCATCAGCGCGATGGCGATCCCGTTCGGATTGCCTGGGCGCAGTATGTCCATGGTCAAAGGTCGAGGACCGCGCTGACCGTAGACGATGCCGTCGATGCGCTCGATGGAGGGATGCAGGTAAAGCCAGAGTCCGCCGGCCAATAGCGCGACCAAGGCTACCAGCACGGCGAGCGAAGCAAGAACACGGCGCACCCAGCTTGGAATACGGAATGATCGCATAGGCTTACAAGATCTCATAAGTTGTTGCGGGCCTCAATACAGACTGCCGTTCCGGGTGCGCAAAGGCCCGACGCTCGACGAATTGCCGGAGTTGCGCTTTTTGCAGAAATGTAACTATACTGGTTACGTAACCAATGTGGTTACATAGGCATGTCTCAAAACAGCAGATTCGCGGTGGCCGTGCACAGCGCGGGAATGATTGCCTTTGGCGACCGCATGGTTGTGACCTCGGAGGCGATTGCGCGGAGTGTCGGAACTAATCCTGTAGTGGTTCGGAGAGTTTGCGGCATGCTTGTGAAGGCCGGGCTTGTCGAAGTTAAAAAGGGTCAGAATGGCGGTGCACTTTTGACCAGGCCAGCCGAAAAGATCACGCTGGGCGAAATTTATCGCGCGGTGGAACATGAGCCCGTGCTGCCCGTACCCGGGCTGAGCGTGAAGCATCCCTGCGCGATCGGGAAACTTGTGGGGCCAGTGTTGCGCATGTTTTTTGGAAGAGCCGAAGAATGCATGATGAAGCAGCTTGATAAAACCCGGCTGTCCGACGTGATTGCAGCTGTACAGGAGAAAAAGAAGTGAGCGGCAAGACTGAAAAGAAGAAGATCAATTATTCAAAGGCGTTTGCCGAAGCGAAGGAACTGATCTGGCATCACCGCTGGCGTCTGGCGCTAGGGCTGTTGCTTATGCTGATTAGCAGGGGATTGAGTCTGGTGTTGCCTGCTTCGACCAAGTACGTAATCGACGAAGTGATTGGCAAGGGCCGGGGCGACATGTTGTGGAAGGTGGCGGCGGTGGCGCTGGGCGCGACGATGATTCAGGCGATCACCGCTTTTGTGCTGGCACAGGTGTTGGGTGTTGCCGCACAACGCGCCATCACCGAGATGCGCAAACGGGTACACGCGCACATTGAACGCTTGCCTGTGAGCTATTTCGATTCGATGAAGACGGGGCAGTTGATTTCTCGCATCATGCAGGATGCCGAAGGCGTGCGCAATCTGGTGGGTTCTGGCCTGGTTCAATTGACCGGTGGACTAGTGACAGCGACGATGTGTCTGATTGTGCTGCTTTATTTGAACTGGCAGATGACCTTGATTACGATTGCCGTGCTGGGTGTGTTCGGTGGGGTGATGTCGGTGGCGTTCAAGCGCTTGCGGCCGCTGTTCCGCGAGCGTGGCGAAATACAGTCTCAGGTGACGGGACGATTGAGCGAGAGCCTGGGCGGAATTCGTGTGGTGAAAGCGTACACTGCCGAGCGCAGAGAGAAGCTTGTGTTCGCCAAGGGCGCGCACAAGCTGTTTCGCAACGTAGCGAAGTCGATGACGGGCGTTTCGTTTGTGATGGCTTTTTCGTCGATGATTGTGGGCGCGATTGGCATGGTGATTTTTCTTTTTGGTGGTCATGCGGTGATGCGCAACGAGATGACCCTGGGCGATCTGTTCATGTATGCGGCCTTCACGGGCATGATGGCGATGCCGGTTGTGGAGCTTGCTTCGATTGGCACGCAGATCACGGAAGCATTGGCTGGGCTGGATCGCATTCGCGAAGTACTCGACCTGAAGGGTGAAGATGCCGAGGACGCCGGAAGGGCGACGGTTGGAGTGTTGAAGGGTGACATCAGTTTCGAAAATGTGGGCTTTGAATATCAGGAGGGAACACCGGTATTGAAGGATGTATCGTTTGACGCTCCAGCAGGAACGACGACGGCGCTGGTGGGATCCAGTGGATCTGGCAAGAGCACGCTGATCAGCCTGGTTATGAATTTCAATCAGCCCAAGAGCGGCCGCATTCTTGCGGATGGGCGTGATCTGACTGGGCTAAAGATGCGCGAGTACCGCTCGAATCTTGGTGTTGTGTTTCAGGATAATTTTCTGTTTGACGGCACGATTGCCGAGAATATTTCCTTTGCGCAACCTGGTGCAACGCGAGAGCAGATTGCTGAAGCCTGTCGAGTGGCGCACTGTGCGGAATTTATCGAACGCTTTGAGAAGGGCTACGACACGATTGTCGGTGAGCGCGGCGTGAAGCTTTCTGGTGGGCAGCGCCAGCGTGTTGCCATTGCGAGGGCGATTCTTGTCGACCCGAAAATTCTTATTCTGGATGAAGCGACTTCGAGTCTTGACAGTGAGAGTGAGGCGATGATTCAGGATGCTTTGGGCCGACTGCGGCAGGGCCGGACGACTTTTGTCATTGCTCACCGATTGTCGACAATTCGTACGGCGAATCAGATTCTGGTGATTGAAGGTGGTGAGGTTGTTGAGCGCGGAAATCACGCTGAACTGATGGCGCTTGGTGGTCGATATCGCGACTTGCATGACCGCCAGCACAACTTCGAAATGAACCAGTTCATCAATCCTGGCGAGGACTATACGCAGAAGGCTCTCACAGCAGAGGCAAACTGAGGATTTTTATGGCTGAACTTACACAAAACTTTAAGAACCACGCACGCTTTCATCCACCCTTCCATTTCGTGTTGATGCCCATCCTGATGTTGCATCTGACGATTAGTATTCGCAGGCTGATCGCGAATCCGGGCTGGGATAGCGCGGAATTTGCGCTGCTGGCGGTGGGGTTGCTTGTGATGGGCTTTCTCACTCGGGTGAATGCACTCAAAGCACAGGACCGCACAATTCGCCTCGAGGAGCGGCTTCGTTACCAGCAAGTGTTATCCGCTGATTTGGCGAAGGCTGCAGAAAGCCTGCGCACCGGTCAGATTGTGGCTTTGCGCTTTGCATCAGATGCGGAACTCCCTGGGCTTGTGGGTCAGGTGCTGTCGGGGAAGCTGAAGAGTCAGAAGGAAATTAAACAGTCGATCCTCAACTGGCGTGCGGACCATGATCGCGTATAAGCGGGCTTAGCGCTGTTTGTTGTGCCAGGTGTGCCAGGCGGCGCGGTCTGAACCGTGGTGCTGGCCACTGATCTCCTGCAGTGCCTGAAACACCCAGGACTGTGTTTTTTCGTCCAAAGTCGAGTCGTCCATTAAACGCATGAGGCCGGGGATCGCTTTACGCCTTTGCTCCTGAGTCATCATGCCGCTCTCAGCGAGTCCACAACCGGCGCGTTCGCGCACTTCGAGAGATTTGTCATGCCCGAATACATCGAGCAAGGCCTCGATCACTTCGTCGGAACCAATCATGGCGAGCGAATTCACTGCCCATTCCCGAGTGTTGTCGTCCGGGTCTCTCAGAAATTCGAGCAGAATTCGACGAGACTCTTCCGCTTCTACCCCGCGGTTTGCGAGCAGCGCCAGCACCCACAAGTTCCAGGGCCGATTGTCTGGACCGAGCTTGAGCTTTTCCATAAAGCTCCGAGCCGCTGCAGGTTCCTTGGCGATTTGGAAGGCCGATAGCGTGAGCTCAATTGCGGCAGCACGGACTCGGAGTTCTCTGGAGTTGTAAGCGAGGCTGGTCAAAGATTGCAGCTCTTTTGAGTAATCCAGTTTAGCTGCCCAAGACGGAAGTCGATTCTCAATCTGGTCCAGAGCGCCAGTGTAGCGGCTGATCGCCCGTTCGAGAAGACGCTCGGCCTGTTGCTGCGGGGCTAGCAGTTCAATCGCCTGAAGTTCATGCTCGCTCAGAATGCCGGCAGAAGCATGGACCTCAATGGCCTTCTGGCCTGGACGAGCAGAGGCGATGAGCGCCAAGGCTACTGCGGCGGCCAGAGCAAGATAGAGACGCATAGTCTGATGGTGCGCTAAGTACGCAGCGGATTCAATCGGGTGAATCCCTTAGTCGATGACGGTAATGCCACTTTCAGTGACTGTGTAGCCGCTTGCGCGATCCTGATCCGCATCAAAGCCTGCGCGAGTTCCTTCGAGTACCTTGGCATTCGGGCAGACGATGGTGCGGCGGAGGTGGCAGTTGCGACCGATCTCGGCGTTTGAGAGAAGAATGGAGTCGTCAATGGCCGAGTAAGAGTTGACGCGAACTCCGGGGGAGAGCACGGAACGCTGCACGCGACCGCCGGAAACGATAACTCCCGGGGAGACGACGGAATCAATTGCGACTCCCATGCGATTACCCTCCTGAGCGAAGACGAACTTTGCGGGTGGATACATCGGCGGGTTGGTGCGGATCGGCCAGGCCTTGTCGTAGAGGTTGAATTCCGGGATGACAGAGACGAGGTCGATGTTGGCGTCGTAGTAGGCATCGAGGGTGCCGACGTCGCGCCAGTAGCGAACTCTTTTTGCATTGAGGTCGTGGAAGTCGTAAGCGCTGACGCTGTGCTGATGGATGAGGCGGGAAAGGATGTCCTTTCCGAAGTCATGAGAAGAGTTGGGATCAGCGGCGTCAGCACGGAGCGCGGCGAGCAGGATGTTTGTGTTGAAGAGATAGATACCCATCGAGGCGGAGACCATGGTGGGGTCAAAGGGTGAGCGTGAGGGGTGGTCATGCTGGGGTTTTTCTTCAAAGCCGATGATGCGATAGGAAGGATTGATGGTTGCGACTCCAAAGCGTCCAGATTCCTCGGGTGGGATCTGAATGGTTGCAATGGTGATGTCGGCTTTCTGTTGACGGTGCCAATCCGACATTTCCGTGTAATTCATTTTGTAAATATGATCAGCGGAAAGTATAAGTACAAGGTCGGGCGCCTCTGCCTCAATCGATTCGATGTTCTGATAGACAGCGTCGGCCGTACCCAAGTACCAGTCGTCGTGCATGCGCTTCATGGGCGGCATTGTTTCGATGAACTCGCCGATCTCACCAGAGAAGATGGACCAGCCGTCGCGGATGTGGCGGGTGAGTTCGAGACTCTTGTATTGTGTGAGAACGAAAATGCGACGGAGCCCTGAATTCAGGCAGTTGGAGAGTGTGAAGTCGATGATTCGATAGATGCCACCGAAGGGGACTGCTGGTTTCGCGGTATGGCGTGTCAGAGGAGAAAGGCGCTCTCCAGCGCCTCCAGCCAGAAGGATGGCGAGTACTTTTTCCATGCTCTAATCCAAGACTAGCGGATCAGGCAATCACTTAGCGACTGGATTTCATAATTACGTAAATTAATACGATCACCATCAGAACAATAACTACATTCCCGATGATCATCCAGATACTCATTCCCTTGAGGAAGCCCAAGGCGGGAGCGGGTGCGGGAGCCGGAGCGGCGGCCGCCGGTGGCGCAGCGGACTGACCCTGGGGCGGTGCTGCTTGTGAAAACAACGGAGCGTGAGATGCAGCGGGTGCATTCGACTGTGGAACTGGAACGCCTACGGCCGGCGCAGAAGCTACCGGCGGGGCCTTCATCATGCGAGTGAATTCACCGGGTCCGCTTTGGACGGGAGGTGCAGCACCCATGGGTTGCGCTGGAGGGGCGGGAGCGCGGAAGAAGCCTGTAGCGCCGTCACCGGTGGAAAGAGCGTTGGGATTCATGGGTGCACTGCTCGAAGACAGCGGGCCTGCAGCAGGTGGGGCGACGCCTGGATCAGCAGCGGGGGCACTGCCCGAACCGAAGCCTGGCAGATTGTCGAGAGAGAAACTTCCTCCACCAAGCGACGGCGACATGTTAGACATCGAAGGGCCGTAAACGTTGCCTTGGTGAAAGGATGGGGTTGGCATTCTGCCTGCGGAGATTTCGCCGGAACTCGAAATGGACGGACCGCTCATGCCACTCATGTTGACAGAAGGGGCCGAAAAAGTGGGGCCACTGATTGCGGGTTTGTTGAAGCCGTGAGAACTGGAGCTCGATGAGGGGGAAGACGGACTTGCTTGAGCCGGCGGAGGTTGTTGAGCCGGAGACTGGTAGGACTTTGCCTGTGCTGGAGCACCGTATGGCGGTGGCTGTGCTGGGGCGCCGAAGGGCGCTGGCTGGGCTGGAGCGCCGAAGGGCGGTGGTTGTGCTGGAGCGCCGTATGGCGGTGGCTGGGCTGGAGCGCCGTATGGCGGTGGCTGGGCTGGAGCGCCGAAGGGCGGTGGTTGTGCTGGAGCGCCGAAGGGGGGAGTCGATGCGGAAGGTGCTGCCTGTCCCCCTCCCATGGAAGGTACCTGAAGCATACGGGTGAAGTCGCCCGGGGCCGATTTCGGAGGTGGTGGTGGCGGAGGTGGCGCTGAAGTAGGGAGAATGCTTGAGGGTTCGACGGCTTTGAACATGCGCGTGAATTCGCCTGCCTGTTGCGAGGGTGGCGGTGCGATGGGGTTGGTGATCGGGTTGATCGGTGCCGGGGTGTGCTGCATGAGCGGCGACTGAAACATTCGATCAAATTCGCTGGATTCCTGCGATGCAGGAGTTGGAGCTTTTGGAGGCGGAGCAGCAAAGGCTGGCATCTGGGCCGTGGAGGAAATTGCAGTGGGAGTGGCCGCAGCAGAAGTCGGCGGTGCCTGAAACATACTGCTGAAAGCATCCGGCTGTTGGGCCACGGGAGCCTGCGGCGCTGCAGGTTGGGCCTTGAACATACGGGTGAACTCGCCAGGTTCCTGCACGGGTGGTGGAGGGGGTGCTGCAAAAACGGGAGCTTGGGGAGCTAAAGGGGCGGCTGCGACTGGTGGTGGTAATGGCGCTACGGGCGGCGGAGGCAGCGTGTAAGACGGCAATTCTTGCGTAACTGCTGCGGGTGCGGGAGTGGCATAGCTTTCGAGTTTGAATGCGCCGGCCTTTTGCAGTGGGTCTGGGGTTCTGGCCTGACCCAGGGTTAGAAGCCAATCGCGAAGGCTTGCCCCCGCGGGCAGTGGCCGAGTGACGATATAAGACTTGGCTCCTTCCTGCACAACTTCGAGAATTGGCTTTTCGCCAAACGAAGCGGTGGCGTACTGCTTCTTTGCCATGGCCAAGACTTCGTGAGCGTCGGTGCGAACGATGTGGATCCACACCTCCTCTCCGGTCATCTTGATGACGGCTTTGTATGAAAGCGCTTCCGCCGAATCGGCGATGGGGGCTACAAGTTGGTATGTTGACTCGAAGGACATGGTCGTAACTGCCTATGAATTCGTGCCTTTATGATAGCCTGAGATCTCACTTGCGATGAAGCAACTCTCTCGCGTCGTTTGGTCCGAAGGAATGCACCTGGCGCCTCATCATTTTCAGGCCCAAAAGCGCTACTTCGAAGATCTGATCGACTTTACTTCGCAATCACTGCACTACTCTGCCTACGGCTTCGCCGGGATCGAGTGGAGTGATGAGGCATTGAAAAACGGGCGAATTGAACTATTGCATGCCAGAGGCTTTATGCCGGATGGCCTGGCTTTTGTGATGCCCGAATCGGATGCGCTGCCAGATAGCCGCCCTGTTGCGGAACTCATCAGCCCCGTGGCGCGCTATGCAACTGTGCACCTGGCCTTGCCACCTTACAACCCCGGTGGAGCCAACTGCAGCGACGAGACTACACGTTTTGCCCCATCCGAACGGAAAGTTGTGGATGAGAATGCCGGTACCGAAGAGCGCCCGGTAACGATGGGGCGTAAGAACTTTCGCCTGTTGCTCGACAACGAACTCACTCCAAACCTCACCACGATGCCGATCGGGCGGGTGATGCGTGACGGAGCCGGAAATCTTATTTTTGATCCCGATTTTATTCCACCGCTTGTGACCATACAGGGGTCGCGCCGGCTGATGGTGATGTTGAACCGGCTGGTTGAGATCCTGATGTCCAAAGGCAGTGCTCTAAGGCCGGAACGGGCTAGCGCCAAGCTTGGGGGCATGAGTCAGCGCGATGTGGCGAGCTTCTGGTATCTACATTGCATCAACTCTGCGATTGCCGATCTGAAGCATAGTGCCGCAGTGAAGAAGGGTCATCCAGAAGAGTTGTATTGCCAGTTATTGAAGCTGGGTGGAGCGCTGTGCACCTTCAATCTGAAAATGGATCCGTCGGATTTTCCACTCTACGACCACCTCCAGCCCGAGCGCTGTTTTCCGCAACTGGATGCGCATATTCGAGAGGCGCTTGAAACGATACTGCCTTCAAGTTCGCAGCAGATTCCTCTTACCCTTTATGCTCCCTATCTCTATGAAGGCGCGGTGGCGGATGATCGTTGCCTTGCCAAGTCGCGCTGGATTCTTGGAGTGCGTGCGCAAACGGCGGAGAGTGTGATCATTCTGCGGACGCCGCAATTGATCAAAGTTTGTTCGAGAGACTTTATTGAGCGCCTTGTGCAAGGGGCGCACCCTGGGCTTGAATTACACCATATGCCCATTCCACCGAGTGAGATTCAAATCAAAACGGAAATGCAGTATTTCACCATCTCGCGTGTTGGCCCGTGCTGGCAGCAGATTGCCAGAATCAAACAGGTGGGTGTTTATGTTCCCGGTGAATTTCCGGCACCGGAAGTAGAATTAATTGTCATCCTGGAGGCCTAGGGGGTTTTATGCCAAATCCAACCTTGATGGAGCGCGAAACGCTGGCGGTGATCTTCCAAGAACCGCTGACAGCCGTCGTGCGAGTGTGGGCAAACCCACAGATGTCCCAAGATCCTTATGGCTTGCGAGAGCACATCAAAACGGCGCTCAAGGCGTCGATCGAAGATGCGCGACGCAAGACGTTTTCAGAGGAAGAAACGAAGCTCGCGATGTTCGCGATCGTTGCTTATCTCGATGAGACAATCCTGACGCAGAGCCAGCCTGCCTTTGCTGACTGGCGCAGGAAGCCTTTGCAGGAAGAACTGTTTGGTGTTCACATTGCGGGCGAAATTTTTTTCCAGAATCTCGAGAACACGATTCGTCAGCCGGACAGTTTGCCGAATTCCGATTTGCTCGAGTTGTATGCGCTCTGCATCAGCCTTGGGTTTCAGGGCCGCTATAGCGCCGGTGGCCGAGCGGAGTTGAAGCGCATTGTGGATGCGTGCATGGACAAATGCCGACGCATCCGTGGTGCGATGCCGCCATTGTCTCCTTCCGGAGAATTGCCGCAGACCGATGCTGTTTTGGCCACAAGAGACCCGTGGTTTGAACGCATGGTCTACATTGGTGGCGGCATGTGCGCCTCGGCTGTTGTGGCCTTTGTTGCCTACAAATTGATGCTGGGATCTGGAGCAGATGAATTGCGTTCGATCGCTCAAGAAATGACGAGAAGGTAAAGAGGAGAAACCAGGAAATGCTCTTCTATGGAATCACTGCAGCGCTTTGGATCGGGTGGATGGTGCTCGGTTGGTACATGCCCGACTGGGTCAGCCTCAAAGGCAAAGATGTGTGGTTTGTCCGCATCCTCTTCTGGTTGATTGGAACTGCGATTGCGGGCATTGTTATTTATTTCAGGGTGATGGCCGTTCGCCGCAAGCGGGCACTTGCGCTGGCCGGGGAACAAGGTGCCGAGCTCGACTTTGTACTTGCTGAAGCAGACCGTAAGCTGCAGGCAAGTGGGGCGAGTCTGGCCACAATGCCGGTTGTTTTTGTGATGGGGGCGAGGGGGACAGCCAAGACGACGCTCATTACTAACAGCGGTCTTGAACCGGAGCTGCTGGCGGGCCTGGTGTATCAGGAAGGCAATCAACTGGTGCAGACGCGCACTGCCAATGTGTGGATGGCGAAGAAGACTGTTTTTGTTGAGGCGGCTCCGACGTTGCTGGAGAACGACAAGCTCTGGAAGGCATTTTCGCAGCGCTTTGCGCCTGGGGGAATGACTGCTCTGCGGACTGGTTCGACTCCTGCTCCGCGCAGCGTACTTATGTTTGTTGGAATGGAAGAATTTTTCCAGCAAGGTGCTGGAGAGATGATGACGGCCAAGGCGCGTATCCTCAACCAGCGCCTGATCGAGATGTCGAAGACGCTGGGCGCGCGCATCCCTGTCTACGTGATGTTTACGAAGGCGGATCAGATGCCGCACTTTGCGAATTACGTCAGTTACTTCAGCAATGACGAAGTGGCGCAGGTGTTTGGTGCCACGGTTCCGATTGTTGACATGGCCTCAACGGGAGTCTATGCCGAGCAGGCGGGCAAGCGTTTTTCCGAACTGCTCGAAGAATTGTTCCGTAGTCTGGCTGAGCGGCGTGTGAGCTTGCAGGAACGAGATGCGAACCAGCAGGGGCGTCCGCCGATCTATGAATTTCCGCGTGAATTCCGAAAGTTGAAGCAGGCGGCAACGACATTCCTGGTCGATATCTGTCGTCCAAGCCAGCTTGCCATTTCTCCATTTGTTCGCGGCTTCTATTTCTCCGGTGTACGGCCGGTAGTGGTTTCCGATGCGGCTGGCACACAGCGCCGCATGCCACAGTGGTTGTTCATTACGCGCTTCTTCAGTGAAGTGTTGTTAAAGGATAAGGCGGCCCTCGGTGCGGCGAGTGCCAGCACAAAAACGAATACGACTCGCCGCATTCTGCTCGGCGTGGCGGCTGCTCTTGGCCTGATTGCGACGACTCTGTTCACTTGGAGCTACTTCAACAATCGTGCTCTCGAAACGGAGTTGGCTACTGCGTCCAGGGCTCTGCGTGGAGTGCAGGTGGCACCGGGTGAAGTGCCTAATCTTGATAGCTTGAACAAGCTGGACCGATTGCGAGGCGTGCTCGAGCGATTACGTGGTTACCAGAGGGATGGCGCGCCCCTGATGATGCGCTGGGGCTTGTATGCCGGCGACATGCTGCTGCCCACTTCGCGCAAGCTCTACTTTGAGAGCTTCCGTAATGTCATGTTTGGTGAGACGCAAACGGCGGTCCTCGATTTCATGAAACGTCTGCCTCCTTCGCCTGGCCCGCAGGACGATTACATGACGACATACAATTCGCTCAAGGCATATCTGATTACGACTTCGAATCCGGATAAGAGTACGAAAATGTTTCTCACTCCGGTGTTGATGAAGTATTGGCAGGGCGTCAAGCAGGTGGACCCGCAGCGCTACGCACTGGTCGGGAAACAGTTTGATTTTTATGCCGAAGAATTAAAGGAATCGAATCCATTTTCGCGCGAGAATGACTCCGTCACTGTCGATCGGACGCGCCAATTCCTCAAACAGTTTTCAGGGGAAGAGCGACTGTACAACGCGATCCTGGCAGAGGCGAATCGTGCCAATCCCAGCATCAACTACAACAAGCTTTATCCCGATGGCTTCAAGGCCGTGCGCGTAGATAAAGAAGTGCAGGGTGCCTTCTCGAAGACAGGCTTTGCGTTCATGCAGGACGCGCTCAAGAATCTGCCGAAGTATTTTGGCGGAGAGGAGTGGGTGCTTGGTGAAGCAGTGAAGATGAGCGTGAACCTGACAGAGCTGGAGCAGCGGCTCCGCACGCGTTACTACAAAGACTATTCCGATCAATGGAAGGCTTATCTGAAGAGTGTCACGGTCTTGCGTTATGCAAGCCTCAAGGACGCGTCTGAGAAACTGAAGCTGCATGCGAGCAATCAGAGCCCTTTGCTGGCTGCTGTTTACCTCGCGTCGAAGCATACTGAGGTTGCTGAGAAGAGCATCTCTGAACAGTTTCAGCCGACACAGTTGCTCGTGGCTCCGGCCAGTGTCGGGCAGTTGATTGGTGGAGAGAATCAGCCGTATATGGGTGGGTTGATGCAGTTGCAGGGTTCGATCGAGATGATCGCAAATATGCCGGCCAGTCAGGCGGCGCAGGATCCTGCTGCAGCGCAGAGTCTTGCTCAGGCAACCACGGCCAAGCTGACGGCCCGTAGTGTCGCGCAGAAGTTTCGCCCTGACCCGATAGATCGAGTGGATGGGCAAGTACTCAAGATTATGGAAGATCCGATTACTTATGTCGAGACATTCCTGCGCGGGCTGGGCCCGGCTGAGTTGAATGGCGCCGGTGCCGGATTCTGCAAGGCGTTCAGCGAATTGATCTCGAAGTATCCCTTCAATCCTGCGGCCAAGAGTCAGGCGACGATTACGGAATTCAATTCGATCTTCGCCCCGCAAACTGGCGCTCTCTGGACCTTCTATGAATCGAAACTGAAGAGCATGCTGATCAATCAGGGCGGTGACTATCGCGCTGTTCCGACGCCTGCGATGGCGTTGACGCCAACCTTTGTGGCTGCATTTAATCGCTTTGCCGCTGTGACTGCAACTGCTTATGGCATGAATCCGAGCCCCAACTTCCGCTATTCCGTCAAGTTGAATGTCGAGATGAAGCGAGAGGTGAAGCTGAGTATTGACGGGCAGAGCGGCGAGTTCAAGAACGCGGCCACACCGGCCAAGCCCTTTGTGTGGAATGGTCAGGGCGTTGGAGTACGCACAACGATTGTAGGCGGCGGTACGGTCAGCTTTGATGGCCCGCTGGGCGTGTTTCAATGGTTCAACGATGCAGAACGCTGGAATCAAAACTCGGCTACTTCCCATACGGTGACGTGGTTCCAGCGCTCGGGCACCAAGATCATGAATGACGATCAGGGCAAACCGCTTTCGATGATTCTGGATCTCGAAATGCCCATACCGTTGTTCCGGAAAGGATACTTGGCCGGGTTGCAGTGCACCAGCAACGTGGCCCGCTCCGGCAACTGATGCAACAGCAGCAGCTAGGCAAGTACAAATTCGAGCAATTTCTTGGTGGCGGCATGTCGCATGTTTACAAAGCACGCGACACGCTGATCAATCGCATCGTTGTAGTGAAAATTCTCACCGACAGCGGCATGCACGACGAAGACACCAAGAAGCGATTTCTGCGCGAAGCCCAGACTGCGGGAGCAATTTCGCACGAAAACATTATTCGTGTTTATGATTTTGGAGAGCATGAGGGTCGACCCTATCTGGTGATGGAGTACCTGCAGGGCAATGACCTTCGCGCGGCGATTCAGCAGTCGCAACTTCCTGGAGTTCTTGAAAAACTGCGTGTCCTTGTGCAGTTGGCGCGAGCCATGAAACACATCCACGGGCTTGGAATTATTCATCGCGACCTGAAGCCGGATAACGTCTTCATGAGCGAGGCTGGCAACGTGAAGCTGATGGATTTCGGCATTGCCAAAACCAAAGATCTTTCAATTACGCGGACTGGATATACGCTAGGAACCCCCTATTATATGGCTCCCGAGCAAGTCACCTCAAAAGACGTGGGTGACAAGGCCGACGTCTACTCTTTTGGCATTGTGATGTTTGAGCTGTTCACAGGTACCAAACCGTTTAAAGCTGAAAATGTTCATGAGGTGTTCTTCAAAATCTTGAACGAGCCGCTCGATCCGGCTCCGCTAATTGAGGCCCAGGTCCCTACAGCGATTGTGGAACTGGTAAAGCACTGCACGGAAAAGGATCAGACTAAACGTCCCGAGAATTTCGACGCCATCATCAGGGAACTTGAGGCTGTGCTCAAGACGATGGAGACGGGCGATGTAGATACGATCACGAAACTGACCAAGCCGAAGCAGAAGATTCCGAAGGTGGCTTTGATCGCTGCGGCGATCGCCGCCGGATTGATCATCCTGCTGCTTGCGGTCAACCTGATTCCGCGCGGCAACTCCGGAGGGCCGGAGAAAAAGCAGGACAGTGGAGTGGCGATTGTTGAATTGCCAGCAAGACTCCAGTCAGCAACCGGTGAAATGGTGTTGGTCAAGGAAGGCGATTTTCTGTTTGGAGAGGCAAACGAGAAGCGCGCCCAGAAGGCTTTTTATGTCGACAAGCTTGAGGTGAGCAACGAGATCTACAAAAAGTTCAGCCTCGAGCGCGGCTGGCCTTTGCCGGAAACTTTTCCAGATGATGATGATTCGAAGAAGTTGCCTGTAGTGAATGTCAGTTTCACCGATGCTCGTGAGTTTGCCACTTGGGCTGGTAAGCGAATTCCCTACGCGGTGGAGTGGGAAAAGTCGGCTCGCGGCAATATGGGACGAACCTATCCCTGGGGTTATGAGCATTTGCCTACGATGGCAGTAGTTGCCGACAACCCTGATTTGAAGGCGTTGAAGGGCCCGAAGCCAGTTGGAAGCTTTGCCGATTCCAGGAGCCCCTATGAGGTGCTCGACATGGCTGGAAATGTTTTTGAATGGGTGGACGAGCGGGTGAATCCGACGCCCTCTCTCGTGAAGAGCATGGCTGGTTTGATGAAGCCGCCACCCACGGAAAAGGATCTATGGGTGCAGATTCGCGGCGGGAGTTATTACCGGCCTCTCCTGGTCAATGTGAATGTGCAGGCCGGGAGTATTCCTGCTGCTTACAAGTCTGCGGACATTGGCTTCCGCTGCGTAGTTGATGTTGGTGTGAAGCCGAAGTAAAGGTGCCCCCGGCATTCTTGACTCGCTCGGCCATGAATGCCCGCATTTCTGAAGACAGACAATCCAGTGGGAGGGTGCTGAACTGCCGACCCTTTGAGTGTGGTTGAGCCAAGTTCAGAACTTATGGTGAACGACGCTTTCTCTGCCAGGAACGTGGCCTGCGGTGAATCCAGTGCCCGGAACTTCTTCATTGTTTGAAGGTACTGGACCTGGTAAGTGGAGATTGCCGTCCATAGGGCAATCCCGAGTATTGAAGCCAGCGCTCCAGAAAACCAGGAGTGATCTTCTGAGGATATGCTGGTTGCAAGAATCAGTGCGCAAGTAATAACTGAAACTGGACACCCAGCACCGTATTTGCGCTGCCAGAATTCAAGAACGGCACGGCGAAGCAGTTCTTTGCGGAATACCAGCAGGGCTTCATGTGAGATTGCCAAAAACTACCACAACCGCAAGCGAACGAAAGCGTTCAAAGTGGAGGATCAGAACCAGCAGGTCCTGCTGATAATAGTTAAACAATATCGCCGCGAAACAAAGCTCGGGCATGCCTGAGGTCGATTTAAGGTCAGAATGTGGCTTCCACTTCCATCGCTTGCGGATTCCTGGAACAAAGCTGCGGCGTTTCCGTTATGCTTATTGAAGCCTTGGGAGGCTCAATGAGTATCCTCGACAACCTAAAAAGTTTTGCTGCAAAACAATTTATTGACGTAATCAATTACGTCGAACCGGAGGACGGCGTCCTCAGCTATCGCTATCCGATGCAGGACATGGAAATCCAGAACGGTGCCAAACTCACCGTTCGCGAGAGCCAGATGGCTGCCTTCGTCAACGAAGGCCAAGTCGCCGATGTCTTCTCACCCGGTCTACACACTCTCAGTACCCAGACACTGCCGATCCTGACCAATCTCAAAAATTGGGACAAGATGTTCCAGTCGCCCTTCAAGAGCGATGTGTACTTCTTCTCGGCACGCACACAGACCAACCAGAGATGGGGCACCACTCAACCAGTCACGATCCGCGATAAGGATTTCGGCATGGTTCGTTTGCGCTGCTTCGGAATCTACTCGTGGCATGTGTCTGACCCTCGGACCTTTCATGCGAAGATCTCCGGGACACGCGACATCTATCGTGTCGCCGAAATCGAAGGCCAACTGCGCAATTCGATCGTTGCCCATATCTCGGACGCCTTTGCCCAATCGGGCATTCCGTTCCTTGACATGGCTGCCAATCAGATCGAAGTAGGCAAGGCGCTGATGGCTACCCTGCAGCCCGATTTTGCTGCGATGGGTCTGGCGCTCGACACGCTGATCGTTGAAAATCTGAGCCTGCCCGAAGAACTGCAGAAGCTGCTCGACGAGCGCATCGGCATGAACATGATCGGCAACATGGCACAGTACACGCAATTCAAGACGGCTCAGTCGATCGAAATCGCTGCCGCCAACGAAGGCGGATTGGCTGGCATCGGCGCAAGTCTCACAGCCGGCATGGGCATGGCGAGCCAGATGGCTGGTGCCTTTGCTGCGGCCAATCAGCAACAAGTCCCGCCACCGCAGGCTCCACCTCCGGTTGCCCCTGTCGCCGCCGTCGTAGCAGGTGCCGCCCTCGGTGCCACGCTTGTCGGCGAGACGAAGTTTTGTATGAACTGTGGTGCCAAGAATCTCAAGGCCGCCAAGTTCTGCACAGAATGCGGTTTCAAGCAACCCGACGTTTAAGATGATTGGCTGTGAGTGGGTGATTGATGCGCATGGGTGCAACCCGGCGCATCTTTCACAGCTCGAATCTCTGCATCAACTCTTCGCAATGCTGGTGGACGGGATGGATCTGCATCCCGTCCAGCCGGCGTTGTGGCATCAATTTCCGCCCTCGGCAACCACACCTGGTGGCATTACGGGATTGCTGTTGCTCAGCGAGAGCCATCTTGCCTGCCACACCTTTCCGGAATTTTCATCTATTTGCTTAAATGTCTTTTGTTGCCGCCCCCGACCAGAGTATGATTTCAATGCGGCCCTCAAAGCAGTACTTGGTGCCGAAAAAGTCACAGTGCGAAAACTGGAGAGACCCTACAGCGCATGAGTCAGGTTGCTTCAAATTGTCCCCAGTGCGGTGCACCCGTCGTTTTTCGCTGGTCTCAGGCCGTGCAGACGACCTGCCCGTTTTGCACCAGCATCCTCGTTCGCACCGATGTTGATATCGAAAAAGTGGGCGAGGTTTCTGATTATCCGGCCGACCCCAGCCCGATCATGATCGGAACGGAAGGGGTTTTTGAAAACAAGCCTTTTGTCGTGATTGGCCGCATCTGCTACGAATACGAAAATGGTGGCTGGAACGAGTGGCACATCGTTTACAACACCGGAGAATCCGGCTGGCTTTCTGACGCCCAGCTTCAATACACGGTCACCAAATTGATCCCCTGGCCTGCCACGCTCAATGGCGTGCAACTGGATCCTGGCACGATGGTGGACGTCAACGGAATCTACTACACTGTGACCACTCTCACGGATGCCAATTACCGCGCTGTCGAGGGGGAGTTGCCCTTCCAGTTTTGGGACAAAACTGTCTGCCGCTTTGTGGATCTGCGTTCGCAGGACGCGCGCTTTTTGACTGTCGATTACACGGACGAGACTCCGCTGCTGTTTTCCGGACGTAGCATCAGCTTTGATGATTTGAAGTTCAAAAATCTCCGTCAGTTTGAGGGATGGTAAGCAATGCCCGCACTCCGTCCTGAACCGAAAGTACGAGCAATCAGTTGCCCCAATTGCGGAAGTTCAGTACAACTGCGCGGCATGGGCTCCAGCTTGAGCGCTGCCTGCTCGAGTTGCCTTTCTATCCTTGACGTTTCTGATGAAAAGGTAAAGTTGCTACAGCGCTTCGGTAAGAAGGTAGAGCGCTTCACACCTAAAATTCCTCTCGGTACACGCGGCAAATTTGATGGCCAGCTCTACGAGGTTACCGGTTTCCAGCGCCGCGGTATTGTCGCCGATGGCACCGAATACTTTTGGGATGAGTATGTCCTCTACAACCCTTTTCGCGGCTTCCGCTATCTGAGTGAATACGCTGGGCACTGGAACGACATTGTACCGGTGACAGCACTGCCCAGTCCTGACAACGTGATGGGCCATGCCGCTGTTCGCTATGCTGATCGCAAGTACAAGCTCTTTCAAAGCTCTGTGCCCTCGACAAAATTTGTACTCGGTGAATTCCCCTGGCGCGTGAAGTTGAACGACTCCGTTACGGCCAAAGATTTTGTGGATGCGCCTTACTCGCTGGCTTCAGAAACCGATGACAAAGAGACTACCTGGAGTCTGGCGACCTACACTCCTGGCAAGGATATCTGGGCTGCATTTCAGTTAAAGGATTCGCCTCCAGTTCCGCAAGGGGTCTACTCCAACCAGCCCAATCCCTACGGCTCCACCAAGCCAGTCTGGATGCTGATGGCGTTCTTCAGTGCATTGCTGCTGATCACCATGATCATTACCTCCATGATGGCGAGTGGCGCTACTGTGTTCGAGTCAAAGTATTACTTCATTCCTGGTTCGGGTGAACCAAGTTTCGTCACGCCTAGCTTCGAGATGAGTGGTGGCGAAAAGAACGTTGAAGTTCGTATCAAGACGGATCTCTCTAACGACTGGATGTTTCTTGGGCTTGCGCTGATTAACGAACAGACTGGCACTGCGTATGATTTCGGCAAGGAAGTCAGTTACTACACCGGTAGTGATTCTGATGGAGCCTGGAGCGAGGGGGATCGCGCGGATTCCGTTAGCATCGGCGGCGTCCCAGGTGGAAAATACTATCTCCGCATCGAACCGGACATGGACAAGCCAGGTGCGGCCAACGCTTTGGGTTCTTCTGTTTTCAGTGCCAAACGAGTGAACTATCAGGTGACTGTCCGGCGTGACGTGGCCGTCATCTGGCCTTATTTTGTGGTGTGGCCATTTCTTTTAATTCCACCGCTCTGGGCGCTGATCCGCCGGGCGAGTTTTGAAGGCAAGCGCTGGGCTGAATCCGACCCGTCCGGAAGCTCTGCAACTGCATCATCAGAGGACGAGGACGATGACTAAATTCTATGGGGGCTACGGCCTTCTGCTCACAATGTTTTCAGGCTATCTGGGCTATCACGGCTTCATGTTCAACAGAGGCGACGAGGTACGAAACGTACCGCGTAGCGTCCGCGACAATCCTGGCTCTTACCGCTCAATCTATTCCAACTACCACCGATACACGGGAGGCAAATAACACTATGGACAGCTTTCACCCTACGGCGTTTTTCAACGCTTTTATCTACGCGATGCTCGGCATCGTCATCTTCGCACTGAGCTTTATGATTTGGGACAAAATCACTCCCTACGATCTCTGGAAAGAAATCATCGAAGGCAAAAATATCGCCCTCGCCATCATGGTCGGCTTCATGAGCCTCGGCATGTGCATTATCATTGCTGCCGCAGTTCACTAAGCGATGGCTGTTGCCTTATTTCTTTCTGTATTGCTGATTGCGGCCTGCGGACTCATCTATGAGTTGATCGCGGGCACTCTTGCCAGCTACCTGCTCGGCGATAGCATTCTGCAATTTTCCACCGTCATTGGCAGCTATCTGTTTGCCATGGGGATTGGCAGTTGGCTCAGCCGCTATGTCAACAAGAGCCTTGTGGGCAGCTTCATCACGATCGAGTTGATGGTGGGTCTGGTCGGTGGCTTCTCCAGTTCCATCCTCTTTCTTGCCTTCGCCTACACGCAGTCGTTTCGCTTCATTCTCTATCTGCTCGTGATCATCGTCGGCATTCTCGTGGGCCTCGAGATTCCATTGCTGATGCGCATCCTCAAGCACCGCTTCCAGTTTCGCGACCTGGTGGCCCACGTGCTCACCTTCGACTATCTCGGTGCTCTCGGAGCCTCGCTGCTCTTTCCTCTGGTGCTCGTTCCCAAGCTTGGTCTTGTTCGTGGCGCGCTGCTGTTTGGCATGGTTAATGCGGGCGTCGCGCTCTGGAGCACCTGGCTGTTTCGCGAACAGCTTCCCCGCTACAACGGCCTGCGTGCAGCATCGCTCGTCGTGCTCGCTGCCCTTACGGGAGGCCTCTTCTCAGCTGACTACATCATGGCCGCTGCAGATGACAATCTCTATTCTGATGAGGTCATTCTCAGTCGCCAGACCAAATACCAGCGCATCGTTCTGACTCGCTGGAAAGACGATGTCCGCCTCTATCTCAGCTCCCACCTGCAGTTCGCTTCCGGGGATGAATACCGTTATCACGAGGGGCTGGTTCATCCTGTGCTCTCCGCACTGCCCGCCGCTCGTCGCGTGTTGATCCTCGGTGGTGGCGATGGCCTCGCAGCCCGCGAAGTTCTCAAGTATAGGAATATCGAACAACTGACACTAGTCGATCTCGACCCGGAGATGACCCAGCTTTTCGCCACGCACAGCTACCTCAAACAACTCAACGGCGGCTCGCTCACCGATAAGCGCATGCGCGTCATCAATGCCGATGCCTTTGTCTGGCTGGAACAGACTAAGGAAATGTTCGATGCCGTGATCATCGATTTTCCCGACCCTACTAATTTTTCACTCGGCAAACTTTACACCACGGCCTTCTATCGACTGCTCGGCCACCACATTGCAGAATCCGGTTTCTTCGTCGTCCAGAGCACCAGCCCGCTCTTTGCCCGCCAGTCCTTCTGGTGCGTTGTAGAAACGCTCAAGGCTGCCAAGTTCCAGACTCGCCCCTATCATGTGTATGTGCCAAGTTTTGGCGAGTGGGGTTTTGTCATTGCTGGCAAACAACAATGGCAGCCGCCTGTTCAGTTGCCAGCGGGTCTCCGCTTTCTCTCTTTAACAAACCTGCCTGCACTCTTCGATTTCCCAATCGACATGCAGCCCATTCCCGCCGAACCGAATCGACTGAATGACCAGTCCCTCGTCCGCTACTACGAAGAGGACTGGAAAAAGCTTACGCACTGAGCGTTATGCCCATAGCGGCTTGGCCGTGCCTTATCGGCAAAGGCTTCTGCTTCCTTCCAATTTTTTCCCGCTTCCTCCGATCCGCTGTAGCATTGGCGATCCCCTCCTTGATCGCAAACTGGCCGAAGCTTTTTCGCCAATAAGGTTGAGTCCAAGCAAGACTAAAAAATTGACAAGGCACCCGCCGCATGGTGCAGGTCTAGGCTGACGCCGCTTAGCCTTTCGTCCTCTGGGAATATCCCTTACTTTTTCCATTCGTTTGAGTATTACTGGTTCAAGTAAGCCCAATTCCAAACCCGCATGATCAGAGCATGAAATTGAATTTGGCGATTCTTGCAGCTGTGATTTCGATCCAGTCTGCTCCTGCGGCGATTATCTTTAACGTCGAGGCTGCCGGCGTACAACAGACCAGCTATTCCGGAGTTCTTACAGAGACCTTCAACCTCCTGCCCGCTGGCTCCCTGGGGGCCTATTCCTCCGTCATCGGAGACTACAGTATTGGGGGTCAGATCTCAAATCCGAATGCTTGGGGCGGCTCCAATCAAACCATGTACCTTGCCGTTGGCGCGCAAAGCAATACCACTTCCTACACCATCGACTTCAAGCGTGACCTGAGCTTCTTTGGCGTCTACTGGGCTGCCAGTGATTCGCAAAACGAACTCCGCTTCTACAACAACAACGTATTGGTGCAATCATTCAACGTCTCCGCCATCATGGCGCCTCTTTCTGCACCCTACAACGGCAACCCGAACACAGGCCAGAACACAAGCGAGAAATATGCTTACGTCAACTTCACCACCACCGGGGCCACTCTCTTTGATCAAGTGATGTTCTACAACTCTCGAACCAGCACCGGCTTTGAAACCGACAACCATTCCATCTACGACATTCCCCGCGACAATCCTGGCCCGACCTCAGAAACTGCGACACCGGAGCCCGCCACTATGGCTCTCGTCGGCGCCGCCACCACGGTGTTAGCCATAGCCCGCCGCCGTTTTAGGAAGTGTGAGTCCTAACCAGCAAGGAGTTGTTTGGCTGGGCAAACCGGGACGGCTTGCCCAACCGACGCACATTCAGAAAGGCGGCTCGGATTGCAAAGTGCCACTCAAAGAAGATTCGGTAGTTTCGGTCATTTCGGCGAATTGCAAGTTGAAAATGAAAAGGTTGCTATGCCAGAGAAAAAAGTACTAGTACATTTTAGTTAAAACGGAAATAGTAGGGAGTTTCATGGAGTTAGTACTATTGCGAAAGCAACATTGTTAAATTATTGATCTGTGCGCATTCCGCAGGTACTATAACCATCAAGCCGGTTCTTGGCCGCATTGATATTGACAAGTACCGTTTTTCGGCACTAAGATCTACTTGAACGAGCCATAAATACAGTAAGTCTCTTAACGTTTGATGGCAGCGTTTGTGCTCTTGCTGGAATTTCGGACGATTCTGAATTGTGAGGATCTAGAACATGAAATCAATGAAGACTTTGGCGTTTATTATTTCGATGGCTACCGTCAGCCAACTTGGCTTTGCAAGCCTTGTGCAAGGAACGCCATCGCCAAGCTTGAGTCCCATATTTGGAGTTTTGGTGAACTTCGATGATGCGGCTACGAGCACTGCTCTTGCTGTCAATCGCTACGTCGGTGTTGGTGTGGCATCGATCAGTGACGCGAACAACCCTTTGGGTTTCTATAGTGGAAGCCAGAGTTCGCCTAACTATGTTGGCACTGGTGGTGGAGTGGGTTGGGCTATGGATACTTCGATCCTGCTTTCGAACGCAACAAATCGGATTGGAATCGGTATCGCCGGGCCTTCAAGTCTGACTCTGACTACACGTGATGCTACTGGGGCTATTGGTCAGTCTTACAGCTTTAGGACAGCAGATAATGAGTATTGGGTGATTGACAGCGCGATTAGCGACATCGCATCTTTGCAGATTCAATCTTCTTTTATTGCGATCGATGATCTGCAGTTCGAGACAAATTCGAACGGTGTTCCCGAGCCTTCGACCCTGGCGCTATTTGGGTGCGGTTTAGCCGCGCTGGTACTGCGGTATCGCCGCTGCTGATTGCAATTTCGAAAGCTTCTCGGTAAAGAAATTAGAAGGGTCCGGCCTAAAGGTCGGGCCCTCTTTTCTTGACTGTGTCTACAGTCTCGTCTGTTTCAACGATGGAATGAGATCGGTCTTGAAGCCAAACCGCATCCCATTCTTCTCGATAATCCACGCTCCCCTAAGAAAGCTGCTTGGTACGCGCCTCTAAGAATAGCTTTTATCCCCGCTGTCTGCAGTGCGCCAGTGTTAAGAACCAATATATTTTGATCGCCCGCAGTTGCCGACCGCTAAAATAGAGTCTCCGCTTGTCTATCATTGCTGTCATTGCCGAAAAACCATCCGTTGCCCGCGACATCGC